>CADAJS010000020.1 GCA_902788315.1 uncultured Bacteroidales bacterium
GGGACACACACGAGAGAATCAGTTCAATTTGACCAAAACCATTTAAAATTCAGAAGAACAATGCCAATCAGAATCAAAGCAATCGAGAAGAAGATGAACACTGCACTCACTCCTTTGCATTTAAACTACGTTCGTTGGCGAACACCGCCCCCTCAGTGTGTCACCTCCAGGGCACCCCGGTAGTTGTGACTAGTCGTGTAGGGGAATTTCAGATTGAACTGCTTAGAGGAATACTTCACCTCCTCGGTGCCCAGGCCGTCTCCCTTGTAGATGACGGCATAGGGACGAATGGTGATGATGGGATAGAGGGGGACGCCAAAGACACTGCGCTGGCGCCCGCTGGAGGGGATGCTGAAGTGGAGACGGAATTTATAGTCGGCAGCCTGGATGGGTCCATCGACATCGTTAGCCTTCAGCATGGAGACCTTGAGATTCTTGAACTGCTGGCGATTATGCGAGTCTACGAGGTCAAGATAGACGCCCACCTCCCAGAGTTTCTGGGTGCATTCCACGCGCAGCACGTCCGCAATGCGATAGGTGTCATACATCTCGCCGCTGATGTACTCCCAGGTGTCCTTTACCTCATCGACCGACTCCTGATATGCCTCAATGTGCACGACCACGGGATCGCCGTGGCGCAGTCCAGTCACGGTCTGCATCGTACGCAGCTCGTATGTCTTTTCCTCTTCCTCGACGTAGAGTGCGGGTACGAAGTGTATCTCCTCCTCGGGAGCCGACTCGTACTCGAACTCATAGACGACGTCCTTCTCGGCGACGTAGTTCTCCTGCTTCCCCTTGCTGCTGTCCACAGGCTTGAGATCGGTGTAGTCGTAGTCTTCGAGCGTGCCTTTGTAGGCGCGCAGGACTGGCCGCACGATGCCCTCCTTCTGGAACCACCCTCGCCATAGCTGGCTGAAGCAGAGCTTACGCTTATGCTTGACGGTGCCTTTCATGTCCAGGTCATAGACGTAGTTGTACGTCCCGTTGGTCTTCTTGGTATTGATGGCGGGATAGTAGCTATCGCTATAGTCCACGTACCACCACTCCCATCCATCGGGCTGATAGCGACCATTCCAGATATTATTACCGGCGAAGTCGAGAAAAGCTTCGAAGTCGAAATATAATCCGCACTTGAAGGTCACCTTCGAATCGCCGAGTACCTCCGTCCTGCTGGAGATGGACTCTGACTCACCGGTGAGTTTGAACTCCACCTTGTGGCCCAATCCGACGTCGAATCCCACCCCCGTGCCGCGAATGCCCACCATGGCCCCGACGGCCACACGCACGTTGAACGACACCCCCGCAGAGCCCACCACGGCCACCTGGCTGCTCTGATTCCCCTTGTTTATCAGTTCCTTCTTCTTGACCTCCTTGTCGCCATTCTTCACCACCGTGGTGCGCCAGACCTCCTGCGTCTCGGTGCTCGTAAATGAGGCGTAGCCACCCACGGTGACACTCAGCTGGGCATCGAACTTGATGATAAAGGCGCAGGGGACCACTCCGATAGTGAAAGGTATGGTGATGGATTGGATTTTGGGGCTGTAGCCGGCCGGGCCTATCTTCATCAACTTGCAGAGCTTCGATTTCTCCCTCATCTGTTTCAGGAGAGAGGCATCCAGATCCCGAGAGGCGGGCAAGCCCAGGGGGTCCACCCCTTTCTCATACTCGATGCCCGCAGTGAAGGCGGTGTTCTCCGTCGATTCGTCTTGCGACCACTGCTTCGAAGTCTTGGCCTGGGTATTCTCTTCGTAATAGGACCGGATGATCTTTCGCGTCTTGTTTTCATAGTCGAAGACGAGCTTCAAATCGCCATATTTCGGGTGGCTATATGCCACCTCCAAATTCCTGTGCACGGTGTAGGAAGTATCCTTCACCTCTTCCCCTACGCGGGTGGACGGGTTCTGGACGGCATCCACATAACTCCAGTCGAATACAGTGTGTCCGTCGGGGCTCAGCTCGAGCGAGGTGTTCTCCATGTCTGCCCGAGTGAACGGACGAAGGCCGTGCGCGCTGGGCGCTCTGTCGGGAGCGGAAGGGTCGGGAGGTATCACCTTCAGCACGTTGCCGTCCTCATCGTAGAGTGTGTCGGGAACATCCTCGTCGAGGAAGAGTCCGGGGACGCTGTAGCCGTCGAGCCGCATCTTGATGTCCAACTGTTTGAATATCTCGTCGATGGAGGCGCGCGTCAGGCGGACGGCATACATGTCGTTCCACGGCTTCACCTCCAGCACGCGGTGGCCCAGTCCGTAGGGAAAGAGGCGCGAGTTGCCCGCAGAGACGTATGTACCCGCCTTCGGGAGCCATTTCTCGGGCGTATGGCCGTAGAAATAGACGGTACTATCCTCTGCCCCTACGATGTAGGCCAGCGCCTCGGAGGTGAGGGGCAGCACACCGCTCTGGAATTCGTAGGTGCAGGTGACCAGGCTGTCCTCGTAGGTATAGGGGCGGCCCACACCGCGCTCCTCCTCGGGCAACAGCGTGTAGTCCTCCATCGTGAGCACACAGCCCGACAGCAGCAGGCAGGCAGACAGCAGGCAGGATGTAAAATGATATGTGTACGATCTACTACGCATAGGTATCAATGACTTTTCTTATTCAATTTTCAGTTCGAGCGGTTCAGAGGGTGTGCCGTAGGTCTCGCCCGTATAGGGAATGACGAGGGGGAATCGGATGCGTTGCAGGCTCTGCGGGTCATAAAGCCAGAAGGCGAAGCTTACCTCGGCATAGTCGAGGGGCATCTCCGCATCGTTATAGATGCGGATTCGATGGAGCGTCTTCGGCCCCACACGGACGGGCTGGCCCACGCCGCGGATGACATCGCCGACAAAGGCGGCCACGAGCATGTCTTCACGGGGTGGCTGACCATAGACGCTGACGTCGGCATAGACCACCATCTCATAGGGGTACACATTGCTGAGCAACGTCCAGGGTTCCATCACGCAGACGTCGAGCGTGTCCAGCATCGCCGTGGCCATCGAGGCGGCCACCACACGCCCCCAGCCCTCCTGTATGGCCACCAGTGTGTCACGTTCCAGACCGATGATGTCCGGATCGAGCGAGACCCAGTAAACCGACTTGTTGTTGACGGAGTCCGGCGCGAAGTGCGGCTGCACGACGAACGAGTCGCCCACCATGACATAGACGGTATCCGGCGTGAAATACATTTGCGTAGGCCGGCGCGCCTCGGTGTCCGGCTCCACGTCGAGCAGGCCACAGCTCGTCAGTAGCACTGCTGCCAGCAGTGTGTAAGATAATTCATGACGCATCATCACTCTTCACTTTTCACTATTCACTACTCACTCTCACCATGTTCGAGTCCTCGCTCTGCCGTCCGTCGGCATACTTGATTCGGATGTAGTATTGGGCCGACTCGCCTTCGCGGAGGAGGTGGTCGGTGAAGCTGCGGTCTTCCTTGGCTGCCGACAAGAGAAAGCGCGGAGTATCGTCGCCCGGTCCCTGTCGGAAGATGCAGAAATACCACTTCCCCGGGTAGGGCGGCTCGCCGTCCATCTCCCATGCCAGATGTGTCTCCTGCTTCTCCGGCAGATACTCGCCAAAGAGTTTCAGAGGATGGGAAAAGACGGCCTCGCCCTCCCACCTGAGGCTGACGGCAAGGCTCATGCCGCTGCTGATGCCGCTGTAGTTCAGCGACTCGATGGCATACTGGTAGCGCTGCTCACGGTTGTACTCGGGACGGTCGGTGATGTCGAGGGTGTAGTCGTAGGCTGCCAGCGAGTCTGCATCGCACACGGCCAGGAGCGTCCACGCCTTGTCCTTCGGCAGTCGGCGCCAGACGAGGTGGCGGGCGGCAAAGTGCTCGGCAGAGACTATCCACCGCATGTGCAACCCGTCGTCGGCTGTCCATGTGCTGTCGATGTGCGCCACGGCGGGCGGCATCAGCGACGGGCGGATGACGGGCAGCACCTGGCTGTACTCGCCCTGGTTGGTCGAGTAGTCTATCGCGCGTACCTTATAATATATGTACTTCTGATTGACGGTGACATCCACGCTATCGACGAATCGTGTGTCCTGCAGCTTCGCCTCGGTGGCAAGCACCCAACGGTGGGTGGTGTCGTTGGCATAGGCCACCTCATAGTAGTCGATGTCCGCTTCCTCGGGGGCATCCCAGGTGAGCGTGATGGTGCCCTCCTCGGCATTGCCCTCGGCCCGCAGATTGGTGGGCACGCCAGGGGCTTTCAGGTCCTCGATCCGCAGCAGCTGCGGGATGGAGTAGCCCACATTGCCCGCCGTATCAGTGGCAGCCACAGCCACCATCCCGGTGGAGAACCCAGTCACGTCGAGAGTGAGCAGGCTGTCGGCGGCTGCCATCTGCTGTGAGAGTCGCCGCCACTGTCTGCTGGTCTCCCGCTCGTGGTAATATACGAGATGCCAGCCCAGGTAATCGGCCTCTATGGTGTCCTTGCGCAGATGGAAGGTGGCGAAGACGCCCTTCGAGAGGTCGGTGCTGTCGCGGCGGTCGATGGTGATGAGGGTGATGGTCGGCGCAGAGGGCGGCGTGATGTCGCGCACCCAGACACGGAAAGGTTTCGTCGGCTCTGTCAGGTCGCCGAAGACGTCGTGGGCCTGCAGGCGATATTCATAGCGTCCGAGCTGCGGCACCTGGTCGGTCATGGTATAAAGACTGTCCGCCTCGCCCAGCTCGTTGGGGGACATGTCGATGTAGGGCTTGTCGTTCACCCTCTCCCATGCCCCGGAGGCTTCCCGTCTCTGACGGGAGTGGTCTAAGGCAGGTCTTCGCTCTATCTCAAAGGTCGAATACTTGCCTCTGTTCCACGTCAGCTGCACCGTATTCTCGGCAATGGTGGTGTCGGTGAGTGTGGTGACGAAGGGTTCAGGCTTGTAGCGCTCGTTCTTCACCTCCGGGATGTGCCCTGTGCGGACGATTATCTGACCGCTGGTATCTATCTCCGAGGGGCGGACGATGTACTCATAGGTTTTGCCTCGCTTGGCAGTGCGGTCCACGAGACGCATGGCCAGTGCCTCGGCCAGGTCGCGCCGCCACTCTGTCGTCATCAGGGCCAGACCGAAGCGCATCTGCTGTTCCTGATATATTTCATGGAGCGAGCCGAGGGTCCCCGGCGGGTTCTTGGTGGCAGTGGGACGTGTGCGGTTCTCGTCATAGAGCAGTCCGGCGGCCATCATGGCGAGGGTGTCCGTGGTGGGATAGCGCTGCCGGAACTGCTCCAGGGTGAGGGGGCGCAGCCGACTGGCCAGCGTGTCTGCCTCGAAGGGATGTTCCTCGCTGTAGCGCAGCACATCCATGCCCACGCGGTTCACGTAGCGCCACGTGGCGTAGTCCTCCGGTGCCCAGCGCAGGACGATGCTGTCGCCGTAGGTGCGGGAGAGCAGGTGAATCTTCGTATCGACGATGCCCACCTGCAACTGCGTGCTGTCCTCGACAACTTCCAAGGAGTCGTTGAACACCATGCCTTCGGGCAGGTCGGCAGGAATCTCATCCTGCTCCTCCTGAGCTAACAGCAGTGTGGATGCGAGGAGGAAGAATAAAAGATGAAATATGGTTCGTTTGCTGCGCATAGGCATTTTCTGTTTTTAGAATTCTTTTTCCACTTTACAACGATCTGACAAGGGTTGTGATACGACATAATTTCTCTGCGTCGTTCCCATGACTTTGTAGTCAAGTCTGTTACCATGGGACATCGGGAAATAAACTCCTTTAGTTATATCGTAAGCATTCACACGATAAGCACGTGCTTCGAGTTCCGTAATATTATCCACATTGATTACGAGTTTATCTTTGGCATATCCTTTGCCTCCATAGAGATGGTAGAACATCGGATTACCATTTACGGTCTCGGCACGCCAGTGTTTATCCAGCTTGCCATCAACCAATTTGGGCAACATATTATACATATTACAGAAAACTCCATTGCCCCAAGTGGCAGTCCAGGCGATGGTGATCTGGTAATATGGCATCTCCATTCGTGCGCTGCCACTCTTAGCTGTTATCATACAACCCAGATATTTGTTGTTCCATTTTACGACTTCGTCCACGCCTTTCGTCCAAGCACCAGATGAATATCCCCAATTGTAGGATCTCTCCAAATCTTGGCTGGCACGACTCACACTCCCCTGGAGATCGGCAGCCGCGTAGTAAGGTGCACGCAAGTCATCGAGCAGATTCGCGAGGCGATCTTTGCTATTATTTGCAGGAGTGAAGAGTGCTACCCGGTTGTTACCACCGCGCACATAATTGTATTTATGGTCACTCAGATACGGCAAGGGGTAGGGCGTGATATCCTTAAACTGGTCGTAGGTGTACCACGACAAATTCCTGATACGATCATGCGTATTCGACACCATTTGGCGTCCATGCAATTCTGGTTCTTTCGAGAGGTTACCGTGGTAGTGTCCTCCCTTGTCTGAATAGATAAGTGTCTGGGAGGTAGTGCCATACATCTTGTAGCGATAGCTGTCCATCTGATAGCCACCCGGGAAAACGAGATTCGACAGATAGCCGATATACCAATACGCATCAGCCAGACGGCATAGCGTCTTCCCATCCTTAAGCTTTGCGCCCGTGACCAGACTTTCGTCGGAGCAAAAATATTGAAGCTCAGCCATAGGTGTAATCTTATCGGCCACCAGTCCGATGAAAGGCTTCTCATAATCCATAACAGAGGTCTGCCAGTCATTCTCATCAACAATTATCAGCTTAAGCTTGGCCAGCGTCGTGGTGTCACGCACGTATTTGTCGTTGATATAATGGGTCTGGATGTACTCCAGCGTTAATTGTCCCTTCTGACCCTTTGAGCAGTTAAAAGCTCCACTGCAAGCTACATGGCAGGCGGTGTATCCGTCCGATGGCCCTTTGGGGTCGGCATAGAGAGTTGTGGTGATAAATGCTGGGACAGTGTTGGAATACTTTTGATCCTCAGCCTTCCATCGCCACTGGAACGTACCATTCTGGAATACCTTGCCCGAGAGATCATCCGTCAGGGCGATGAGGGGACGCATCACGTCCCGTTTGTGAGCGTTAATGTATTCACCATCATATTTCAACTGGTTGTAATATGACGGATAGGCAATGGCCACGTATTCCTGCAGGTCTACGATGTCGCCAATCTCCTCTTCCGGACCCGTCTGGAAGTAGTAGTTTTTGGACTGCGACCAGGCTTTGTTTTCGTACTTGTGTGTCTTCTCGTTAAAGGTTACGGGGTTGACGGCTTGTCCGCCCACTATTTCCTTAGCATATCCTCTCACCGACAGCCTGTATTTCTTGTTGGAGTCCAAATCAACGAGGTCCAGCACGTGCTTCACGCCAGATACGTTGCCCTTGAACTTGATGGTCTTCCCATAGTAGCCATCGGACCACTTCTCACTATAGCCGTCGAGCGTATATTTGTAGAGCGTTGCCGAATTAAGATAGAAGACAAAGGTCCGGGTGGCCTGCGCTTCTAACTGACTGCGGCTGGCTCCGCTCTTCTCTTCGATACGGTCGAGTTCGTTCTCATCCAGCAGACGGAAGTGTTGCCCGATGCCGGCATTGGTTTGCAGAATGGGATTATGGATGTGCCGGGCGTTGACGTACTTTTTCTCGTCGTTCCATCCCTCGCCTCCGGTCTCGTAGCCCATGCAGTCACCGAAGAGTTCGAAGTCATCGAGCGGGTTGCCGTGGAAGGCCTTGCAGAACGTGCCGCACTCAAATTCGTAGGTGCGGTCGATATCGACCAGACCATTGAAGAGGGAGAGGTAGCAGCGGGCTTCACCTGTGAAGTAGCTGGGCTTGGGGCCTTGGAAACGGAAGCAGCCGCCAAGACCGGCTTTCAGGATGCTGATGCTGTCGTTGAAGAAGCCGAGGTTCAGGCGCAGACCCAGGTCGGCCTCCAAAGAGGCATACAGCTGTCCGTTGCCGTACCAGTCATGGAAGCCCATGTTGCTGCCGTAGTTGGTGCACCACTGCGGTGACTTGAACTTGGTCAGCGCGATGTCGAAGCCTGCCGTGGCACCGAAGTTACCGTAGAGGAGTCCAAAATCGAGGTCGATGTAGCCGTAGGCCGTGGCACCGAGCATGACGCCGCATCCGGAAGCTGCCTGATTCAACACCTCTTCCATGGCCTTCTGGCGGGCCATGTCGGCCTCGCCCTTGCTGGCGCTCTGCACACCCTTGCCCTTTGACTTGCCGTCGAGGAACTGACGTACTTTATAGGGTATATCGGGCAGTTTGCCGTTGTTGGGCAGTTCATTGCCGACGCACAGGTAGGCGTTGGCACCGATATTCGCGCTGACTACGGGGCTCTGAAAGTCTATCAGTGTGAAGCGACAGCGCTTCTGCTCACTTTCCGGATTACCCAGATAGAGGTGCCACCGCACGGGCGTACATTTCTTGCCTTTCTCCTTCATCGTGATGCGAAAGTCGAGCGACACCTCTGCACCGGCCTTCACCTCCACGGGTTTTTGCGCATCGCTCTCATGCCCCTCGGTCTCGCCGTCGGTGTCGCCAATCTTGTCGTCGAGGCCGTCCTTTACATCCTTCACCAGCGGGAAGGCTTTCTCCTTCAGTTTGTCCAGCTGGTCCTTAAATGTGCTGGCTTGTGCCTGAATGCTGCCCGCCAGTTCCGATGCGTCCACCTTGGCATCCACCGTCACGTTCAGGGCCAGGTACTGGTCGGTGTTGTCGTGGTGATAGACGATGCTTGCATCGGCATCTATCATGCCATCCACGGCCTCCATGTGGCCGTTGAATACGAAGGAGGTGAGTCTGTTGTTGTACTTGTCATAGACGCAGGTCATCTCGAAGTCGCCCTTCAGGGCACTCTCGCCTGCCGTAGTGCTCAGCCCGATGCCCAGCACCACACCGATTAGGCCTTTCTCCGCCTTGGCGCCCTTCTCGTCATTGTCGTCGCGGCGGCAGTTGAAGTAGAAGCCGCCCGTGATGCTGGTAATCTTGATGGGGGTAATCTCTATACCGGTCTTTGAGCCAATCTTCGCCCGGAGGAAGCCCCAGGTGTAGGCGGTACCCTTTCCATCGTCATAGTCATAGTAGGCGGCATTGGCCTCGATGATAAGGAAGTCGCCAGGGAGGGCAAACTTCACCTCTCCGGTGTAGCCCGAGTTCTCGCCTGTCTGCTGATGCAGTTTGCCGTCGAAGGTGCAACCCGCGAAGGTACTCTTCAGCACCAAGTCGTTCAGTTCCAACTTCTTGTAGGCGATGCTCATGCGGGCCAGGTCGTCAGTGTTCTTCACCTCGGCCTGGATGGTCATCTTGGCCTGGGCGCTGAGGTCGAGGCCCTGTACAATGGTCACCTTGCCGTCCACGCAGAGTTTCAGCAGGTCGTTGGTGTACTCCACGTTGAAGCTGTTGAGCGTCAGTTCGAACGGCCCCAGTGTCTTCTGTGCCGAAGCCAATCCCCATGTCCCGCGGCTGATGTAGCACACATCCTTCTTGATCTCATATTCCTTGTTGCTGATGAGGTAGCTGACCTTGACGGTTTTGCCGTTCATCTTCACTTCCTTCAGCAGTTCCTGTCCTTCCTTCTGCATCTTGGCGACGTCTTCAAACTCAGATTCCCACGCCTTGCAGTTGGCCAGACGGAACTGGCTGAAGGCGATACCCGGCAGCCGGAAGTCCAGATTCTTGTCCTTGAGCATACTGCCCCCGCCGATGTCCATCACGCCGCCCATCAATAGTTCCACGCGCGTCTTCTGTTTTCCCTTCTCAGGCACGGACTCAACGAGCAGGTAGGTCTGTTTCTTGTTCATCTCCGCCTTGGCGAGGAAGAAGTCGAAGTTCAGGTTGTCCACCTGTTGCGTCTTGAAGATATAGGCATATTCCTTGCCTTCCGTCTTGGAAGCCTCGTCCACCTTGTCGAGTTTCTGTATCTGGCAGCTGTACCCTATCTTGCCCTCGACGAGCGGTACGCCAAAAGTGCCGCTGAAGTGACAGTCCTTGAAATTGTTCTGCAGGATGCTGAGTCCCACATTGTCCAGAGAGAACGACCAGCCGCCCAGCCGACCCTCGGCAGCAACGTCCAGTATCTGGTCGGCATCGAGCACAAGGGAGGCACCGCTCGCGTCGAAGAACATGTCCGTGGCTGAGAGCTTGAAGCGTCGGTCGTTCTCGGTGCCGATTTCCAATGCCGTGGGGAACTGCACGGAAATCTCGTTGATATACATTCCCTGCCAGACCACATCCCCCCCCACGATGCCAGCCTTCTTTTTGTCATAACCCTTGGGGAAGGCACCCATGGCCTCGGCATTACGCTTCTTAGCCAAGTCGATGACGATATCCTTGGCCGTGAACGTCCAGCCGGGGAGATCCTCGACCTGGAAGGGGTCCATCGAGACACGATCGACAAGGAACTCGTCCCAGCTCTCCACGCTTGCGGTGACGGTGAGTTTCGCAGCTTCTGTGCTTGGCTGTCCGCCGACATCCTTCACTATACCGGGAATGGTCATGTCCATGTCGATACCGAAGATCTCCAGCCGATTGTCCTTCCAGGCTACGTAGCAGCCGTCCCGGGGCGTGATGAGGTCCTTCGGAGCCTTGAACGTCATCGTGAACGCCGAGTTCGGGTCTTTGATAGTAAAGTCGCTCAAGAGGGCCACCGTGCCGCCCTCGGGCAGGATGCTCTCCGGCGAGATGCATACGCGCGGCGCACCCAGCACCAGGATGTCGCCTGCCAGATAATCGCTCTCGGGCAGCGTAAACTCGCCCATGATGTTCATCGTGGCATGGTCAGGAGCAAAGGTCATCCCCACAATCTGGATGTCGACGGGCGAGGTGTTGATGTCCCGGGGCAGTGCCAGGGGCATGTAGAGCCGCTCTATCTTGCCCTTGCCAATGAGGTCATAGGTGTTCTTTCCCGTCTTGATATAACTATAGTACTTGCTGAGGTTGATTTTCTTGGCTATCTCCTTCACGCCCTCCATGGCACTGGGCTGCAGGTACTGGGCTGCAGGCAACTGGCCGTCGCCGATAAGATTGTCAATACCCCAGTCGCTGAACAGCCGGTCCACTCCCTCCATGTCGCTGCCGGCATCGTCGGAATAGGTCACGCACTTGCCTTCATAGACGCGGTCCTCAGTGTTGATCAGCAGCTTGTCAAACTCTACGCAGACCATCGCCGGGAAACCCAGCGGCCGCCACTCCACACGGCCCCGCCCCTTGAAACCCGTGGCGCCGGAACCCTGTATCTCATCGATGGTCAGTTCATACTCGCCGATGCTCACCACCTGGTCCTTCAATTCCTTGGCCGTTCTGGTGGTGGGCTCACGGTTGGTAATCTCCACCTGGCTGCTGCACTGGAAGTATTTGGGTGCCAGGTGTTCGGCCAGGGTGAAGTCCACCACGTTGATGCTGTCCTCGGCAAAAGCCACGCCACTGCCCATACATCGGGGCTGGATGCGCAGCACCAGATAGTCGCCCACGCTGATTTGCTGCCCTATCTCGTCCCAGGGAATGAGTTGCTTCAACTCGACGTCGTCCTTATCGTCCAGGATGTCAGCCGTGTAGATGGGAGCCATGGCAAGCGCCGCCGCCCGGTCCACGACTGCGCCGCCATCGTAGAGCTGCACCTGATAGCTGAAGACCAGCGTGTCGGGCTGTTGGCCTTCGCCGCCCAGATGATAGACACCCTCCCAGCTGACGCGGATATCCTCGTAGGCAAAGCTCTTGCGCGCCGTCAGCGAATCGAACTCTGGCGTCAGCAGGCGCGGCAGACGATAGGTGTAAGCCGAGTCGGGATTGAGAAAGGCCTCATGCGAGACACTGCCAAAGATGCCCTTTCCGTCCGCGTCGTCCTCCTCGCCCTGCTCCGCATCGTCGCGCGGCACGGGCTGATCCGGCTCGGATGTCTTGATGCGAAACACCTTCAGGTCGCTCTTTCCACCGTTCTCTATCTCAGTATAGCCCAGCAGACCGCCGGCGGAGTTGCGGCTGAATGCCTGCACGCGGGCCACGTAGGTGGCGGCTGGATTCATGGTCGAGAGTACCTCGATGGGGATGCGGCAGATGGGCGAGACAAGCCCACTCTTAAGATAAACCGTGGGATTGCGCTCGATGGCCGTGGCAGCATCCTGACGGGGCAGCAGTTCCACGATGCGCATCGTGTATTCATACTGGCTGGCCGACGGATTGCAGGCCACAACGGGCGCCGCCCAAGTGAACTCAGGCGAGAGCGCATCCAGGGAGACCACGCCCATCTCGTCCCCGGCGCCACCCACACTGGCAGGAGTGAGGAAGTACGGAGCCTGAGCCCGGTAACAAATGGTGAAGTGACACTGGCCGTCCTCGGCACCGCTGGCCGGCTGAGGCGTCGCATAGGCCGGCTGATGCCAATAGTAGGCCGTGATGCGGGCCGTATAGAGGCCCTCGGGGAGCAGACCGAAGCTGCCTCCCACATAGTCCGAGAAAAGATTCTGCGGAGCCTGAATCTCGCTGAGCGAAAGGTGATTGAACATCTCCTTCATTTCCACGAGCGAGAGTTGATAGACGCCCTTGGGCGAAATGGTATAGGGCTTCTGCGGCTGACGACTGGGAGGGGTCGAGATGGACAAGTCGCTGGATGGATTCGTCTGCTCAAGCTGAAAGCCGAGATAGACGGGCACGGCTTCGTCGGTGAGGTTGGTCAGCGTGATATTGAAGTATCGTCCCGGATCGGCCACATAGAGGAAGGCCTGCGGTGGCAGCACCTGCTGCACGGGAGCCACGGTGACCATCACATCCTGGGCCATCAGACTCACCCTTAGCCCCTCTCCAAAGGGAGAGGGTAGCAGATTCACGCTTAGGAGCAGCTGGAGAAAGAAACGTAGCTTGTTCATCTTTCAGTTTTTTTACGGTTCGTGATTGCCTTCCACTCGAAGGTGTAGGTGTAGTTCAGCGTGGCCGAACAGTCCACATTGCCCAAGTCGCTGCGCAGACGCGAGAGATTGACGTCGCCGTATTTATTGAAACTCACGGCGACCGAGAAGGCATGGCAGTCCTTCACGACATAGCTGGCCTGGGCGCTGCCTCCCATCGACAGGCTCTTGGACTGTCGCCGCACCTCATTATATACGAGGCTGCCCGTCAGCGCAGCATGCAGTGTGTGTTCCTTCAGGAACGAGCGTCCGGCCGAGAGCGATGCCACGTCGCTGCGGTAACGGGTATGGTAGCCGCGTGTCTGCTGGTCGCTGAAGGTGAGGGTAAAGTCGGTGGCCCAGTCGCAGACGGTGAGGGCATAGGAGGCTCCCATGGCATGCGTCTGCACGTCGGTCTCGCCGGTGGTATAGGGGTTGCGGTCGAGATTTTGGGTCAAGTTCAGCGACAGCGAGGCCAGGTGGTTCAGCACATCGCCGTCGGAAGAGAAGGTGGGCGCCAGGCTGTAGCTGGACATCTGGCGATGGAGTCGGGTGGGCGCCTGTACACGAATGGTGCCGTCGCCCTGCACCTGTGTGTAGCCATTGTAATTGGCCGAGAGGCCGAAGTGCTGCCCTATCCGTCCGCTGGCGACGGCGTTATAGACGAAGCCGCGGGTGGTGAACATCTGCCGCGCCGTCAGATTGTCGGCCTGGCCGGAGAAGGCGGCCGACAGCGAGAGCCAGCGAAAGGGCGTCGTGCTCAAGTTGAAGCCCAGGCTCTGATAATTGTTCGCCATATAGCAGAGGCCGAGCGAGGTGTAGTCGGGCTGTACCATCTTGTAGCTGAGATGGGCCGAGAATCCATGCCAGGTCAGGTTCATACTCACATCGCCGGCGAAGCGCATGAGGGAGGAATAGCGCACGTCGAAAATGTTGTTCCACTTCGTGGCTTCGGACGTCGGGACCACGTCGGCAGTGATGTCTGTGCTGAAGACTGAGGCGGCAGCGTTCGCCGTCAGTGAAAGCCAACGCAGCGGGGCCACACTCCCCCGAAGACCGAAGACGATGTTGTCCCGGGCATTGACCGCCAACCGCCAGCGGGGATCGAGCGATCCCACGACATCGTAGGACTTCAGCAGATAGAAGTCCAGGTAGTTCCTGCGGTTGCCCAAACCAGCCTTGAAGCCCCAGGCCATGCGCCTGTACTGCGGCGAGCGGGAGAGCGGGTCAGCGGGGTCGTCATTGACTGCCTTGCGCAGGCGACCATAGAAGATACCCGAGTGCCAGTGCCGGGACTTGTACTCGACACCGGCTCCCATGAACGGCATGTTCAGGATATATCCCGAGAAGGGCATCACATTCTCGCCCAGATAGCCGGTCCAATTCCGATACTGCGGCCTCATGCTCAACGAGAGCTGCGGATAGGTGAAATCTATATTGTCATTGCAGTAATAGAGCGAGAACGGCATCTGGAAGCCATAGAGCGAGATGTTGAGGTCGAGGAACAGCGAGCCCGCCAGCGGCGAGGCATACGTATTGTCGCCCGAGGAGTAGCGGTAAGTGTTTCGCGTACCGATGGCCCCGGAGATGATGAGGGGGTCGGACTTCGCTATCTCCGCGATGTTCTGGGCTCCAATGGCGGCCGGTAGCGCGGCCAACTGCCAGAGGAACACGATGTTTCCGAGGCGACGGTTTATCCTCATGTCGGGGGGGGCCTTACTTGATGACCTTTCGGCCGTTCACAATCGTGATGCCTCGATATCCGGTGTCCACGCGCTGACCTGAGAGATTGTAGGCCGGCGACGTGCCAAAGGCGTCCCCCGAGAGAGAGCGGACGCCGTCCGTCACGCCGTCGCGGCTGAGCCAGACGGGCTGCTGCAGCGAACCGCGCTGGAGAGTATAGGTGAGGCGCTGGTCGAGAGGGGAGACTGTGCCGGTGACGCGGTCGTAGAGGCGGAAGCTAACTGTCTCGCCAAGCTGTCCGGCCACGTTGATGATGAAACGATTGGGGGCAACGGCATGACCCTCGCCGCGACACTCGCTGCCCACGAAGGCGCCTATCGTAAACCGTTCGCCTTCCTCGACGCCCTCGAGCGCAGCCGTGACGGGCATATTCTCGGAGAAGGGGCTGGCATCATACTGCCACGGGCTGGGCTCCGTCTCAGCGTGTGGCACCGCATAAGAAGGCGAACGCCGCTTCACGCCGCTGCCGGTCGGAGCATTGAAGTTGGGACGGAACCCGCCGCTGCCCATCGTGTAATATATATATCCCTTGCCGGGCTGCAGGGCAAAGTCGGCAGGAAGCCACGACGTGCCGTCAAACTCGGCCGAGCTGGTCTTGCCGATAATCTTGTCGCCCACCTGGGCTGTGGTGGCGAGCTGTGTCTGGGAGATGGTGGTGGCGGTCTCTATCGGATAGCTGATCCAGGTGTAGCCCGTCTGGATAGTATTGTAATCGGCGCTGGTGGAGGTGATGGGCACACACTCTGCTCCAAGGTTCAGCACACAGCTGTTGGCATCCTCGTAGGCCGCCTTCACCTTGTACATTCCGCCGGCCGGCGACAACTCGGTGATGTCTCCGATAAATCCCCATACGGCGTCGTTGTAGAGTAGAGCGTCCTGGGAGCGGACGTCGATGATGCGGTTGTTAGCATCCGTGTTGAGCCAGGCCAGATAATCGCCTCCGGTATTTGTGAGCGAATAGGCCGTCTGGCCAGCACAGTAGGCGTAGAGCGATATCCAGTCCCACCCGGCGCTGTTCAGAGCTACCTCGGCAGGGATGTGGAGCACGCCTGCCGAGGTGCCGCCGGTACTCTGCATCGGCTGCCCGTCGTAGCTTACCTGATAAGTGTAGTTGCCGACGTACAGTCCCGTGAAGTTCCATTTCATTCCCGACTCGTCGGCCATCGAGGCCGTGGCACAGGGTTCGCCGTTCAGCGCATTCGAGAAGCTGACGGTGACGAGGCTCTTATCGAAATTGTTTCCCACGAGGTTTGTAAAATTCACGGCCACAGCATGGAGTTTCGAAAGCGTCAGCTCGGCAGGATAACGGAAGCTGACGGGAGTGGGCACGCTGATGGCGAGCATGGCGGTGGCCGAGGGATTGGAATTGGAGGAGATGGTGACGTTCAGCGTACCTGGCGCGGTGATGATATTGGCCGTAGAGACGGTGGCCGTGCTGGACGTCTCGATGGAGGCGGTCCACGACTTGTCCGTAGCGTCGGTGGGCAACACAGTTACCGTGACCAGCTCGCTGATTTTCGTCAGATAGTTGTCGCCCACCTGAGCCGTGATGGTATTCGGGCTGACGCTGATGGAGGTCACGCCGATGACGGGCTCGGTCACGATGACCTGAGTGCTGGCCGCAGCGCTGTACTGCATCTTGGCCACCGAGGAACCATAGTTGGGACCGGTGACCATAAGATTCAGCTGAATGCCGTCGGGGGGAGTGACGGCATCAGCCGTCAGCATGTTGCCCGTAACGCTGAGGATGGCTGACAACGGTGTCCAGACGTATGACAGTTCGCTCTCGAGCGTGGACTTGTTCTGGCGCGTGGTTTCGTCATAGCTCAGGCTTACATCCGCCGATAGATCGTGGACGGCGGGGATGGCAGCCACGATGCTGATGGGGTTCACCAGCGAGATACCCGTCACGGCATCAAGATAGAGGTCGAGGGGAATCGGAGTAACATACTCGCCCGTAAACGTGGCAGTCGTTGTGAAGCTATAGACCAGATTGTTGTAGAAAGACTTGAAGGTAATCGTCTTGTTCTGGTCGGCAGCAGTGCCCATGACGCGCAGGAGATAGGCTGGAGTGGACGACGTGCCACTGCCCAGCGTCACGGCCGTCGAGGCGACGGCACGGCAATCACCGTCCACAAAGGCGGCCACCTCCAGACCACTGGAGGCCGGAGTGCCGTTTACATTAATACGTACATAGATGGGTGTCTCGGCAGGTGCCGTGCTCATCGACGGGGACCACAAACCCGCAGCATGGGTCAGCCCCACACAGAGGAGCGAAGAGAGGAACAGAGTGATACGTCTCATAACAGTTTTTTTTAATGTGAATATCATATGCGAAAATATTGAGTCATACATCACGCTAGAATTGACGTCGCAAAGATAGCAGCTCCGAAGCCTATGCATCTGTGTTTTTTTTTTCATTTTCTGTGGATTTCAATTCTATTTTACAGCAGCAAATGGCGTTTTTTGCACACTTTTCAAGGGCAAGTATCTGTGTACGAAGACAATGACTCTCACAGAGCACGGAGCAGGAGACAGACGTCACTTTTTGCCCGAAAGACTTGTTTTTCCGCCTACTTTCATCTAATTTTGCCACGTCAAAAACATAAAAGATGGCAATTATGAAAACGTACAGAATCACGATGATCCTCGTCGCCCTGACGTGGACAGCGGCAGCAATGACGACTCCCATCGACAGCCTCTACCGAAGAATATGCAGCACACCGCGAGCAGACATCGGGGAAGTGAACCGCCTGCTGATGCTCCTGGATGCCGATGGCATCACGGACAGCCTGATACAGCACGATCGCCACGCCCCACGCGAGGGCATGATGGCAGCCACCCATCTGTACATGGCAGACTATTTCTACGACAGGCAGGCCGACATGACGGCCACCATACAGGCGGCGCGCAGAGCCGAGCAGGCAGCACGCAGAGCCCAGGACACACTACGCATCGAGGAAGCACTGGCCTATCAGGCCGTGGCCGCATCCAGAATGGGACAAATAGACGTGGCACTCAAGGCAACGAAGGAAGAGCTAAGACTCGACAGCCTGAGCGGACAGCGTCCCAACCTCGCCCGAGCCTACAACACACTCGCCGGACTCAGCCTTCAGGCAGGACGAACGGACGATGCACGCCTATATGTCCGAAAAGCCATCGAGATAGAACGCACACTGGAGGACACCTCTCACCTGGGTGTACGATATGGGCTGGCTGCAGAGATCTATGCAAAGACGGGAGAGCTGGATCGCGCCCTGGACTATGCCCTGCAGGCATACGCCATCGACCGCAAGGCAGGCGACCGTACCAAGACGGCACGCCGACTCTCACAGATGGCCGACATATATGCACAGAAGGGAGACCACCGACAGGCTGAGCGATTCTACCTGCGCAGCATCGACTCGCTACGCGCAGCAGACGAGCGCAAGTCGCTCGCCATCAATCTCAAGCAACTGGGCCAGTTCTATGCACGGCAGCAACGATGGAAGGAGAGCCGACAGGCGCTGACGGAATGTGAACAGATATGCCGCGCGACAGGCAACTACTACACACTGCAGCAGACATGCCGGCTCATGGCAGATGTCCTCGCCGGAGAGAATCCCACCCAGGCCATCGCATATCTACAGGAAGCGCTGCAACTCACAGACAGCCTCCACAGCCAGCGCGCCGAAGATCTGGCCGTAGAACTGCGGAAAAGCCAGGCGGAGGCACTCGCCGAGACAACCCAGCAGGGAGCCGCCACAGCCAGCCACCCGCCCCTCCACATCCTGCTGCTACTGACGCTGACTGCTGCCATCGGAATCGTTGGCGCCCTATGGTGGGGCATCCGCCATGCCGCGGCTACAAAGGAAAAGACAAAATCGCTGACAGACGAGCAAGACTTGCCGATTCCCGAAAACACGCGAAAAACACAGATGAGCACCCGAGACATCCAGTTCCTGGCCCAAGTGTCCGAAATCTACGATCGACACCTGAGTCTGGGCCGACTGGACATCGACGAACTGGCATCGGAGATGTGCATGAGCCGTTCCCAGTTTACACGACGTATGACGGCCCTGACGGGCATGGCGGCCAGCAACTATTTCAACCGTCTGCGCATAGAGAAGGCCTGCCGCCTGCTGAAGGATACCGAGAAACCCGTAAACATCATTTCCGAGGAATGCGGATTCGAGGACCCGTCTTACTTCGGCAGTTTCTTCAAGAAAACCCTCCACGTGACGCCCATGCAATACCGCATCATGCCGAAGACAGACTGACAGGCAGAAAAGGCGTGGGCGTACACACTTTTTTGGGCGTTTTCCTTGGCCGTCTCACGGCAAATGGCTAAATTTGCGGTGGTTTAAAGCGAACAGACTTACACTCCCAAGACAGAATAACGGCGACTATATCATCCGCGAATAGACAAAATATCACAGATACAAAAACAGCGACAACGATGAAAAGACTTTTGATTCTGACCGCCCTGGCGATGCTCCTGCTCACGGGCAGCACGGCCGAGGCACGCCGAGCGCGCACCCTGCACCTGACCAGTTACAATATCCAGCACGGCGAGGGCATGGACAAGAAGATTGACCACGAACGCCTGGCCGGCGTGCTGCGCGAGGCACGGGCCGAGGTGGCCGCCATCCAGGAGGTGGACAGCGTGACGAAGCGCAACGGCGGTGTTTATGCATTGGAGGAAATAGGCCGCCACGCTCGGATGCACGCCACATATGCCCCGGCTATCAGTTTCCAGGGCGGCAAGTATGGCATCGGCATCCTGAGCAAGAAACGCCCCCGAAGCGTGCGCCGCATCGCCCTGCCCGGACGCGAGGAACCACGCATGCTGCTGGTGGCCGAATTCAAGCACTATGTGGTGGCCTGCACCCACCTCTCGCTCACCGATGCCGACCGCATGGCCAGCGTGGCCACCATTGTCGAGGAGGCACAGCGATGGCAGAAGCCCTTCATCATCATGGGTGACCTGAACGACGAGCCCGGCTCGCCCTTCTACCGCGAGATGGAGAAGCACTTCACCTTCCTGAACCCGCCCTTCGAGAAGACGTTCCCTTCCACGGGTCCCGACATCTGCATCGACCATGTGGCAATCTACAAGCCCACACAGGGAGGCACATTGGGCGACAACAAGACATGGGTGGGCACGGAGCAGTTCTCGGACCACTGCCCCCTGCATGCAACAATCGAGCTATACTGAAATAGAAGTATTTATCCCCACGGGCGCTCGCCGCACGAAAGCAGAGCTGCTCACTTCCGTGACACCGTCCCTATCTCCAGGAATCCGGCATTCCATGCTCCGACAGATGGCACAGAGACGTAGGCTACGCCATCCTCGTCACGCTCTATCTTCAGTCTGACAGGCCTTCGGCGTAGTTCACGCCACGTCACCTTCTGCACGTCGGAAGGCAGGGAACGGAGACAGAGACGTATGGGTCCCTGTGTGTCAATGCGACCATTCAGGAGCCCTACGGTGCGCAACGTGCCGTCGGCCAGCACACGTGGTATCAGCAATCCCACATAGGGCGATAGGCATAACACTGGCGAAGGGGCGCGCTCGTCCATCTGTTGCCGCACGCGTTGCACAGCCGACGAGGGCTCGCCATAGATGCTCACGGGGCTGAGTTCGTCCCGGGTGAGTGTACCCAGGCTTCGTCCCATGCCTGGGAGTACGGGAACGCCCAGCGTGCCAAACTCGTAGAGCGGATGATTGTCGTCGCCGTCGCAGCGGAACCCGACAGCCTCAGTGGCACGATTGGCGTGTGCATACCTTCGCAGGACATCGGCTCCGTCGGCCACCGGGCCTATCATGGAACGCGCCTGCAGCTCGGGCGTCTCCTCCCAGCGGTCCGTGACATACATGCTCACAGCGTTCATGCCATAGGCCAGGCCCGTGAAGGCTTCGAGTAGGACAGACTGGGCCGTGCGCGACCCATAGTGCCGCGGCCAACTTTCCACCTCGGGACACCATGTGGCCACATAGTCGGGACATCCCATTACTCGCATGAAGCGAGCGGCATCCATGCTCTTCACGATTTGTTCGGCAGGATGCTTGCGATCATAGTAGGCACTTCCCCCGGGGCGATAGTCCACCCGCTGTCCGCTGACTCGGGCCAGTGTCTGCAGGATGACGCGTACGACGGTGGAGTCCTCGTCCCAGAACGTTTTCTGATATCCCATGCGTGTCTCGGGCGAGACAGCCTTGGTCTCCTGAGCAATAATCTCGGCAATGCGCCGCAGTGATTCGATGCTGAAAGCCTTCCAGCGGGTAGCCAACTGCGGATCAGAGGCCATAGCCTGGTCCAGCGTCTCGCGCGTCCACATGCGATGCTCCTCGTCGCTGAAAGCCTTCAGACACGTAGCACACCAGCAGCCCAGACGCGAGTCGCGCGTGGCAGGGTAATGATTGTCATAGCGCAGGTCGTCATCGATCCACACCGTGCGCGGATGCACCTCGGCATAGAGGCGTGCCATCGCGCGTATATAATTAAGGAATTCCGGCTGGCGAGGACAGTTGCAATAGCGTGCCTCCACGCCGGTGGAGCCCGTCCAGCCCGTCCACGTCTTGGCCTCCCAACCAGCGGGAGTATGCGAACTGTCGCCGTGGCCGATGGTCATCTGCACCTGTACGGACGTGCCGATGCCCAGCCGCTGCAAGTCTGCCTTCCCACGCTTCATCATCTCCACATGGGCAGCATGAACTTCGAGAGGAGGGACGGTGGTGCCTGTGGAGAACCACACTTCATCACAACATTCGGGATACTGCCTGAGGATGGAGAGCATGTTGGCCCAGTGCTCCTCAGTGTCGCTGTGCTCCTTGCTGAAGCGGAGCATCAGAAGGGGTGCTTCGTCCACGTCGGATTCGGCATGGACTGGGAGGCTACATAGCGTGCAGAAAACGGCGGACAGCAACAGGACGTTCCGCAGGGAATCATTCGGGAGAGAGAGGTGTTTCATACGAATATTCTATAGTTCATGTTATTCGGAGAGGAAGGAGGAGCAGCATCATGCCGTCGCCTTCCCTCGGAAAGGAGATTGGTTTTTGCTGCACAAAGTTATGAAATAATCCACATATAGCCAAGTCTAATCCCCAGCGAAATGCCCTACTGTCTATTAGTTAGTCTGGAATAGAAATCGTATCTTTGTACTGCAAATCAGACATATAATCATGTTCCGCAAGACAGAATCGACTCCGCAGCTCGACATATAGGTCGCGAGGAAAGATTTCGACTTCAGACGGCTCGGGCCGTCCGGTCAGACGCCTCGGGCCGTCCGAATAGATGCCCCGAGCCGTCCAACCATCCGCCCCGAGCCGCTTTCCTTTCAGACCCGGCTCCATCTCCCTCCGCAGTCGGCTCCTCGTCCCTCCCGACCCGGCTTCTCGTCCCCTCGCTCGGCGCTGCCGCTTTGCTCGTCCAGGTAATCGGCTTGCCGCTTCGCTTGTCGAAGAATTATGAATTGTGCGCTCGGCTCTGCCGCTTCTGCTCGCGGAGCGAGTGTTGAAGAATTATGAATTGTGAATTATGAATTGTGAATTATGAATTGAAAAAAGTCCTTAATCTTAATCTATTCCCCAATCCCCCACAACGCACCACCAGGGCACAATCTCTGCTGTTTCGCTCATATCCGGAACTACAATGAATGACGAGATAATGTAGAGAGAAAACGGAAACCCAGCTGCAGATTTATTTCAGGAAAAGAGGGGCAAACGGAAAATATTATGTAACTTTGCGGGAAAATCAGACCGATAAATAACTATAACTGGATGAAACGTTTGATTCTATACCTGTCGGTAATACTCTGCGGACAATTTCTTGCGGCGCAGACACCGAGCGACACACTGCGCGAGGGGAAGCTGAAAGAGGTGACCGTTGCCGGACAACGACGCCAGGTGGTGTACCGATTGGATCGCAAGCGCATCGATGCGCAGCAGGCACTGACCGCTGCCGGAGGCACTGCCGCCGACGTGTTGCAGACAATTCCCTCGGTACAGACGGATGCCGACGGCGAGTTGTCCTTCCGCGGTAGCCGCGAGTTCCTGGTATACATCGATGGTAAACCCAGCCCGCTGACGGGCACCGCAGCTTTGAGGCAGATACCGGCCGCCACCATCCAGGACATCGAGTTGCTCACCACGCCCGGCGCACGCTATCGGGCCGAGGGCGACGTGGGCATCATCCACATCACCACCCGTAAGGGACAGACAGAGGGACTGAGCGGCATGCTCAATGCCAGCGCCACCACTTTGGGCGGATGGAGCGGAAACGGGCGCATGGACTGGCAGCGGGGATGCAATCGCCTATGGGCCAACATGCAGGCCAACCGTTACCGAGGCGTCAGCGACTTCCGTCAGGAGAAGACCACCATCGTGGACGACTATCAGACCACCAGCCTCTCCGACGGCGAACGATTCCGCACCGAACGAGCCTACATCGGGACACTCGGCTGGCAGTATGCTGTCGAAGACCGCCATCTCCTCAGCGTTGACATACAGAGCGGGCAGACCCGGAACCGCCGTGGCGGAGACATGGACTATCATGAGGAACGCACACTACCGCTGGGACTGCACACCGCCGGAATCTATGACAGCCATGACCGCTACATGCTGGAAAAGGAGCTGGTGCAGCTCTCGGCCAGCTACCTATGGCGGCTGAACGAGCGCGGCGACCAGTTGTCCATACAGAGCCGCAACCGATACGACTGGCACTCGCTCGAATATACAGAGAGCAACATGTTTGAACAGACTGGTGTCCGATACGAGGGTACACGAGGTTACGAAGAGGAGCACCACTGGGACTGCGACGAACAGATAGACTACAAATGGCAGTACCGCCCCACAGGCACGTTTGAGGCAGGATACCAGTATGTCACATACAGCGAGATTGGCGACTATAATATCAAGTACTGGGATCGCCCGGCACAGGCTTTCGAGTGGCAGGACGACCTCCACGCCCCCTTCGACTATCATCGGCAGGTACATTCGCTCTATGCCACGGCCTCCGACCACTTCGGCCACCTCGCCATGGATGCCGGCCTGCGCATGGACCGTCTGAGAGACAAGATGACGATAGCCGTCGCCGGGGCCGACCGCGACCGCCGTCGCGTGGAGCTCTACCCCTCGGCCCATGCTGCCTACAACACGCCACGCGGCACCTTTGGCGTGGCCTATGCTCGTCGTACCAACCGCCCAGGTATCTGGAAGATGGAGCCGTACATCACCTACGAGGACTACTACACTAAGAAGATAGGCAATCCAGACATCCGTCCCGAATACATCCACTCACTGGAACTGAATTACCACAAAGGATTTGAGAGTGGGCATTCATTGCACGCAGCGGCTTATCAGCGATGGCGTACCGACGTGGTGGACGAGATTCGCGTGGCCTACGAACCGGGCGTCACGCTGGACTCCATTATCAATGCCGGTGACCAGATTGACCGTGGAGCTGAACTGAGCGTCGTCGTGAAACCCGTCAAACGATGGACCGCAACGGTGAATGCCGACGTGCACAACTATCGTTTCACCAGCCACTACGAGGGATGTACCAGTGCCCATGGATGGACGTATGCCGTAGGCTGCATCAACCAAGTGGCGGCCACGCCCACCACCAGCCTCCAGTTTGACGGACATGTGGTGGGACCGCAGCGGCTGACACAGGGTCGCGAACGCGCCTACTGCTACTTCGACCTGGCCGCACGCCAGCAACTTATGCACGGCCGCATGTCCATCTCACTGGTGGCCCACGACGTGCTGCGCACCGCCCGCTATCACAACTGGCGCACCACACCCACCCTCTCGTCTGAGACACGTGTCCGTCCCCACTACCCCAACCTGACACTCTCCGTCTCTTACTTCTTCAACACCACAAGCAAGGAGTCCCACTCTGGTGCCGTCAGCAAGGGAGCCGTCTTCGAGGGAAAGGACTTCTGAGAAAAACATAAGGCTAAAACATCATATTTATGGACAAGCAAAATATCTCATATAACGTAAGACACGCCCAACGTACGTTCAGAATACGCCGGCAGTGGATCCTGGGCATGCTGCTATGTGCCCTGGGCATGCCGCATGCCACAGCCCAGGAGGAGACACCCGACTATACGAAATGGAGCATCCACGACGGGAAGTTCTACGTGGATGGCAAGTGGGTGTTCCTGAAGGCTGCCAAGCCACTCATCAACTATGCCGACGCCAGCAACGTGAGTGCACTTATCAAAAAGCTGGAAATTCTGAAGGAGAAGCATTACAACGCCATAGAGATGAACTGCTACTGGCACCACTTCGATAAGAATGGCGACGGCATCATTGACGTGTCCTTGATGCCACTGAGGAGCATCATCAATGCCGTGTACAACCGAGGCATGTATCCATGTCTGAGCGTGGAGACATATGCCGTCGGCGGCGGGAATATCCCCGACGACTTCTGGAGTCGAAACCCCGACGCATACGCAATCGACTCGAAGGGCAATCAGGTGAGCGATACGGAGTACGGCTTCGGCACACGCGTGGTGTCCATCTACCATGAGGGCTACCGCAATGCCGTACACCGCTATATAAGTTCTCTTGCACGCGGAGTGGACACCAGGAAGATACTCTACTTCGAAACCACCGTGGAACCTCAGTACATGGGCAACACAGCCATCTGCTACAGCGAGAATGCACGCAGAGAATACAACAAATGGCGCGAGGAGAACGGCATCACCGACGCCGCTTCGGCCATGCCCGAAACATTCCCCATGCCGCAGAGCTTCGTGAAGAATGAGACATGGAACAAGTTCCGCGCTCAGTTTCTGGCGCGATGGGTGAACGAGGATGCCGAGGCATATCGCTCCGTCGCAGGAGAGAGTGCCCATGTGGCCGTGGACTATCTCGACGCAAACGAATCGGTACAGTACCTGCGCGACGGAAACCCGATAGAGTTTCTGCGTGCACTCACCTGCGCCAATATCATCCAAATCAACTGGACATGGAATCTGGAGACAAAGTCTCTCAACCACAAGGCCTACGACCGTGTGTGGCAGGTGAAGAACGAGACCGGACGCGACTGGGCCGTGGCTGAGCACATGACATTCAACGGCAACGACTTCACCAACCTCACCGACGAAAAACGGCGCCTCATCCTGGAGAACACGCTGCAGAGGGGCACGCGCTTCAGCTGGGAGTTCACCAACGTGAACAACAGCACGGCCGACGGTTTCTCACTCTACTACGACGACTTCACGCCCAAGCCTACCATCGCCACGGTGGACAACAACTGGGACCACTGGGTGGAGCGCATCGCCTACTGGGAGAACCAGCTAAGCCCCGTCGGGAACATTCAGGCAGAGAAAACTGCCCCCTGGACCATCTATTCCATCAACGGCACCATCGTCCGGCACAGCCCGCTGCCCCCAGGTATCTACATCATCAACGGCCGCAAAACGCTGGTCACCCGCCACTGAGACGCGCCACGTTACTTTACTCCCCTCTTTTCCCTGTTTTATCATTCGGCATTCATTTAAATTTGCTTTTTCCTTGTTTCTGTGCCCGCTTATTCGTACCTTTGTCCGCGCATAAGGTAAGAAAAGGATGAAGTATAGCCTAATCATTCCCGTCTATAACCGCCCGGACGAGGTGAACGAGTTACTCGCGAGCTTGTGCGGCCAGACACTGACGGACTTTGAGGTCGTTGTGGTCGAGGACGGCTCCAGCGTGCCCTGCCGCGACGTGGCAGAACACTATGCAGACCGCCTCACGGTGAAGTATTACACGAAACCGAACAGCGGCCCCGGCCAAACGCGCAACTATGGTGCCGAGCGCAGCGAGGGCGAGTGGCTGATAGTGCTGGACAGCGACGTAGTGCTCCCGCAGGGCTACCTCCAGGCGGTGGACGACGAGTTGCAGAACCGGCCCTGCGATGCCTTTGGCGGCCCCGACCGTGCCCACCCCTCGTTCTCCCCGGTGCAGAAAGCCATCAATTACTCGATGACCTCGTTCTTCACCACCGGCGGCATACGCGGGGGAAAGGCCAAGCTCGACAAGTTCTATCCCCGCTCCTTCAACATGGGCATCCGCCGGAGGGTCTACCAGCAGCTGGGAGGCTTCTCGCACATGCGCTTTGGCGAGGACATCGACTTCTCCTATCGCATCGTCGAGGCTGGCTTCGAGACAGCCCTGCTGCCCAAGGCGTGGGTGTGGCACAAACGCAGGACGGACTTCCGCAAGTTTTTCCGTCAGGTGTTCAACAGCGGCATCGCGCGCATTAATCTGGAAAAGCGCCATCCCGGGAGCATGAAGCTAGTGCACATGCTGCCCGCCGTGTTCACGGTGGGCGTCGGCGTGCTGGCCCTCGTCTTTCTGGCTGGGCTGGTGCTGGCCGGAGTGGGCCTCTGCGCCGGGTACGGCTCCACGGGATGCAACATGGGACTGGTCGTGGCCTATGGCGGTGTAGCGCTGATGGTCCTGGCTCTGCTGCCTCTGCTGCTCTACAGCCTGATAATCTTCGTGGATTCCTCGTGGCGCAACCACAGTCTCAGGGTGGGATTGCTCAGCGTGCCGGCCTCGTTCATCCAGCTGATGGGCTATGGCATGGGCTTTCTCAAGGCCTGGTGGCTACGCAGCATCTGCGGGCGCGACGAGGAGCTGCAAGCATTCCGTAAGACATTCTATAAGTAGCTATCACAACGAATTGCAAATCGTAAACCAATAAATCAGAGAGGTGAACATCAACGAATGGGCCGAGGAAGACCGGCCGAGAGAAAAACTAATCGCACGCGGCGCGGCGACGCTGAGCCTTGCCGAGCTGCTGGCCATCCTTATCGGGAGCGGCTCCAGCGACGAGTCGGCAGTCGATCTCATGCGCCGTGTGATGGCCGACTGCGACGGACGGCTGAAACGACTCAGCCGCATGAAGCTCCACGAACTCACTGCCTACAAGGGCATGGGCCCGGCCAAGGCGGTGACCATCATGGCTGCCTGCGAGTTGGCACGCCGACGCGAGAGTGAACCGCCCGAGGAACAGGTGAGGATGAACTCCAGCGAAGACATCGCCGCATGGTTCCGCCCGCTCCTGCAGGACCTCCCACACGAAGAATGCCACCTAATGCTCATGCGGCAGAACTTCACCGTGATGGACACCTGTCTGCTCAGCCGTGGCGGGCTCACGGAGTCGGCTGTCGATGTGAGACTCATCCTCCAGCATGCCCTGCTGAAGGGAGCGCCCGTCATCGCACTCTGCCACAACCATCCCAGCGGCAACCTGCGCCCCAGCCGTGCCGACGACCAGATTACGGCCAACCTGAAACGGGCATGCGAGGTGATGCGCATCCATCTGCTGGATCATGTCATTGTCTCGGACCACGGCTACTACAGCTATGCCAACGAGGGAAAGTTATAACACACACATACATCGGATATGGAGAAAATAGAGATAGAGGAACGTGTCATCGAACTGCTGCGCACGGTCTATGACCCCGAGATTCCCGTGAACATCTACGACCTGGGGCTTATCTACCGCATCGAGGTGAGCGACGACTGCACCGGACTGGCCGTCGATATGACACTCACGGCACCCAACTGCCCGGCTGCCGATTTCATCATGGAGGACGTGAGGCAGAAACTGGAGACCATCCCGGGACTGCAACACGTGGACGTCAACCTGGTCTTCGAGCCTGAGTGGACGAAAGACATGATGAGCGAAGAGGCACGACTGGAGCTGGGGTTTGAGTAGTGCATAGTTCATAGTGCATAGTTCATAGTTTGGCATGGAGATGAAGAAGATATATTTTATAACCGACGCCCACCTGGGGTCGCGCGGTGTGCCGGACAACAGGGCACAGGAGCAGAAGCTGGTGCGCTTCCTGGACAGCATCAAGGAAGAGGCATCGGCGGTGTACATGCTGGGCGACATGTTCGACTTCTGGTATGAATACCGGATGGTGGTGCCGCGTGGCTTCACACGCTTCCTGGGCAAGGTGAGCGAGCTTACCGACCACGGCATTGAGGTACACTTTTTCACGGGCAACCACGACATCTGGTGTGGCGACTATCTCCCCCGCGAGTGCGGCGTCATCCTGCATCGGGAGCCATTGCTCACCACCCTATGCGGCAAGCGCTTCTATATCGCACACGGCGACGGCATGGGCGATCCCAGCCTTAGCTTCCGGCTGCTGCGAGGCATCTTCCACAGCCGCCTGTGCCAGACGCTCTTCTCGGCTCTGCATCCCCGATGGGGCGTTGATTTCGGCCTTGCCTGGGCCAAACACAGCCGCCTAAAGCACGGGCAGGAGGGAGGCGACCCGCCTTACCTGGGCGAGGACCGCGAGTTCCTGGTGCGCTATGCCAAGGAATATCTGAAGGCTCACCCGGACGGAGTGGACTATTTCCTCTTCGGGCATCGCCACATCGAGCTGGACCTGATGCTCTCCCACACCTCGCGCCTCATGATTCTGGGCGACTGGATCACGCAGTGGACCTACGCCGTGTTCGACGGCGAGAACCTCCGCATGGAGAACTACGAAGAATAATATATATACGGAAGTATGGGATTCTGTTTTTTTGTATGTATGAAAGAGGCCGCGCCACACGAGGCCGACGCTTTCAGTGCCTGGCATGAAGAGCAAACATCTCTCGACCGTGAGTCAGGCATTACTTATGACGATATTTCCATCTGTCCCGAGGAACTGAAACGATGGTACGAGGTGATGCTTTCTCACTTCCCAGCCATGAACGGGCGTGATGCTGAGTCATCCCAGTTGGCTTATACGATGATGCTGGGTGATATCCCTTTTGTGCAGGCACGTTTGGAAGCACATCTGACAAACTATGCCGTAAAAAGCAACCTGATATTTGGCGAATGCTCGTGGGTGCTGGCTAAGGAGGTTTACGAACTGGCACGTACAACGGCTGCCGAGTGCGGCTTGGTATTCTTCGATTATTCGTTTGGTCGAGTGTATTTCTCCGAAACCGACGTGCTGCGTCTCCCTTATGAGGACGTGGAATACGAGAAATACTCTTTGAGTCTGCCTCTCATCATACCGATGGATTACGCTTTCAGCTGGATAGAGGGGGCACAGGGATATATTTACGGGAAACCGCGTGACCCGTCGCCAGATTCATCGCACGACGCGCTACAGCCTTTCGCATCGCAAAAGAAAGTGTATAAGTCCGCTTGGCTGCGATGGTTTGCAAATGACGATGGGGCGTTTGCTTCCCACAAAGACATGTGGAAGATTGTGGGGACCTTGTCTGCGATTCTGGTTGTCGGCAGTGTGATTATCAATACTACGACGCTGAAAGCCGTGTGGATGCCCGCCACAATAGCCGTGTGTATCGCCATAACAATGCTGGGCGTGGCTTTAGTTACCAGTCTCTTACATTATTATAAGACTGGACATTTCTTTGCCGAGTGAACCGGCACTACGCTCTGCCTGTGTAACTATAAACGATGCGCTCGGCTCTGCCGCTTGACTCGTCCATGAACTATTAACTTTAAACTAAATATCAGCCCTATGGAACGAAGAGAATTTATTCAGCGAACGTCATTGCTGGGAGCCGGGTTGCTCCTGAGTCCGTCTATCATCCGTGCTGGCCGCATGCCTGTAAGCCCGAACGACAAGATACATGTGGGCTTGATAGGCTGCAACAGCATGGGATTCAGTGATCTGTCTGCCTTTCTGCACAACAGCGAGGTGGAGTGTGTGGCACTGGCCGATGTCGATCAGAGAGTGCTGGACCGCCGCGTGGCCGATGTCGAGAAGGCACAGGGCCGCAAGCCCCAGGGCATCTACAAGGATTGGCGTCGGCTGATTGAGGACAAGAACGTGGATGTCGTCATCATAGGTACGCCCGACCACTGGCATTGCCTGCAGCTGGTGGCAGCGTGCGAGGCGGGCAAGGATGTCTATTGCGAGAAACCATTGGGAAACAGCATCGAGGAGTGTAATGTGATGGTGCGTGCAGCCGAGCGTTACGGACGCGTCGTCCAGGTGGGACAGTGGCAGCGCAGCGACCCACATTGGCAGGACGCCATGGACTTTGTGCACAGCGGGAAGCTGGGAAAGATCCGCACCGTGCGTGTCTTCTCCTATCAGGGTTGGTGTCCGTCGATTCCCGTGAAGCCCGACGGTTCCGTGCCCGATGGCGTGGACTATGACATGTGGCTGGGTCCCGCCCCCAAGCGTCCGTTTAATCCCAACCGTTTCCACTTCACCTTCCGCTGGTTCTGGGACTATGCCGGCGGACTGATGACCGACTGGGGCGTCCATCTGCTCGACTATGCCCTCTATGGCATGAACGTGACGACACCGCACTCCATCATGGCCTCGGGCGGCAAGTTTGGATATCCCGATGATGCCTGCGAGACACCCGACCTCCTGCAGACCATCTATACCTTCGATGACTTCACCGTCCTTTGGGATCATGCCATCGGCGTGAACGATGGCGCCTACGGTCGCACGCATGGCCTGGGCTTCGTGGGCGAGAATGGCACGCTCGTCGTGAATCGTGACGGATGGGAGGTGATTCCCGAGAACGTCAGCGGCAATAAGCGTATGGAGGCAGTGGAACTGCACAAGCCATATGGAGGGGGCGGACTGGAACTGCACGTGAAGAACCATCTGGAATGCATCAAGGCTCGCACTCCGGAGAAGTGTCACGCCAGCATCCAGATAGGTGCCCACATTGCCAAGTTTGCCCATCTGGGTAACATTGCCTACCGCACGGGCAAGAAACTCACATGGGACGGCACCTCGTTCCACGACAGAGAGGCCGACAAATATCTTTGCAAGGAATATCACAATAAGTGGAAGTTCCCCAAGGTGTGATGCCGCATGCACTATGTAGAGACGCGGGCGGGGAATGAAGTGCGTCATTCCCCGCCCGCGTGGTCTATATTTGTCTCGCCTTTCAGAGAGAGAAAGGGAGCGACTACTCTTTCTCTATCAACACGGTGGCATAGGCACTGATACCTTCCTCGCGTCCCGTGAATCCCAGACGTTCGGTCGTGGTGGCCTTGATGCTGACGCAGTCCACGTCCACTCCCATCACCTCGGCCAGGCACTGCTGCATCTGTGGGATGTGCGGGTTCAGCTTGGGCCGTTCGGCACACACGGTGGCATCGATATTGCCCACGCGGTAGCCTTTCGTAGCGATAAGGTCGATGGTACGGCGCAGCAAGACCTTGCTGTCGATGCCGCGAAACTCCTCGCCCGTGTCTGGGAAGTGGTAGCCGATGTCACGCATGTTGGCAGCACCCAGCAGCGCGTCGCAGATAGCGTGTATCAGCACGTCGGCATCGCTGTGGCCCAGCAGTCCCATCGTGTGGTCCAGGCGTATGCCACCCAGCCACAGTTCGCGTCCCTCCACCAGACGGTGGACATCATATCCCATTCCTACTCTGATTCTTGTCATGTCACTTGCTTTTGTACAGTCCTTTTCTCCTGATCTCGTTCCATACGATGCGGGGCAGGCCCTTGCCGTGATAACTGCCGGAGGCAATGGCCCGGCGGATGCCCGTGCTACTTATATTTAATAAAGGTGTCCGTGCCACGGTGACTCCCTCCGGCAGGCCCTCCAGCGTATAGCCGGGACGTGGCAGGATGATGAGGCGATGGCGGCGCAGGATCTCCTCGCTCTCGTACCACTGCGGAAAGCGTTCCCAGTTGTCGGCACCGATGACGAGGACAAACTCGCGGTCGGGATGCTCCCGACGCAGATACTCCAACGTGTGCACCATGTAGGATGGTCGGGGCATCCGGAACTCGGCATCGCTCACGTGTAGCCGCTCGCGTCCATCCACAGCCAGCCGTGCCAGTCGCAGACGCTCCTCGTCATCCAGCAGCTCCTGGTTTACCTTGAACGGATTCTGCGGAGAAACCAGGAACCAGAGTTCCTCCACCAGCCCTTCACTCACCAGTGCCTCGCCCAGACGTAAGTGACCCAGGTGGATGGGGTTGAAGGTGCCGCCGTAGATGGCGGTGCCACCCCCAGCCCCTCCCAAGGAGGAGGTCACTTGCTTGCGGGGTTGCTTGCTGCACATCATTCTTCCCAGTTAACAGGCACTCCCCTCCTCCTTCATCGCCAAGAAATCCCTGATAAGGTGTAGAGTCTTGGCCTCGGCTGTTGCAAGGTCGTCATTTACGATGATATGGTCGAAGCGTGGGGCAAAGGTCATTTCGTATTCCGCCTTTGCCAGCCGTTCCTCGATCTGCTCGCGGGAGTCCGTGCCGCGTCCTTCGAGGCGGCGGCGCAGTTCCTCCAGCGAGGGGGGCTGGATGAAGATGCTCATGGCACGTTCGCCATAATATTCCTTGATGCGGCAGCCACCTTTCACGTCCACGTCGAAGACGATATTCTGTCCGGCTGCCAGCTGACGCTCCACCTGCTCCTTCAGTGTGCCGTAGTAGCGGTCGGCATATACCTCTTCGTATTCGAGGAATGCGTCTTCCTCAATCTTCTGCCGAAACTCGTCGGGGGTCAGGAAGAAGTATTCCACCCCGTTCTGCTCTGTGCCACGTGGCGGGCGACTGGTAGCGCTGATGCTGAATGCCAGGCGAAGCTCGGGGTGCGTCATCAGCCATTGCACAATCGTGCTCTTCCCGCTCCCGCTCGGAGCCGAGAATACAAACAATTTGCCGTTTATCATCTTACATTAGTCATTTATCATTTCTTCGTGGTGCAGGCTCCCCCATCTCTTCGGAAAGGGGTTGGAGGGGGCGAGGCTGTCACATCACGTTTAGCACTTGTTCCTTGATCTGTTCCAACTCGTCCTTCATCTTGACAACGATGTTCTGCATCTCGGCTTGGTTGCTCTTGCTGCCCGTGGTGTTTATCTCGCGTCCCATCTCCTGGGCGATGAAGCCCAGCTTCTTGCCCTGCCCGTGGCCGGTCTGCATCGTCTCGCGGAAGTAGCGCAGGTGGTTCGTCAGGCGCTGTTTCTCCTCGTTGATGTCCAGTTTCTCGATGTAATATATCATCTCCTGCTCCAGCCGGCCCTGGTCATATTCCACGTCGGGAATGGTCCGCAGCCCTTCGACGATGCGCTGGCGTATCTTCTCTGTGCGTTCCTTCTCATAGGGTTCGATGCGTTGCAGCAAGGCCGCGATATTGTCCAGTTTCTCGTTGAACTTCTTCTCCAGTGCAGTTCCCTCCTGTCGGCGGAAGTCCGTCAGTTGGCCAAGGGCTTCCTCCACCACGCGACGCACCACCAGCCATTCCTCTTCGTCGAGTGTCTGTGTCTCGGGCTGCGACAGCGTCTCGGGCAGGCGCAGCAGCGTGGCCCACCAGTCGGCCGGTTCGGGGATGCCCATCTGCTGGCTTATCTGCCGAATCTGGCTGTGATAGGCCTTCACCACCTCTGTGTTGATGGGCGTGGCAGCCTGCATGTCCGTCTGTTCGGCCCACAGGCTGAAGTCCACCTTGCCGCGTTCCAGCGTGGCTGTCAGCATGGCTCGCAGATCCAGTTCTTTCTCTCGGTACAGAGGTGCAATGCGTGTGCTCATGTCGAGCGCCTTGCTGTTGAGCGACTTCACCTCTGCTGTAATCTTCTTTCCTCGGAATTCGGCCGTCGCCTTGCCGTACCCTGTCATTGATAATATCATGCTTTGACTCTTTTCTTGGCACAAAGGTACGAATAAGCGAGGGAAGTGCAAAATGAAAAACAAAGTTTTTCGTTCCGCCAGGACCCGCAATGTGGAATATTTCCTTACACGATTCTTTGCGTTTGTCATGACAGAGTCAGATTTCGCTCTCCGCAACACGTTGCAGAGGGTGGAGGAACGTGCTCCTGGGACCGACGGAACACGTTGTTCCGACGCGAGAATCGCGTAGAATCGAGCGGAGGACCGCGAGACGGGAAAAAACGCCGCATTTTCGGACACTCATTATCAACAGATTATCCCATCCCCACTACCTTTTCCCCACAAAAAAGACCCGGAAAAAGGGTCAAAAAGCCCCTTTTTCCGAGGGACGTCGTATGCGCCTTCGCCTGTCAAACATCCGATTTTCGGACATGAACGATTGCCATTCTCCCGTCGGTTCGTCGCCCGTGAGAGCGAAGTGGAAAGGGGGGGGGGCGTCCCTTTGACTTTCATCCTCTGCTCCCCCGCTCGGCTTCCGCTCGAGCATGCCAAAGGAAAAACTTCGTCTTTCTTTTTGCATTCTGCTCGCTTATTCGTACCTTTGCAGGCGAAAAGAGAGAATACTATGTCTTGCATACTTCATATTGAGACCAGCACACAGGTTTGCTCCGTGGCACTGAGCCAGGACGGAGCGGTGCTGACACATCAAGAGGATATGGAAGGACCGAGCCATGCAGTCTCGTGTGGCGTCTTCGTTGAGGAAGCCTTGTCCTTTGCCGAGAGTCACGCCATACCATTGGATGCCGTGGCCGTGAGCCAGGGGCCGGGCAGCTATACGGGTCTGCGCATCGGCGCCTCCACCGCCAAGGGCGTCTGCTACGGGCGCGGCGTGCCCCTCATCGCCCTGCCCACGCTGGAGGTGATGTGTGTCCCCGTGTTGCTTTACCACGACGAGGTGCCCGACGATGCGCTGCTCGTGCCGATGATTGACGCCCGCCGCATGGAGGTCTACGCCGCAGTCTATGACCGTGCGCTGCGGGAAGTGCGTCCCATCGGTGCCGACGTGGTGGAGGCCGGGACCTACCTGCCCTATCTGGAGCGTGGCCCCGTATGCTTCTTCGGCAACGGAGCAGCCAAGTGCCGCGAGGTGATACGTCACCCCAACGCCATCTTCATCCCCGACATCCATCCGCTGGCCCGCCACATGTGCCCGCTGGCCGAGCGTGCTGTGGCACGCGGCGAGTATCAGGACGTGGCCTACTTCGAGCCCTTCTATCTGAAGGAATTCATCGCAATAAAGTCTAAAAACCTTTTGTAAATGCAATACAATACACAGAGAGAACAACTGCTGATGCCCGAATACGGGCGCGGCGTTCAGGACATGGTCGAAATGGCCATCTCGCTGCCAGACCGTGCACAGCGTCAGCGTTGCGCTGCCGCCATCGTGGCCGTCATGCGCCGAGTGCGCGCCGAACAGGAAAACCAGGACGACATGGAACAGAAGCTGTGGAACCATCTGGCCCGCATCTCGCGTTATCAGCTCGACATCGACTATCCCGTGGAGATCACTCCCGCCGAGGAGGTCACGGCCCATCCGGCTCCGCTGCATTATCCGATGAAGCGCATACGTCGCAAACACTATGGCGCCCTGGTGGAGAGTGCACTCGAGTACGCCCAGTCGCTGCCCGAGAGCCCCGAGCGTCAGCTGCTGGTTCAGATGGTGGCAAACCAGATGAAACAGGATCTCTTCGTCTGGAATCGCGATGCGATGGACGAGGAACTGGTGGCGCAGGACATCATGCGATACACAGACGGCGAGGTGAGCCTCGACGTGGATAACTTCCGCTTCGCCCCAGTGGGCATGCCATCGGTGCAGCAACTGATGGGCAACGGAAAGAAAAAGAAGAAAAAGTAGCCCGTGGCATCTTTCATCATCGAAGGCGGACACCGACTGAGCGGTGACATCATCCCGCAGGGAGCCAAGAACGAGGCCTTGCAGGTGCTCTGTGCCGTACTGCTCACCAGCGAGCCCGTCACAGTCCATAACGTGCCGGACATTGCCGATGTGGCCAACCTGATACGGCTTCTGGAGCGCATGGGGGTGAACGTGCAGTCCCACGGACATGGCGACTACACCTTCCAGGCTCTCACCATCGACCTCGACTTTCTCGAGAGTCCGGCATTCGTGGCTCAATGCAGCGAGCTGCGAGGCAGCATCATGCTCATGGGACCGCAGCTGGCCCGGCTGGGTCGCGCCGTGGTGGCACGCCCCGGCGGCGACCAGATAGGACGTCGCCGACTGGACACCCACTTCATGGGCATGCAGCATCTGGGAGCCCGTTTCGAGTATGACGCCCAGCGTGGCATCTACCTCATCCGCGCTCCTCACCTTGTGGGCACCTATATGCTTCTGGACGAGGCATCGCTGACAGGCACGGCCAACATCATCATGGCAGCCGTGCTGGCCGAGGGACTCACGACCATCTACAACGCGGCCTGCGAGCCCTACGTACAGCAGCTATGCAAGATGCTCGTGCGCATGGGAGCCCGCATCGCCGGCATCGGCAGCAACCTGCTCACCATCCAGGGCGTAACGTCGCTGAGCGGCACCGAACACACCATCCTGCCCGACATGATCGAGGTGGGCTCGTTCATCGGCATGGGGGCGATGGTGGGCGATGGTATCCGCATACACAATGTCAGCTACGACAACCTGGGCATCATCCCGGCCACCTTCCGCCGTCTGGGCATCCGCGTGGAACAGCAGGGCGACGACATCCTCGTCCCGCGCCACGACCACTACGAGATAGAGACCTTCCTCGACGGCTCGTTCATGACGCTGGCCGACGCGCCCTGGCCTGGCCTGACGCCCGACCTTCTGAGCGTGCTCCTCGTCGTGAGCACTCAGGCCAAGGGTTCGGTACTCATCCACCAGAAGATGTTCGAGAGCCGCCTGTTCTTCGTCGATAAACTCATCGACATGGGGGCGCAGATTATCCTGTGCGACCCACATCGTGCCGTCGTCGTGGGCCATGACCATCAGCGACAGCTGCATGCCGGACGAATGACCAGCCCCGACATCCGCGCCGGCATCGCCCTGCTGATAGCTGCCATGAGCGCCCAGGGAACGAGCCGCATCGACAACATCGGTCAGATCGACCGCGGGTACGAACATATCGAGAAACGCCTGAATGCCTTGGGTGCCAATATACAACGAACAGAATGATACGCGACGAAGAGGTATATCAGATAGGGGTCATCACCCGCACCCACGGCATACGGGGCGAGGTGGCCATGTCGTTTACCGACGACGTGTGGGACCGTGCCGAGGCCGACTATCTGGTGCTCCGTATCGAGGGCATCCTGGTGCCCTTCTTCATGGAGGAATACCGCTTCCGATCCAATACGGTGGCGCTCATCAAGTTCCAGGACTATGACTCGGCCGACGCAGCGCGAGAGCTTTGTGGCTGCGAGGTGTATTTCCCTCACGCCCTCACGCCGGAGCGCAGCGAGGACGAGGAGTACACGTGGCGCTATTTCACAGGCTTCCGCATCGTGGATGCACTGGGAGGCGAGCTGGGCACCATCGACCATGTGGATGACTCGACGGCAAACGTGCTGTTCGCCGTGGGCGACCGCCTGATTCCGGCTGCCGAGGACTTCATCCAGCGGGTGGACCACAGGGAACGCACCCTCTACATGCACCTGCCCGACGGCCTGCTGGAGCTGTGACTTATAGAAAGGAGAGAGAAATGGAAACGCAAGACACAAATAATAATAAGGTACGCGCGCGTAAACGCATCTGCATCCTGGGCTCCACGGGGAGCATCGGCACGCAGGCGCTTGAGGTTATCGAAGCCCATCAGGACCTCTTTGAGGCCTATGTGCTGACGGCCAACCGTCAGGCCGACCTGCTCATCCGACAGGCACGGCAGTTCCAGCCCGCCTGTGTGGTCATTGCCGACGAGAGCCGCTACGAATACGTGCGTGAGGCACTGAAGGACGAGCCCATACAGGTATATGCCGGCGCCGACGCCCTGTGTCAGGTAGTGCAGATGGAGCCGGTGGACGTGGTGCTCACAGCCCTGGTGGGTTTTGCAGGCCTGCGTCCCACGCTCAGCGCCATCCAGGCAGGCAAGCCCATTGCCCTGGCCAACAAGGAGACGCTGGTGGTGGCCGGCGAGCTGGTGACCCGTCAGTGTGTGGAGCATCGGGTGCCCATCCTGCCCGTGGACAGCGAGCACAGCGCCATCTTCCAGAGCCTGATGGGCGAGCAGAGCCCCATCGAGAAGATTATCCTGACGGCCAGTGGCGGCCCATTCCGCACCTTCACCGAGGAACAGCTGCGTGACGTCACGCCCGCTATGGCACTGAAACATCCCAACTGGGACATGGGCGCCAAGATAACAATTGACAGCGCCACGATGATGAACAAGGGATTCGAAGTCATCGAGGCCCGCTGGCTATTCGACGTGGAGCCGGAGCGCATACAGGTGGTGGTGCACCCCCAGAGCATCATTCACAGCGCGGTACAGTTTGAGGACGGAGCCGTCAAGGCTCAGCTGGGCATGCCCGACATGCGGGTCCCCATCCAGCTGGCCCTCTCGTACCCCGAACGCCTGAAAAGCGACTTCCCACGCATCGACTGGTGGGACATGGCATCGCTCACCTTCGAACGTCCCGACATGCAGAAGTTCCGCTGCCTCGGGATGGCTTACGAGGCCATCCGCCTGGGCGGCAATGCGGCGTGCATCGTGAATGCGGCCAACGAGGTGGTGAACCTCGCTTTCCGTCAGGGCGAATGCCGTTTCCTGCAGATGGCCGAGGTCATCGAACAAACACTGAATCGCGTGCCGCATGCCCAGGCGCTCGACCTTGAGGGCTACATGGCCTGCGATGCCGAGGCGCGGCGCGTGGCGCGGGAGGCAGTGAATAAGTTGAAAGTCTCGAGATAACAGTTAGGGTGCTCTGGCACACATGTAAATCATAATATCGAATATCTGTAAATCAGAAAATATGAGCGTAGTTCTAATAAAAGCCTTGCAGCTCCTGTGCTGCCTCAGCCTGCTGGTGGTGCTGCACGAGTTCGGACACTTTGGCTTCTCGAAGCTCTTCGGAGTGAAGGTCGAGAAGTTCTATATGTTCTTCAACCCCTACTTCCACCTCTTCAGCACGCGCGACAAGTGGTTTGCCCGCCTCTTCCCCCGCATCGCAAAGAACGAGACGGAGTATGGCATCGGATGGGTGCCCCTGGGCGGGTATGTGAAGATAGCCGGCATGATCGACGAGAGCATGGACACCGAGCAGATGAAGCAGCCGGCACAGGCCGACGAGTTTCGCTCTCAGGCGGTGTGGAAGCGTTTCCTCATCATGGTGGGCGGCGTGCTGATGAACCTCATCACGGCTCTCGTCATCTACAGCGCCGTGATGTTCACCTGGGGGCGCGACTATCTGCCCATGCGCCATATAGAGCAGGGACTGCAGTTCAACGAACATGCCCAGTCGCTGGGTTTCCGCGACGGCGACATCCCCGTGGCGGCCGACGGACGGGAGATAGCCGAGTGGAACAGCAATATCTTCCGCACCCTCTCGCAGGCCGAGACGGTGACCGTCCTGCGCAACGGGCAGGAACTGACCATCCAGCTCAGCGAGAAGCTGAACATGCTGCACCTCCTGCAGGAGAATCCTCCCTTCATGTCCCTCTATGCCCCGGCCATCATCGACTCCGTGCTGCCCGGCTCGGCGATGGAGCGTGTGGGTGGACATGCCGGTGACCGCCTGATTTCGGTTGACGGACATGCGATGACCACCTGGACCGACTTTGACAATATCATCCTGCGCCGCTCCGACGTGCTGGCTTCGTCCGACTGCACCGGCGAGGACAGCCTGCGCCTGCGCGCCATGCCCATCGTGCTGGCCTCGGCTGACGGCAGCCGCATGGACACGCTCACGCTCCAGCTGGACGAGAACTATATGATGGGCATCATGCGCCAGTACCCCACCAAGTTCTACGAGACGGTGCACGAGGACTACAACCTCCTCACCTGCATCCCGGCCGGACTGAAGAAGGGATGGAGCACACTGACGGGCTACGTGAGCGACCTGCGCTATGTAGCATCGGCCGACGGTGCCAAGTCCGTGGGCTCGTTTATCACCATCGGCAACATCTTCCCCTCGGCATGGGACTGGCACCAGTTCTGGATGCTCACCGCCCTCATCAGCATCATCCTGGCCGTGATGAACATCCTGCCCATCCCAGGGCTCGATGGCGGACACATCGTGCTGCTCTTCTATGAGGCCATCACTGGACATCAGCCCAGCGACCGCGCAATGGAGTGGATCGAGCGCATCGGCATCTTCATCCTCCTGGCCCTGATGCTCCTGGCGTTCAGCAACGACATACGCAACTTCATCCTGCCCCTCTTCTAAGAACCCTTCACTTTTCACTCTTCACTATGAAATCCGCCCTCCCATCCGACCCCTTCATGCTGCTCAGCTACGTGAACACCAAGCTGCGCGACGATTATCCGTCGCTCGATGCCCTGTGCGACGACATGCAACTGGACCGCGACCAGCTGGAGGAGACGCTGGCCGAGGCGGGCTTTACCTATAACCCGAAGAACAATAAATTCTGGTAACGATGAAAAGACACCTTCTCCTCCTGCCGCTCTGCATGCTGATGTGCCTGCTGAGCGCCTGTGACAAGCAATCATCCGTGGACCGCGCCGCCGGTCGTATGCTGGGCGATGCCCGCTTTGCCCTGCGCTATGCTCATTATGACGAGGCACGCGACAGCATCCTCTCGATGCGCAAGCAATACCCCACCGCCCTGAAGGCACGTGCCCAGGGCATCCTGCTCTTAGACAGCATCGAACTGACTGCCGCCCGCGACAGCCTGCAGCGTGCCGAAGGCCCCGAGTGGGAACGCCTCCACGTGAAGGTACAGTTCTATGAGCGTAAGCTGATGGAGGACCTGAAGAAGGATAAGGAATAGGAGCCCCTCCCTTCATCCACCCCATCAAACCCATTAACCCCATCCCCCCATGCGCCAGATATCACACGATGAGATGATACAATTGCTTTCCGCCCCCGTCTTCCACCAGATAGGCGAGACGGCCGATGCGCTGGGTGTGGAATGCTATGTGGTGGGGGGCTATGTGCGCGACCTCTTCCTACAACGGCCCTCGAAGGACATCGACTGCGTAGTCGTGGGTTCCGGCATCGCGGTGGCCGAGGCACTGGGGCGCAGGCTGGGGCGTGGGGCCCACGTCAGCGTGTTCCGCAATTTCGGAACAGCACAGCTGAAGTATCACGGCCTTGAAGTCGAGTTCGTGGGTGCCCGCCGCGAGAGCTACAGCCACGACAGCCGTAAGCCTATCGTGGAGGACGGCACGCTGGAGGACGACCTGGACCGTCGGGATTTCACCATCAATGCCCTGGCCGTCTGTCTCAACAGCGACCGCTTCGGCGAACTGGTAGATCGTTTCGACGGTCTCCTGGATATGGAGGACGGACTAATCGCCACACCGCTCGACCCCGACATCACCTTCTCCGACGATCCCCTGCGCATGATGCGCTGCATCCGCTTTGCCACGCAGCTCAACTTCCGCATCGAGGACGAGACGCAGGAGGCCCTGTGCCGCAATGCCGAGCGCATCAAGATTATCTCCCAGGAGCGCATCATCGACGAGCTGAACAAGATTATCCTCAGCCCCGTGCCCAGCATCGGATTTATCGAACTGAGCCGCTGTGGGCTGCTCCCCCTTATCCTGCCCGAGATTGCGGCGCTCGAAGGCGTGGAAGTGCGAAACGGGCGTGCCCATAAGGACAACTTCTACCATACGCTCGAGGTGCTGGACAATGTCTGTGCCGCTCAGGACTCTCCGCGGGAAGAGCTTCAGGAGAGCCACCCACACTCGAAGGAGACGGACGGAGAGCGCCGGCTCTGGCTGCGCTGGGCCGCACTGCTCCACGACGTGGGCAAGCCACGCTCCAAGCGATGGGAGAACGGCGTGGGATGGACGTTCCATAACCACAACTACATCGGGCAGAAGATGGTGGCGCCCCTCTTCCGCCGCATGAAACTCCCCCTCGACGAGCGGCTCCAGTATGTAGAGAAACTGGTGGGCCTGCACATGCGGCCCATCGTAATTGCCGATGAGGAGGTCACCGATTCTGCCGTGCGCCGCCTTCTCTTCGAGGCAGGTGAGGATATTGACGACCTGATGCTCCTTTGCGAGGCCGACATCACCAGCCGTAACCAGCAGCGCAAGCAGCGATTCCTCGATAACTTCCGCCTCGTGCGCGAGAAACTGATCGACCTCCAGGCACGCGACAACTACCGCACCTGGACCAACCCCATCACCGGCGAGGAAATCATGCAGACCTTTGGCCTCTCGCCCTGTCGCGAGATAGGCATCCTGAAGCAGGCCATCAAGGACGCCATCTGGGACAGCCAGATTCCCAACGACCACGCCGCCGCCCGTGCCTTCATGCTCGAGAAGGCCCGCGAGATGGGGCTTCAGCCCGTGGGCGATGCATGATGCATAATCCCTTGAGGGAGTGACAGGGAAAGGGAGCGAGCTTTCGTAATTCTTCGTACGAAAGTGTTAACTACTAATAATTACCAGAGGAAAACTAAACGGAAGTGTTAAAAAAAAGGATTCGCAACACTTTTCCAAGTCTTATGAAGGAGTGACATCCGGATAATCTGTACTTTTGCATCGTCGAACCAACACATAAGCGAGATATGGATGCAAAGAGTATGAAGCCCCTCACACGTGCCGAACTGGAAGTGATGAACATCCTGTGGGATGGCGACGGAGGCATGACGGTCCACGAGATAGTGGCCGGCTACGAGGAGCCACAACCGGCATATACCACGGTGGCCACCTTCCTGAAGATTCTGGAAGCCAAGGGCTATGTGGAGCATCGGCGACGCGAGATGGTGGGCCGCACGTTCTGCTTCTATCCCCAGCTCTCGCGCCAGAAATACCTGACGCAGGTGGTGGGTGATGTGCGCGACACGCTCTTCGGTCGCTCGGCCAAGAATCTCCTGCACTTTCTGGTGGAGGAGGAAGAACTGAGCGAAGCAGACCTGCAGGACATCCTTGCGATGATGAATAATGGTAACTTAGGGAAATAACAAGCACAGCTATGGTACTCGAATATCTGATAAAGTCGGCCTTCGTGCTCACGCTCATGTACGGATGTTTCGCCTGGCTGCTGCGTCGCGAGACATTTCATCGCCTCAACCGCGTCCTGCTGCTGAGCATCCTCGGCGCGTCGCTGCTGCTGCCTCTCGTGCAGATACGTCCGGCAATCATGCTTGAAGTGGACACACCCACATACTTGACCCAGGCGATGGAGTTCTTCGCTACGCCGGCGACCGAACAGCCTGAGGCACTTCAGGTGGAAGAGAGCAGGTCGGAATCCCCCGTCACGGTGTCGGAAGAGTCTTCTGCCGCCCCGGCTCCCGAGCACGTCGGAGGGTCTTTCCTCCGCCATCTGAACGTGCGTGCCTGCCTAATGGGCATCTATCTGCTGGGCTTGGGCGTGGTGCTTGTGCGTCTGTTGCTCGAATTGCGTCAGCTCATCGCCTCGCTGCGAGGCGGCATGCGGCTGCGCGACCCGAGCGGCGCCACACTTGTGGTTCGCTCGGCCAGCTTTCCCCCCTACAGTTTCTTCCGCTTTATCGTGGTCAGCGTGGAAGACTATGAACAAAACCGCGAACCAGTACTGACTCACGAACGAGCCCATGTACGGCTCGGCCATTCGTGGGACATTCTGTTGCTCCAGGTGGTGCAGGCCGTCCAGTGGTTCAATCCCTTCGTGTGGATGATGGGTCAGGACCTGCGGGCGCTGCACGAATATGAGGCCGACGAGGCCGTCCTGAATCATGGCATCGATGCAATGAGATATCAACAGCTTCTGGTGACGAAAGCCGTAGGGGCGCGACTGCAGACGCTCTCCAACAGCCTGAGCCGTCACTCACTCAAACAACGTTTCGTTATGATGCACAGAAAGAAATCCCATGCATGGAGCGCAGCCAAGTCTGCCCTCCTGCTCCCCCTCACGGCCTTCACCCTGATGGCCTTTGCCAAACCCACGTATTACATCTACACGCCAGACGATGCGGATAAGGACTCACAGACGGAGAAGCACGTCATCCCTCTGGTCGAGGGCCTCTCGTATGCCGAACAGATGGAACGCTCGAAGGGTCGTGCCGTCTCGCCCCTCATCATCTCGCCCGACGAGAAGAATCCTGTGATACGCAAGAGAGGCAACATGTACATCCTGCGCTGGACAGCCGGCACTTGGGTGGTGACAAACGCTGGTGGCTCCTTCGTCGAGAACCACTCCGAAAATGAGATCGGCCTGCCGGCCGAAAAGGTCACGATGATGCTCGATGGCGAGCCCTTCGATTTCGACCACATTCCCGACATCCCGGCCTCAGCAATCCGCAAGATGGAGCGCCACCACAAGGGCAACGGATACGGCACCGTGAACCTCATCACATCGGCTGTGGAGGTACCTGACAGCGTGCCGGGCAATGTCAATCCCGAACTCTCCATCCTCATCACGGGCGTGGTGCCCGAAGGCTCCTATTGGCGCACGTCCATCTACCAGAAGAGCGGTCGCAACGACAGCTTCGACTGGCACACGTATGCCTCCTATACCACCTGGACCGACCGTGCAGAAAACGTGCGCCTCCATCTCCGCAACGTCGTCTGTCGCCCCGACCACCATGTCTATGTGAACGTCACTCGCCAGGGCGAACGCCACCTGCATCGCCTCAAGGACATCATGAAGGAATGTGGCGTGGAGCACTACACCATCCGACACGAAAGCGAAATGTAAACTGCATAATCGGATATACACACACATATTAATTGGTTTTCCATGCGTCCCGTCCGTGAGGATAGGGCGCATGGGGGCGTTACGGCCTGCCAGGACGTCCTCAGCCCCCATACCAGCACCCGCGGCAATTCAGGCAAAAAAGTTTTCCCATATTTCTTTGAATCGCTCTCGTTTATTCGTATCTTTGCAGTCGAAAGTATTCATCTAAAAGATTAGGGAGGAACAGACTATGCCACGCAAGACAGACGGATTACCATTCGAGGTACACCGCTCGCCCAGCCAGGACGAAGAAGGTCGCTCCGTGCTCTATGCCACTCCGCAGAGCGACCGCACGAGAGAGTTTAGTGAATTGGAAAGCATGGTGGAAATGAAAAGCGCCCTAAGGAAGGGCGAACTGCAGAGTGCCCTCTATGCCTTTATGGACGAGTGCAGCTTCTGGCTTGCCGATGGCTATCGCATCCAGTCGCCCTTAGGCACGTTCTCGCTGAGGCTGGGCATGAAGCGTAAGGTGACGAGCCCGAACGAGGTACGCCACGATGATGTGGAGTTCAAGGGCATCGAGTTCCATCCCTCTGCCGATTTCCTGCGCGCGATAAGACGACGGATAGGCAACAGCGGATTCCGCTATGTACGCAAGGCCGACTCCACACTCCTGATACGCAACGAGGAGGAGATGCAGAAGGCACTGTACCGGAGCATTCACCCCGAAGGAGATTACACGACGGTGCCCAGCTTTATGTTCCACAGCGGTCTGTCAAAATATGCCGCAACGAAAATGCTCAAACGTTGGTGCGAGGGCAACAAGCCGCTGCTCAGGTCGCGCCGGGTGGGCCACTCCGTCATTTACGAGCTAGTATAGTCATAATTTCTAACGCAAAGCGCATAAGATTTCGACCTTAGCCGCCCCGGGCCGTCTGGTTAGACGCCTCGGGCCGTCCGAATAGACGCCCCGGGCCGTCCAACCGTCCGCCCCGAGCCTTTCTCCCTCTCCACCCAGCTGCATCTCCCTCTCCACCCGCCTGCGTCTCCCTCTCCACCCAGCTGCATCTCCCCTTCCACCCGGATGCGTCTCCATCTCCACCCAGCTGCATCTCCCTCTCCACCCAGCTGCTTATCACAGTGCATGCCTGAGTGAAAATACCGTCCGCCCTTTGTCCTATAGTCACGAAGAATATCTGAGCGAGAATAAAAAAACTTTTTTTCTCCGATTTCGTTTCTAATATTAAATTATCTTTGTAACTTTGCGCAGTCCACGTGTTGTTCGTCGGATGTTTCGATTATTTGGACTTAATTTACTCGTCATAGGAATTAATATGTGTGAAATACATACTGCTACGGAGAATAGAAGAATAGAAGAACAGGAAGCGATTCAAAGGAACGAATTCGCTTTCAAATACCTGAAGAAAGTTTATGACTTTAAAAATGATGATGATGTTTATGATGTGATTCAGGACGCGAATGTGGTCTTTTATAAGAAGATTTGTCAGCCGGATTTTATACTTAGATCTTCTCTGAGCAACTTTTTTATTGGTATCTGCAAAAATGTTGCAATGAATTTTTTTTCGAGGAATAAACGCCACTCAACAGATGCCATTGACAAACTTGATGATTTATCTTCTCGCCACTCAACAGATGCCATTGATAAGCTTGATAATTTGTCTTCTCGTCGTTCAAAAGACCTGGTGGAAAAACTTATGGTTACAAATAGTCCCGAGAGGATTCTGATAATGAATGAAAAAAAGAAATATATCCATGAATTACTAAAGAACATGCCAGGACACTGCCATAAACTGCTTTGGAATCATTACGGCTTAGGATTCTCGTGGAGAGAGTTGGCTTGTGAGGTCGATTTGGCCAATGAGAATTCAGCCAAGACGTCCGGATTCCGTTGCATGGAGAGATTTAGACGGGTATACAATGAGAGATTGAAGGATGCCGGTATAATTTGTTAGGGTTGATATTATGGAGAATTTTGATAGAATAGATGCCTACCTTTCGGGAGAAATGACTTCTGAAGAGGAAAAAGCATTTGAACTTGATTTGAAGAATGACAAGACCTTACGGGATGAGACCGAACCTCTTCTGCTGCTTGCTCAGGTAATGCGTGAGGAGCAGATGAAGAAAGACGAGATTACAATTGACGTGGCAAGACAATGGTCTCCCAAAGAATTTGAGCAGCAAATGGCAAACCGCAGAAAGATTCTTTCTGAGAAGAAATTGTCACCTGAAGATAAAGCACCCACTACGTCCTCGAGAGAGAATGGTTTGCACATTTCTGTGTGGCCTGAGGCTATTGCTGCATGGTCTATTCCATCAACACGAGCAAGCGAAACGTTTTTGCGCATTTCTGTGTGGTCTGGGGCTATTGCTGCTGTTATAGCCTTGGTATTCTTTGTGCCTACGTTCTTTTTTCAGCGTTCGGCTCATAATACGTTCTCTGACTATTATTTGCCACTTCAAGATAATTCACTTATTCGTGGAGACGGGAGTGAGGGAGACAACCTGGTGTCTCTGTCAAATTATGTGGGCGAAGCTACAGGTCAGGACTTAAAGGAGGCAATCCGAATGTTGAAAGAGATGCATGAGGAGAATCCTGTTGATTCTGTTTCTTGGTATCTGGCTTTAGCATACATAAAGGACAAACAAATAGATGAAGCTCGTACCTTATTAAAGAACATTGCTCCAGATTCCCAGTTCGGCAAACAAGCGAAGGAGTTGATTGACAGACTGGACAACCAGAATCTCATCATCAAGTGGGGTTCCCTGCTGGACGGATTATAATCCGTCCAGCAGTATGAATGCCGCCCAGTATCTGGGTGATGCATATACCCCATTCTTATATTCCCGTAAGTGTCGTTGAGCTTCCAACAGAGATTCTTGTTTGCTCTTACCCGAAAGATAGTTCTTGTAGAATTCGTCCATTAGGATTGCAGTGGCCTGATCGTCCACTTTCCACAGGCTCATCAGTATGCTTTTCACACCGGCGTTCTTGAAACCACGTTGCAGACCGAAGACGCCCTCACCTGATGTGATCTCTCCCAGTCCAGTCTGGCAGGCAGACAGGGCTACAAGTTCCATTCCCCGTAAATCCAATGACGCGATTTCCTCCGCCGTCAGTATCCCGTCTTCTGCAGTCTCGGGAATAGGTTCATGTTTCAGGGCATGATTGCAGCCAGCGAGCAGCAGTCCCGATCGTGTCATGGCCTTGTCTTCACTGTATTTTGGTCTGTCTTCGCCCATCATCATTACCAGTTGTGTCCGTATGTCTTCGCGTTTCGTTGTCTCTTCTGCCAGATAAAATCCATGTGTGGCGATGTGCAGCAGGGCGTTCTTTCCTCCGTCCAAATGCTTGAATGTTTCTTCTGTACCCAGTGTGTCCGAGTAGTAGGTGCAGGGGATTAACCGTCTTTTCATTCTGCCGGCAATCCTGATGGATTCCTTCTTTGTGCCTGGCAGATAGTTTACCTTGCCACCCAGCCTCAGAGAATCCACGGATGCCCGATCGACATACACATCTTCCTTCATTGTGTCTAACGGAACGCTCATTTGTGCATTGTAGTCCAACCCTCCATATACTATGCCGCCATGCCCGCCGTGTGCAAAGGCGAACTGTCGTCTTTGGCAGAGAATGGCTGCAGTCCCAGCCAGCAAGCATACGACAAGGGATGCCCATTCGGCTTTTCCCCACTTCCGCCTCTTTGCACTGATACCTCCAAGGCACAGCAGGCCCAGTATGCCAGCTGCGGCAAACATCCGGCTGACGGGTATCACCCATTTCCCGTTCTCTGCGGGTTCTCCCATGACTATCTGTCGCGTGGAGGAGAGGCGGTACAGGTTGTATCTTTCTTGCATGGGGCGTTCTTCTGTGTCTGGCAGGTATTCGATGCCGATGCGATGCAGCTCACCGGATGGCGCGAAATATATGTTCTTCACTCCCTTCAACTCCTCGCCCAGCGGTTCCCATACCAGTCTGTACATGGCATCGCTCTCGTAGTAAGTCGAATCGGGGATGGCATCCAACTGTTTCTTCTCAAACAGTGTGACGAGGTGTGGGTGGTCATAGCCCTGTTTCAGGGCAAGGGCGATGTACATCGTGCTGTCCTCGGTGAGAGGAAAGTCCAGGAATTCCAGAGCAATGTCTTCTTTCCCTAACTTCTGTTCCACATCCCTCCATGTCAGTTTTAGGTTGCGCATCATGTCTCCGTATGCTTCTGACATTTTCATTAATTCTTTCTCTTGCTCCACAATGACGTAGTGCAGCGAGTCTGCATCCATGTATCTTTCTTTGATAGGCTTCTCAATGAGTTTGTTGTACATAGAGAGGCTTCCGGTCAGTTCTTCATATTTCGCTAATGCCATCGTATCCCCACTTTCCAGTATCAGCTTGCGTGCCTCAATGTCGGTTTGCAAAAGAAAACCTTTGGCAAACAGTGCACTTTTATCATAGAGATTGTCTATTGCCTCGGGTGACTGTATCATGTAAACATATTTAGGGTATTCTTCTGTAAATATCATTTTTCTGTCTTTCCAATATTTTTTTCGAATAGAGCCAATACTTATGTCGCACATTGTAGAATCTTCTATGTTAACATCTTCTGTTTTCAAACGTAAGGCTTCATCGTAGTTTCCTACTTTGAAATAATACAGCGCTTTTTTTCTTAGTATTTTTTGAAAATCCATCTCTAAACATATCTTCAAAGCATTCGTATTCAGACGTATTGCTTCATTATAATTTCCCATGCAGTAGTAGATGTGAGCTAACCAGCTTAAAGTATATGCATATAGATGATTGTCTGGACCATACATAATTCTGTCAATTTCCGCTGATTCCTTGCTTAACCGGATGGCTTTTTGATAACGGCGTATATCTACGTAGTATTCAGCCAACCCTTTAAGGGCTGAAGAGTGGACAAAGCTTGTTGTACCATACAATTTTTTACTAACTTCTATGGCCTCTTTTCTAAGCTGTATGGCTTCAGCGTGTAGCCCGTTGTTAAAATAATCATCAGCTAACTGTTCGAGGCTCAAAATGTATCTATGATTTTTCATGTCTAATTTATTGCCCCATATCTTTATGGCCTCAGATTCAAAGTTTAAATATTCCGATATGTTGCCGATTTTTTTATAATAAGATGATATGTTGAATAATGCCTCAACATAGTGCATATTATTGATACCATATACATTCTTAGCTGCGTTTAATGCTTCTGTTGCAAATCTAATAGCTTCTGGGTAGTCGGGCAGTTCCAATAAACAGTTCGTTAGAGTGTTTATTGAATTAATATACTCAGGATTTGCAGTTCCAAGTTTTTCTTTCCAAATCTCCATTATTATTGTCTCTTGTCGAATAACTTCTTTGTACCTGAACATTTCAGAATTTGTATATAAGAATTTATTGATGGCTTTATTCCAAAGAACTCTTTTCAATAACTTTGTTACTTTTTTTACTTCTTTTATGGCTATAGTACTATTGCCATTTTGAAAATAATATATTGCCAAATTTTGTAGTTCTGCGATATAGTCAGGATGTTCTTGATTCCATATCCTTTTTTTTATCTCAACTATTTCCAACTGATACTTTATTGCTTCTTCGCTGTTGTTGGAATAATAATAGTACTTGGCTTGTTGCGCCAAAGATACTGTGTAGCTGAGTAATGCCTTATCTTTTTCTGTCAAATCCTTACTACTCTTTAGTCTCTCTGCGGGAACTTGTAATATATTGAAAAACATAATGATGAAAAGAAAACCTCGGATTGTCATATTCTTTGCAAATTTAGGCGTATGTTTTGCAAAATTAGCAAGAATTTCGGGATGTATCTATTTCTTTCTCAAAAAAGTTCATCTATGATGTTTATCTTTTCAATTCTGATGGGACTATATGAGTAGAGAACTAAACCAAAGTTTAACCAATATAACAAAAACAATTATGGAGTTTACCATTTTGTGTATCATCTACATCGCAGTGTGCAAGGGAATCTGTGCGCTGCTGGGTCTGGAGGACTTTAACAAGCAGGCATGGGTGTATGCCATCGTGAGTGTCTTATGGGGTTTCATCATCCGGAACTATCTTTAGAGGGGCTGGAAACAGCGACAACGAAAAAGAGTAAAGATAGAAAAAAGTTCATCCATGATGTTTACCTTTTCATTTCTGATGGAATCTATGGATAGAGAACCAAACCAAGTTTAACCAATTAACAAAAAGAATTATGAAAAAGTTAGTTTTAACAGTGACAGCCTTGATGGCAATGGCAACAACAAGTCTCGCACAGATCTACGGTTATGGGAGTTCCCTAAGTACATCGTCGATTTATGGTCTTCCCACCACTCCCACGCTCCCATCCATTCCGACATTGCCTTCTGTGCCCTCGGTGACCAGCAGCTTCCCCAGTACGGTGAACATAAGCACTACGACGGTTGGGGGGTACTATCGCAGCAACGGCACCTATGTGGACAGCTATGTGCGGACAATGCCCAACACCACC
>CADAJS010000021.1:0-50448 GCA_902788315.1 uncultured Bacteroidales bacterium
TACAAATTCAAATCCGTGCACCCTTAAAACTACTCGTAAAAGACTTTATTTCAGCGATTTCAAAGAACAATTAGTCCACTTTAACGGGACAGTAGTGATGAATTAAGTAAAATGATACGACCGACGGATAAATCCTTTGCCCCTGTGGTGCAGGAGCGTATTGACAATCTGAACAAACCGAAAGGTTCGCTGGGACGGTTGGAGAGTCTGGCTCTCCAGGTGGCGCTGGTGCAGCACACACTCACGCCCAGCCTTGAGCACCCCTGTCACATTCTCTTTGGAGGCGATCATGGAATCGAGCGTGAGGGTGTCTCTGTCTCGCCGCGTGAAGTCACATGGCAGCAGATGAAGAATTATGGACGTGGTGGGGGCGGAGTGAACATGTTTTGCCGCCAGCACGGGTTTAACCTGCGGGTGGTCGATGTGGGGGTGGATTACGACTTTGACCCAGCCGAGTGTCCGCACATCATCAATTGCAAGATAGCCCATGGCACACGTAACTTCCTCCACGAGGAAGCCATGACGGAACGGGAATGGCAGCAAGCGCTGGCCGTCGGTGCGGCTCAGGTGGACGAATGCCGTGCCGAGGGATGTAACGTCATCAGCCTGGGCGAGATGGGAATCGGCAATACATCGCCCAGCAGCATCCTGATGCACCTCCTGCTGGACATTCCTCTGGCCGAATGTGTGGGTGCAGGCAGCGGACTTGATGCGACGGGCGTGCAGCATAAACGGGACGTGCTGCAGGCAGCGGTAGACCGCTTCCGTGGCGAATGGCCTGCGGGGTGCCCGGTGCCGACGCTCGTGCGCTCCTTTGCCGGGCTTGAGATGGCGGCAGCCATCGGTGCCATGTTGCGTGCGGCAGAGCATCGCATGCTCATTCTGGTGGACGGATTCATCATGACCTCCTGTATGCTTGCCGCCTCGCGGATGGACGAGGCGGTGATGGACTATGCCGTCTTCGGCCACTGTGGTGACGAGGGAGGCCATCGACGGATGCTCTGCGCGATGAAGGCCGAGCCGTTGCTCTCGCTGGGCCTGCGACTGGGCGAGGGCACCGGTGCGCTCTGTGCCTATCCCCTCGTACAGTCGGCGGTGAATATGTTGAACGAAATGGATACTTTCTCTCATGCTCGGATTACGAAATACTTTTAAGCGCATCGTGGCCGCGCTCTGCTTCTTCACCCGCCTGCCTCTGTGGCGACTGGCCGAGGTCGAGCCGGAGCATTATCGACATGTGGTGCCGTTGTGGCCCTTGGCCGGTTGGCTTACGGGCAGCGTGATGGTGCTCGTCTTCTGGAGTGGCACGTTGCTGGGCTGTCCTACGTCGGTCGGCGTGCTGCTGGCTCTTGGCTCCCGCGTGCTGCTCACCGGCGCTCTCCACGAGGATGGGCTGGCCGACTTCTGCGACGGCTTCGGAGGCGGCACCAGTCGTGAACGCACGTTGCAGATAATGAAGGACTCCCACATCGGCACGTTTGGCGTGCTGGCCCTTGTGGGTTACAGCTTGCTGATGTGGAACGTGCTTGTAACCTTGATGGAGCGTGGTACTTCGCCGTGGGTGTTCCTGGTGGCCGATACGCTCAGCAAGTACTTGGCCTCGTCCATCATCTACTTCCTGCCCTATGCCCGCCCCGAGTTGGAGTCCAAGAACCGGTACGCTTACAGCCTCGCTACGACGGGCGAGCGCCTCCTCAGCCTCCTGCTGGGCTTTCTCCCTTTGGGCGTCTGCCTGCTGGCGGGCCTGTCCTCCATGCCTCGGTGGGGCTGCTGGGCATCGGGTCTCAGCGCCTGTTTCGTGCTGCTCTTCCTGCTGTACCGTACCATGCAGCGCCGCCTTGGCGGATACACCGGCGACTGCTGCGGAGCCACTGTGTTGCTTACCGAACTTACTCTTTACCTCACACTCCTGCTTGCACAATGAACCATGGATTTCTGATAGGTGCTGCCTCTTCGGGCAGTGGTAAGACCACCTTTACGATGGGGATACTGCGTGCTCTGCGTCGCCGCAATCTGCGTGTGCAGCCCTACAAGTGTGGCCCAGACTATATCGACCCCCTCTTTCATCATCTGGCCGCCGGGAGCGAGAGCGTGAACCTCGATACGTTCCTCTCCTCTCCCGAGCATGTACGGACGCTCTTCCATCGCTATGGCGAGGGGGCGGATATCTGTGTGGCCGAGGGTGTGATGGGACTCTTCGACGGTTATGACCGTGCGCTTGGCAGCAGTGCCGAGGTGGCGTCGCTGCTTCGTCTGCCCGTGGTGTTGCTGGTGAATGCTCAGTCCACGGCCTATAGCGTGGCGCCACTCATCCACGGCTTCCGCACTTTTGCCTGTCCCTCCCTGGGCGGGCGGCCGCTGCACATCGCAGGCGTGGTGTTCAACAAGGTGGGTTCCGAGCGTCACTTCCGCTTCCTGCAGTCGGCCTGTGAGGATGCCGGTATGCCTTGCTTCGGCTATATCCCGCGCAATGCCGCACTGAATATTCCGAGTCGCCATCTGGGACTCACCATCTCGACATGCACGGAGATGGAACGTCTCATCTCTCTTGCCGCTGCCGAGATAGAGGCGCATGTAGATATTGCCTCGCTCATGGCGCTGGAGTGTGGCGAGGACTGGAAGTCATCTCAGAGCGAGCCTCATACAGGCAACCTGCAGATTGCTGTGGCACGTGACGAGGCATTCAACTTCATCTATCGGGCCAACGTCGATGCCCTGGCCTCCTTGGGCACGGTCACCTGGTTCTCTCCGTTGCGCGACCGTGCGTTGCCTCCCTGCGACCTGCTCTACCTGCCCGGCGGATATCCCGAGTTGGTGGCCGGCGAACTGTCGGCCAACACGTCGATGCGCGAGAGTGTGCGCTGCTTTGCCGAAGCGGGTGGACGTGTGTTTGCCGAGTGTGGCGGCTTCATGTACCTCTGCCGCAGCATCGACGGTCAGTCTATGTGCGGCGTGTTCCCCTTTGAGGCTACGATGGCCGATGCCCGCCTGCATCTGGGCTACCGACAGCTGCGATGTGGCGACACGACGGTCTGTGGCCACGAGTTCCACTACTCCCGCTGCGAGGGCATGCCCCAGCCGAATGCCGTGTATCGGTACAAGAATGTCATGGCCGGTTACCCCCACTGGTACTGGGCCGAAACAGGATTTGAAAGACTATGGAACACCGACTGACTCCCCTCAGCCCGCTTATGCTCGTGGGAACGGGCAGTGATGTGGGCAAAAGCGTGCTCTGCACGGCGCTGTGCCGCATCTTCCTGCAGGACGGCTACCGGCCCGCGCCCTTCAAGGCACAGAATATGGCGCTCAACTCCTATGCAACCCCCGACGGACTGGAAATCGGTAGGGCTCAGGCCGTGCAGGCCGAGGCGTGCGGGCTGGAACCGGCGGCGGACATGAACCCCCTCCTGCTGAAGCCCAACTCGGAGCATACGACCCAAGTGGTGCTCGGCGGACGGCCTGTGGGCAACCGCTCGGCCTACGACTACTTTCGCCGTGAGGGACGCGAGGAGCTACGCACGGCGGTGCATGCTGCCTACGATCGCCTGGCCGAGCGCTATAACCCGATTGTCATGGAGGGCGCCGGCAGTGTCTCGGAGGTGAACCTGCGCGAGAGTGATCTGGTCAATATGCCGATGGCACGGCATGCCGACGCTCGCGTGGTCCTGGTGGCCGACATCGACCGCGGTGGCGTCTTTGCCTCCTGCTATGGCAGCATCATGTTGCAGACACCTGAGGACCGCAGCCGCATCCGGGGCATTATCATCAATAAGTTTCGGGGCGATATCCGCCTTTTCGAGGAGGGTCGCCGCATGATAGAGGACCTCTGCCAGGTGCCGGTACTGGGCGTGGTGCCCATGTTTCGCGATATCGTCATCGACGAGGAAGACAGCGTCGCTCTGGAACGGAAGAACCGGCAGCCGGCTCAGGGGCGTACGAACGTGGCTGTAGTGCTGCTGCGCCACATCAGCAACTTTACGGATTTCGGCGTCCTGGAACGTGACGAACGGGCTAATCTCTTTTATACGAATAATGTCAGCGACCTGGAACAGGCCGACATTATCATCCTGCCCGGCACGAAGGCTACGCTCGACGACCTGCTCCATCTGCGGCAAAGTGGCGTGGCGCAGGCCATCCTGCGCGCCCACAAGGCGGGCAAAACCGTCGTGGGCATCTGCGGAGGCCTGCAGATGCTGGGGCAGACAGTGAGCGATCCCGACGGTATCGAGGGCTGCATCGGGCAGCTGCCAGGGCTGGGCCTGCTGCCCATCCACACCACCATGACTGCCCGGAAGACCACTCGCCAGGTGGAGTTCCGCTTTGCCGGACAGACGTGTCAGGGCTATGAGATACATCAGGGTCGCAGCGACAACGAGGAGCAGATCATCATGCAGGACCATTGCATCGGCACCTACATACATGGTTTCCTCGATAATGCCCCAGTGCTGGATTTCCTGCTTCGGGAAAAACCATCCCGTCCTGCTTTTCCGACGCTCCGGGACTTCCGGGAAGAGCAGTATGACCGCCTGGCCTCCCATGTGCGGCGCCACGTGGACATTTCCAAACTATATGATATTCTGAAGCTATGATACACGGACACGGAGATGACATCTTTCGTTATTCAGACATTCGGGCAAACTTCAGCTCGAATGTATATAACCATTTCGACCACCGCGCGCTCTACGCCCATCTGGCCAAACACATGGAGTGCCTGGCTCACTATCCTGCGCCGGCACCCGAACAGATGGAACGTCGCCTGGCCGAGACCTTAGGCATCGATGCCTCGGAGGTGATGGTCACAGCTGGCGGCACCGAGGCCATCTACCTGACGGCGCAGGCCCATCGTCGCAGTCGGTCGGTCATCGTGCAGCCCACCTTCTCGGAGTATGCCGATGCCTGCCGTGTGCACGAACATCGTGTGGCCTATGTCTATCCACATCAGATGTCGGCCGGCGAGGACGGACGGGATGCGTGGGTGCCTGCCGGGTGTGAGGTGGTGTGGATGTGCAACCCCAATAACCCTACGGGACAGGTGTGGCCGCGTGCCGACCTGCTGCGCCTTGTGAGGGAGCATCCTGCCACGCTCTTTGTCTTGGATGCCAGCTATGCCCCATTCACTGAGCAGCCCCTCATCTCGCCGTGCGAGGGCGTGGAACTGCCCAATCTGCTCATGCTACATTCCATCACCAAGGAGTACGGCCTGCCGGGCCTGCGTCTGGGATATGTGACGGCTCAGGCTGCTCTCCTGGAGACGTTGCGGCGCATGCGTATGCCCTGGACAGTGAATCCTCTGGCCCTGGAGGCCGGCCTTTGGCTTGTGGACCATCGTGTCGGCTATCGCCTGCCGCTCCGGGAACTGATGGAGGAGCGGGAGCGGGTGAGCCGGGAACTGTGCCGTTTGGGCATCGTTGAGGTGTGGCCCTCAGACTCGCACATGTTGCTGTGCCGCCTGCGCATGGGCCGTGCCGATAACCTCAAGGAGTTTCTGGCCACGCACCATGGCCTGCTCATCCGTGACGCCTCTAACTTTGAGGGACTCGATGCGGGATACTTCCGCATTGCGGTGCAGACGGCAGAGGAAGACGACCAAATGATAAAGGCGATTACCGAATGGATAGAATCGTAGATGTTCTCGCGGCCCACTGGCAGCTCGCTTCGCTGCTCGCCGGATGGATGCTGGACATGCTCTTGGGCGACCCCGCCTGGCTGCCCCATCCTGTGGTGGGCATCGGTCGGTGGATAGGCTTTTGGGAACATAGGCTCAATCGTGGAACCCATCGTCGCCTGAAGGGAGCGCTGCTGGTGACGCTCACACTCGTCTTGCTCTTTCTTTTGGCGTGGCTGCTGCCCCGATGGACGGCACCGTTGTTGGTATTCTTCTGCCTGGCGGGGCGGACGCTGCGCCGCGAGGTGGCCATGGTCTTCGAGGCATTGGACCGCAGCCTGGACGACGGGCGAAGGCAGGTGGCCCGTATCGTGGGACGCGACACCGGGGCTCTCACAGCACAGGAGGTGCGCACGGCGGCGCTGGAAACGCTCTCCGAGAACCTCTCCGACGGCATGGTGGCCCCTCTCTTTTGGTATGCTCTGCTGGGCGTTCCCGGGATGGTGGTCTATAAGGCTGTGAACACCTTCGACTCGATGGTAGGCTATCGCACGGAGCGCTATCGAGCCTTCGGCTGCTGGGCAGCCCGCATCGATGACGTCGCCAACTACATTCCTGCCCGTCTCACTGCGCTCCTGATGCTCGCGGTGGGACGTCGATGGGCGCGTCGTCCGGGGCTCTCCTTTCTGTTTCGCTATGGGCCGCAGCATGCTTCGCCCAACAGCGGATGGCCTGAGGCGGCACTGGCCTCGCTGCTCGACTGCCGCTTTGGTGGAACACATGATTATTTCGGGCAGCAGGTGGCGAAACCCTACATCGGTGACAATCCCCGCCTGCTCGACCGCCATGATCTCCGCGTGAGTCTGCGTGTGGCTTGGCTCACGGAGACCGCAGCTATCCTCCTCGTCGCCCTGCGATGGCTGTGGTGATACGTAGCTCCGCCCCACATGTTATCGGGGCGCAGCGAGAGAGAATAAAGCGGCGTGCTGCACCCGAGGGGGAAGCACGCCGCTTCTGTGTCTGTCGCATGACGGGACGTGGCTGTGGGTTTAGAGCATCAGCTGTTTGAACTCGTCGATCTCTGCCTGCGTCACTCCCTCGTCGAGGAAGAGGTTGTTGATCTTCTCCTGAAGGGTGGCGCCGGGGAATGCCTTCACCATGGGCAGGCCGTGGCTCATGTCGTGGCCGTCGCGGTGGCGGTGGCCATAGATGGAGAAGGTGGTCAGCTCATAGTCCTTCAGCAGGTCGCTCTCGCTCACGCCCAGGAGCCCCTCCATGAGCAGACACATCATGCCCGTGCGGTCGGCACCGGCCACACAGTGGACATAGACTGCCTCGCCGCGCCGCAGGTGGGAGAGCACCGTCCGGAGTACCTTGCCGTGCAGACGGTCCTTCTCGAAGTCGCCGCCGTGGTGGGTCTGGATGTTATAGTAGGTGACATCCTGTCCCAGCGGGGAGAAGTTGATATCGTTGCCGTCCAAGTCGTCGTTGTAGCCCAGCTCATGGTCGAAGCGGAGGTCTATCTCGGCACGTATGCCCAGGTCATCGTGCATCAGGCGTATGTCCTCCTCGCTGGCCTGAATCACTACGCTGTTTCGGTTCTCGTCGCGGTCTCCCTTGAAGGTAAGTTGCCCGCCTCGGTATATCTTGCCATATTGGAGGGTGTGTCCGTCGGTGGTCTTCTGTCCGCCGAAGTCACGCACGTTGTGCACGCTGGGGGCATAGATCATGCGCCGCCGGCCCGTGGTGCGGAACTTACCCTTGGAGATTACCTTGTCGCCGTCTGCCACGCTGTAGGCATACGTGCGGTTGGGTGTCAGGTTCCAGATGAGGTAGCTCGAAGTGTGCCCGTCGATGTCGCGGTCGATCACGGTACGCCTCTCTGGCTTCAGCTCCTGCACTGTCACGTGCAGACGGTCTGTCGGCTGGCTGCTTTCCCAACTCACCTGTACGGGCCAAGGTTGGTCCAGTCTGTAAGGCGTCTTCTGGCTATACTTCTTGATGAGCGAGTAGCTGTAGTCATCGTCGGGATAGGTCACCTGGTCGTAGAATGCCTTCACTTGCGGGTTCTCCAGGTTGTGCTTCTCCGTCTTGGCCTCGGCTTGCGGAGCGAGCATGATGGCGGCGAGAGCCATCATCAGCGGTAGTTTTCTGCTTTTTTTCATTGTTATGTCTGTCTTTTCTGTTTAAAGTATCATACCCCTAGACGGGCGTCGGAGGGAACCTCCTCTCTCATTCTCTTCTTAGTGCGGTACAAAATTAAGCAAATTTTCTGAGACTGCGACCTTCTGGACTGCAAAAGCTGAAACAAACCGTTCTTTCCTGTTGTCTCTCCTTCTGTTTGCTTGGCAAGGGGCAGTGAGAAAGAGCTGCTGCAGATAAAGTGTGTTTCCAGCGTCGACTGTCCTCCCTCTCTCAGGGTTTAAAACCTAATTGGTCAGCAGGCAGAAGCGACCAAAGGTCGAGCGCGCCTTTAGTGCGAAGTAATCGGCTTACCGCCTCGTTTGTCGTAGAACTATGAACTATGAACTATGAATTATGAACTATGAATTATGAACTATGAATTATGAACTATGAATTATGAACTATGAACTATGAACTATGAACTATAAATGTCGCAGCCTTGAGGTCAGGGAACGAAATGCCCCGCTGCTTCTGCCTGAGGCGAATGCAACGGGGCATTTTCGGATACTGCATGTGACGCAGCTGAGAGTCGGGGGAATTACCAAATGTCCTCGGGCCGTTCGGGGCTGTCATAGACCTCCTTGGGGCAGTACTCGAAGTAGTCGAGATAGAGCTCCTTGCGGTCGCTGTCGAGCACAGACTTGAAGCGGACGTAGTAGGTCTCGCCCGGGTCGAGCGTCTGGCGCACGATAATCCGGCGGAGGCAGTTCTCCTTGTCGCGGGAGGTGGTGTGGTTCAGCTCGCTCTCGTAGCGCGACCCCTTCATCAGATCGTGGTTCCTGAGCTTGTGGTCGATATTGATGATATCGTCCTCGGAGATGTCATCGTCCCTCAGGTCGCCCCACGAGGCATTTTCGCCGAAAGCGGCCACCACTCCCTTGGTCATGTCGATGGGGATGCCGGCCACGGCCAGGCGATTGGGGTCGTTGCCGAAGTAGACCTGGACGATGCCTCGGGCCCCCGTGGCGAGGAGTTTGTAGCGGAACTCGTAGGTGTTGCGCATCGGGACGGGGGGGAGGCGGAACATGATGTCGAAGTGGCCGAAGGCCTTGTCCTCGTCCTGACAGTAGTTGGCCCACGCCGTGCGATAGCCGTTGTAGTGGATGAAGTGGGTCTCCTCGTTCAGGATGCTCATGTTTTCGAAGTACTTATAGACACGGTCCTGTGGGATATAGACGTGCTGCCAGCGTCCCTCGGGGCTGTCGGCGCGTCGGATGCCGTTGGTGATGGCTTCGGGGAAGAGGGAGAAGAGGTCGAAGCGAATGCGTTCCTTGCTCATGTTCTCGCGCACGTCGTCATTATATGCCAGCGGGCGGTCGATGGGGTATATGCAGGCATTGACGACATCGTTCACGACCGTCAGCGAGTCCGTCGTACGGATGAGGCATCCCACTTTCGCAGGGTCGCAGTAGTCCTCGTGGCCGTCTTGCTTGATGCCGTTACGCAGCACGGGGAAGCGGTTCAGGTAGATGCCTTTGCTCTCGGCACTCTCATAGATTTTGATCAGGCGTCCGCCTCCCATCACGGGGTACCACTCATAGACGGGGATGCTGTATCGGTATGGGGTGCTCAGGCTGTAGCCCACCTCGTTGCAGTGATACACCAGCTTGTTGGCAGGAATCCTCATGGGCAGGATGTGGTACATCACCCACTGATGGAGCATGTTGCGCGGCGAGAGGTAGTCCTCGTTGTCCTGGTATCCAGCGTCGGAAAGGAACTTGCCGTGAGCGACTATCCATGCCTGAAGCTGCTGTGGGGCGTCGGGGGCCGCAGGGTCGATACCCTGAGAGCGCCAGTAGTCGTCCGTCTCGCAGAAGAGCGTGAAGCCGTATTTGCGATGCTCGGGTGCATGGGCATCGGGGTCGCCGGGCGTGGCGGACATGTCGCCACCCCCCTTGTCCTGATAGTTCTGCATGTCGGGGATCTGGTCGGTTTGATAGAGCTGTTCGTACACCTCGTCGCGCACGACGGAGAAGGTGTCGAGGAGGCCGCAGGCCTGCACCGCCTTGGCAAACATCAGGTACCCCTCGCGCTGCTCGTCGAGGATGTTCTGGATGAAGCGGGCGAGGGTCTCGTCCTTCGGTGCGATGACCTTGTGTACCTGGTGTATGATACCATTGATGACCTGGATGTCGCGGTTGCGGCTGTCCACTTCGCATTCGCCGTTGATCTGGTATTCCTCGTTCCCCTCTGTCGCCCAGCTCACGGTGAGCTTATGGTCGTTCATGTTGGGAATGGGGAACTCGCCGTTGTTCTCCGTCGGGAAGAAGAAGGTGAGATAGCGCTGCGAGGCTTCGTCCTTGCCGTCGATGATACTGTTCATGACGATGACGTTGCGGATGGAGTCCAGCTTGGAGCTGTCGGGGAAGGCTCGGAATGCCTCCCACGACGGTTCGGAGATGAGTCCCTCGTCCGTCAGGTCCTGCAGGTAGTTGTGGATGGCTTCGTTAGTCGGTACGAAGCAGGTGTAGTTGCCGCGTGCCGTCATCAGCTGATAGAGGGTGGAGGCGCTTCTGGGGCTGACGGTGACCTTCCGGAGCATGTCCAGATATTCCGAGTACACGGAATCATGGGCTTCAAGGTAGCTGGCCACGGTATGGATGGAAAAGACATACCGCGCCGAAGTGTCCACCTCCTCGGTACATCCGCAGAGGAAGATGACGCTGAAAGTGAAAAAGCCGAATAAGAGTTTCCTCATAATCTTCGTTTGAGGGTTAATATATAATAAGGAGGAAAGGATTCAAGGTCCCTGGCCGCTGCATGCAGCCAGAAACCTTGAATCCGCGGGAGAGTATGTGCTTAGCGAACAAGCACCTTCTTGCCATTGATGATGTAGAGACCGCGCGTGGGCTTCTCGACACGGATGCCCGTGATGGTGTAGATGCCCGTGCGACCTGTCTGCACCTCAGCGATGCGCTCGATGCCGGTCTCGACGAACGAACCGCCCTCAGCCTCCATCTGTGCCTTGGTGATGGGCAGGATGCGGCGTGCCTGGATGGTCTGGTTGCGGTTGGTGGTCATCGCCCAGCGCAGGGTGTTGGCCTGTGCGCCCCAGTTCCATGTCTCGCGGGCTGCGGTGATGTCGAAGTATATTTTCGTCCATTCGGCAGCTGCGGGCAGCGAAGCGTAGTTCACATTATGGGAGGTGTTGTTGTCGAAGTAGAAGAAACCACCGACCACGTCGGCCTCGGCCTTGTATTCGAGTGCCAGCACGGTACGGTCCTCGGCGAGGTCCTCATAGAGTCCGTTCAGGGTTACGAAGGGCATGCTGCCGCTAATCACCATGTCGTACTCGAAGGGCGCCGTCTCGGTCACCGTCACGTTGGGGCTCTGGGTGAGCTTGTCGCTGTACTCCAGATAATCGGGATACTTCACGTAGATATCCTCCTTGGCCTGCAATGCCTCTGCAGCGGTGAAGGTACCGCTCATGAGTCCCTCCTCGATGCCATAAACGGCATCCTCAAAGGCTTCCGACTCATCGAGGCTCATCACATTATAGTGGGAACTCCACTTCTCATAGACCTTCTGCTCGGCCTCGAAGAGTGTCACATAGGCCGGCTTGGTCTCCAGAATGCGGGCAAAGATCTCGGTGAAGCGTCCCACGAGGGCATACTTCTCCTCGGCCGTCGTAGCAGTCTCCACTGCAGCAACAGCAGCCTCGAGTGCCTCACGGTCGGCCTGTGCATAGTAGGGCTTCTGCTTGTAGTCCTCGCCGCTGAGCGAGCCTTCCCATTCAATCAGCTTCTGGGCGCGTGCCACGTCGCAGGCGAGTGCGTTGTCGATGCTCTCGATGCTCTCGTCGCTACCCAGCTCTCCGCAGTAGATGAGTTGCGTGTTGCCGAAGCCCAGCCACTCATTATCCGTAGAGGTGGTACCCGGATCCTTGATGCCGATGGTCAGCGTGCCGTCCGTTACGTTCACGACGATGGAGTTCTGGTAGCGACCGGCCTTGAATGCGGTGGCCGAACCAGCCACGCCCCAGATTACGTATCCGATGGTGTCGCCCGTCACCTCGTCTGTGATGGGCTTGTCCTCGAGACCTCCCGAGAGGCGGCAGTTCTCGCCATCGACAGCCTCGTCCACGGGAATCATGTCCTCGATGACACCCTGTACGTAAACGAAGTTCTCGTTGGCATAGAGCTGGGCAGCATAGTTGGTGCTGTAGATATCGCCGCAGGGACGATAGCCCGCATTCATGCGCAGTTCATAGACACCGTTCTTCAGGCCGGTGATGGTCTGGCTGATGTCGCAGCGCTGGTGTACGTTCTCAGCAGCAGGCACTCCGGCTTCGTTCTTGCCGAAAGTGTAGGCCGTGCCTTCCCAACCCTGGAATTTTGCAATCGTGGTGCCGTTCGTGTACTCGCCCTTCGAGAAGTCGGGGTTCTGTACCATTGATGTAATCACGGTGCCAGCCACGTATCCGGCACGTACGGCAGCGGTTTGCATCTCCTTGAGGAACTCAATCTCGGCCAGGATGGTGCTGTCATTCAACTCGTGCATTTCGAAGATATAGTCAAACGAGCCGTTGGGATAGAGCTCGTTGGGCTCGTCGCCACCCTCGATGTAGCCGCGCAGGACGGTCAGTGCCTCGCTCTCCTCAAGTTTGCTCTCGTCGAGGAATTCGGCCACGGCGTCCACTGCGTCCATATAAGCCATGTAGGTGTTCACGCTGGTCTTAATCCGGTTCTGCAGCTCGATGATGGCATTGTAGTTGGCAAAGAGCGTCTCCATGTCGGCCGACTGCTCCACGGTCTCCAGTGCCTCTCCGTATGCATCGATGAGGTTTACGTCGGCAATCACCTCGGTATCGAACTCGGAAACCTGATATGCATACTGGCTGCGGATTTCCTCGAACTCCTCCTTTGTGCCGAAGCTGAGCTCCGTCATCTGAATGTCGTTGCCGCTATAAGCCTCGCTCACCTCGATGCGGAAATACTGATAAGCCTCGGTCAGGCCCTCGGTGAAGCCGAAGTAGCAGCTGGCGTTATCAGCTGCGGGCAGACGGTCGCGGTCGACACCCTCGTGGCTGTCAATCAGCACCCAGCCCTCGGCATCACGCGTAGCCGCACCGTTGTTGGCGAAGTTTCCGGCATAGATTTTCCATGTCTTCCAGTTACGCGAGGTGTAGGCACCCGTGTCGCCACCGGTGATGAGTGTGTAGAAGAATGGCGTCTGCGGAGTCAGATACTTGAAGATCAGGTAGGCTCCGCCGGCAGGCATGCCGCCACCCCATTTCGTTTTGGTGTCTCCGTCGATCAGCTTGGTCCAGTTCTCTCCGTCGCCCCAGGCCGTGTTACCCGAGAGGGCGATGGGCTTGGCGTCCTGCAGGGAGAGCACGTATGCATTCCAGTAGTCCATCTCGGTGCGTATCTCTGAAGCCGTAAGAGGACGGTTCTGCAGAATGTATGCAAAGTTACCGTGGGCGAACACATTGTTGGGGCCAATGGCATTGTCCTTGTCGAAATATGCTGCGGCCTCGGGTTCGGCCTCGGTAATCTCATTAATCCATGTAGCGGCGATTTCCTCGATGGCAAAGCGATACTCCTGGTATGCAGCGTCGCACTCGACCACACGGTCGCGCAGCGACGACATCGTGCTGTAGAGCCCGCCCAGCTCGGCTATGCTGGTAGTGGTCTTCAGTTTCTCGAGCGTTGCCTGATACTCGTCGATGAGCGACTGCTGTACGAGCATCTCCGTGAAGTCGATGGACGAGAAGTCGGCCACGTATTCCTCACGACTCTTGTAGAAGTTGGCCATGTTCTGGAAGGCAAACTCCGTCATCTGTACCATGTCTCCGCTGACGGCGGACTCAATCTCAATCATGAAGTACTGGTAGGGAGTCTCCGAGGGCTGGGACATGAAGAGATAGCATGAGGCGAAGTTGGCAGCGGGAATCTGGCTACCGCCCACGCCCTGCTTGTCGTCCAAGAGCGTCCAGCCTTCGGCCTCGCGCCTTGCAGCCTCGTCGGTGATAAAGTTGGCACCGTAGATTTTATATGTATTCCAGTTGCGCTGCGGGTAGCTGCCCGTGTCGTTGCCGGTTACGAGGCGGTAGTATGTGGGAGCGATAGGTTCAGAGGTCTTGAAGATGATGAAGAAGCCACTGCTTGAAGCCGTACACCACTTGGTGGTCTCGTCTCCGTCGATCAATGCGCCGAAGTCCTCACTGCCTGTGAAGCCTGCTGTGCCGAGCAGGGGCTCGTAGGCCACGTCGATGGCTCCCTCGGTGAGGTTTGTCATGTACTGTTCCATCTTGGCTCCCAGGAAGGTGCACTCAGCGTTCAAGGCATCGTCGTCCAGCGTGCAGTTCTCCATAATATAAAGGTAGGTACCGTTGGGATAAGCGTCGCTTGGGCCGGCATTTGTCTTCATGTAAATATCAAAGTAGTTCTTACCCTCGCTGCTCATCTTGCTGTAGTTCGTCGTGATGTTGCCCACGGTGCTCTCGTAGTTCTTGTAGGCGTTCACCGACTTGGTAATCTTAGCCTGCGCATCGCGGAGCTGCTGTAAGGCGGCATTCATGTCTATGGGAGAGTTAGTCCCCTTAAGGTTGTCCAGTGCTGTGCCGAAGGCCTCGATGTAGGGCTTGTATGCCTTCACGTTCAGGTCTGTCTTGGCATACTCGCGATAGTAGATGTCGCGCTTGAGCTTGAAGCTGTAGTCCGTGCCCAGCGTGAGCTCGGCCAGCTGTACGAATCCGCCACCGCCCTTGGTCACGTGCACTTTGAAATACTTGTAGGCCTGGGTCACCTCCTCAGAGAGGGTGTAGAAGAACTCCGAGGCATTTACTGCGGGGAGTACCTCGTCATTGTCGTTCTCCTTCTTGTCGATGAGCACCCAACCGGCAGCATCCTTTGTGGCCTCGGCATCACTCTCGAAGTTTGCGGCATAGATTTCCCATCCCTTCCAGTTACGTTCGCTTCCGTAGTTGCCGGTGTCTCCACCCGTGAACATGGAGTAATAGGTGGGGATAAAGGCCTGCGAAGCCTTGAAGACCAGCCACGAGTTCTGAGGAACATTGTCGTTTCCGAAGCCCCACTTGCTGCCGGTGAAGCCATCGACGAGTTTCGAGGCACTCTCGTTATCGGTAAGGTTTCCGTCGCGGTCGCCGGTGAGCAGTGCTGTGAAGGCGATGGACTCCTTCGGCTCACCGAAATTGAACTCGGCCATCTGCATATAGATTCCCTCCTCGAGGGTCTGTATCTGGGTGACTACAATCTTGAAGTACTTGTAGGCTGTCGTCACGTCTTCCGACACGGTGAACTGGGCCACGGCCCCGCTCTCGCCCGGAATCATCAGGTCGCCCACGTTCTCCTTGGCGTCGATGAGCACCCATCCTTCGGCCTCGTCTGTTGCCTCGGCATCGCTGGCAAAGTTGCCGGCATAGATGTACCATGTACGCCAGTTGCGTTCAGGAAACGAACCCGTGTCGGCTCCCGTGATGATGTAGTAGTTCTTGGGCACGATTGCCTCGTTGCCCTTCATCACTACGTAGAGTTTGTCCGTGGAGCGCCACGTCTGTCCCCACTTGGTGCCGGCCAGTCCATCGACCAGTTTCTCGCAGCCTTCGTTGCTGCCGTCGGCTTTCGATCCGCCAATCACCGTCAGATAGAAATCATCAGACTGTGCCCAGGCACTCTGACCCATCAGCATCATCATGCATGCAAAGAATGCTGTCAGAGCCCTCTGCTTGAAAGTAGAAAGTTTCTCCATAGATTAACTGTTTAATTGGTTTTGGTAAAATGTCGTATTAATTGGCTATCCTAATTCGGTTCACAAAGATACATTAAACTATCTGTATTTTTAGTTTCTGCACGTTAAAGATTGTTAATTTCTATTTCGTGTGCCGTCATGTATTATTTGACATGAACTTTCACTCCGTTAACGATGTAGAGTCCTGGCGTGAGGCGCAGGCTGGGATGGAGGCTGTCTGCCAGCCGTCGTCCGCTGAGGTCATAGACACCGCGCGAGGGCGTGCCGACAGCGGTCTGCGCCATCTGGATACCCTCGGGCCGTTCGGGCCAGGTGATGGAAAAGTCGTATGGAGTGTAGTTGGTGGCTCCGAGTGTCTGGTCATTCTCGCGCTCGTCGATGAGTTGCCATACGGAGTCGTCGGGGTCGCTGGTAAGGGTGTTCGTGGCGTACAGTTTCCACGAGCAGGGGTTGCGGTCGGGGAATTCCCTTGTATCATTGGCCGTGTAGATGCGGTAGCCCTGGATCTGTATCTCACGCTGTGCGTCGAAGATGAAATAGACCCGTCCGTTGAGGTAGCCGCAATACTTGCTCCCGGTGTTGTTGTCGGCCACGTTGGGCCAGTTCTCGTGCTGGATGGAGCTGGGTGTGCCTTCGAGCACGGTGAGTGCCGCGATTTCCTGTCGCACGTCGTCCAGGAGGTCGAACTCGGAGAACTGCAGTACGCCGTTGCCCCAAAAGTCCGTGATGACGAAGAGGTAATAGCGGTAAGGGTATCCGTCGGGGTTGATGTTGGTGTAGAGGCTGCCGTCCCGGAATACTGGCCCGCTGCCGGCGAGCAGCGTAGGATGCGTGTCGGGGACGCTGCCGTTGTCCAGATTCTGACGCCACGGAGCAGGCTTCTGCCCGTGATTCAGCGTCCAGGCCAGCTGTCCGGAGGCGAGTTCCTCCAGCGTGAGCGGCATGGCCTGGCCGGCGGCAACGTCGTAGCACTGCTCCATAGTGAGTGGCGAGCCAGCAGCGAAATTATTGTCTCCGCTCTGGCCCTGCACCTTCCTGGTGTTATACACACGGCTGATGTTCACAGCTCCGCTGGCCCATCCCACGATAGCTGCTGCCTCGTTGCTGGCTGTGACAGAGCCTGCGTTGTAGGAATTATCCAGATTGAGCGTGGCGCTGTACACCCCGCCCACGAGTCCGCCGGCCCGCAAGCCGGTGGCTGTCACGCTGGCTTCATTGCCGCATCGGCTGATGGTGGCCGTGCCGCGCTGGACACGTCCGACGATGCCTCCCACATAGTCGTTGCCCTCGAAGGTGCAGGTGCTGTCCAGCGTGATGTCGCTCACGCTGGCTCCGTCGCCCAGCACACCGAAGAGCCCCAGGTATCGGCTGCCGCTCACATGCAGGTTCTTCACCAGATGGCGCCCTCCGTCAAACCGTCCCTTGAACGGGCGCAGGGTGCTCCCTATGGGCGTGAAGCGGCTCTCATAGTCGCGCATGTCGATGTCGGCATTCAGCACGGCGTCGATGTCTGTACGTCCGTTATTGACGATGGCGGCAAAGTTGGTCATCTCGAGGGGATTGTTTATCTGATAGACTCCGTCCACCATGTCGAGCTTGTTGTAGTTGAGCTTGTTGTCCATCCACGCCACACGTCCCACTGCGTAGTCGCGCATGACATCGACCTCGGCATCCCACGACCCCCATACCTCAGGGTTGCAGTGTACCTTCTGCAGCAGGTACGGCCATCGGATATGGTTGAGCCGGGCCGAGGCACTCACCTTGCGGCGCAGCGTTTCGATATACTGTCGGATGCCCTCCTCGGTGAAGTCCTCGCGGTCGCGTGCCTCGGCCCAGAGGGTCTGCAGGCGAGCCATCGCCGAGGGATCGCTGAGGATGCGGGAGACGAACGTGCTCCATCGGCCGGCGGTACGCACGGTGTAGGTCCAGTCCTCGCGCTCGTTGCCGGGATAGACGTTACCGTCGTTCTCGAGTGCCAGATCATTGTCCCATACGGGTCCGGTGTAGATATGGTCGTCGCCGCGTTCCTTGTACATGAACACCTGCCATATCATGTCCGTGTTGCCCGAAAATTCGTTGGCCAGGAAGTACTTGAGGAACGTGTCCAGGTCGAGCAGCGGGCGGTAGCCCTTCTCGGGGTCGGTGTAGTCGGCGCTGAAGACAGCCTCCTCCATGCGGTTGAAATGGTCGCGGATATACTGGACCTGTGCCGGCTGGATGGCATCCTCGTCGGGTTCGTGTACGCTGATGGGGTTGCCTTGGGGAGAGGTGAAGTGGACGGGATCGTTGTTGGCATATCCGTTCATCTCGATGAGATAGCCACCCGTGAGGGCCTCGCCCTCGATATCCTCTGGCTCCATGTCGGTGATGGGAATACGGTTGGGGTTGCTGCTCACATGGTCCGTCAGCTGATAGCACCCGCGGTATTCACCGTTGAGCAGGAGGTCCACACAGCGACACCATGGTGTGAAGGGCATGCCTACACGCCGGCTTACCTCGAAGGCCACATTGTTGCGAATCAGTGTCTTGTCGCCGTAGTTGTTGATGAGCAGCCACTTCTTTGCCTTGGCCGGCGACTCGTCCTCGGCCGAGCCCTTCAGCATGTGATGCTTCTTGCCGTCGTCGAACTTGATGCGATATGGCTTGTTCTCATGGGTTGCCGAGAAGTTTCCTCGCACGCGCGTTAATATAGGGTACTCCTGAATGAGCGTTCCGCCTTCATAGACGATGGTGAGGTTCGAGGTGAAGTCCACTCCCTTAGTCTGCGGCACACTGTTGTTCTTGACGTGGATGCTCACGGTGGGCAGTTCCGTCACCTGATAGAAGATGGAATCGCTGCCCTCGCCCTCGTGGCCATAGAATTCGAGCTCGGCCACGACGCTGCGCGACCCGGAGGGACCCACATAGCGCACATAGCGGAAACCGCGCGTGACCTGGACGTCGAACGCCGTCGTGCTGCCGGCCGAGGGGGTCTCGCTGATGAGGTGCAGGGGCACTGCATCCATGAAGTCCTCGCTGTTAGCTCCCTCGAAGACGCCCAGCAACATCTTCGACGGACCGTCGCTCGTATTGCGTGGACGGAAGACAATGCGGCTGATGACATGGGGTGTCGAGAGGTCGAGCCCCACCCAGCCCATGCTCTGCTCCCACGCGGCAAAATACGTCGAGGCATCGCCATCGAAGGCGGCAGCCTTGGTGTTCACGGTGGTTGATGTGCTTCCATTGTAGTAGCTGTATGTGGAGCCGATGGGCGTGCCCGTCAATTTTTCGTCTTCCGGTACGTTGTCTGCCGCCGCTGCTAATGGCTGCAGGGAAGCGAGGCAGAGTGCCAGAAGGAATATCTTCTGTTGCATACGATTAACAGTTCACTTTAATTTGCGGGGGCAAAGATATAACAAAATATCGAAACTATAGGTAACTTTTAATTTTTTTTCACAGTGATACCTTGCAGGCGGCAGACCGCAGGAGGCGCCTTTCGAGGCCGCCGACGTGGGGGCTGCATACCCCTCCTTATTTTCCCACACTCGGGAAAACCGGGCGCTACACTCTGCGTGTGAGCGCACGTCTCGTGGCGGGTACTGGGGCGGCATGTGGCAGGGGCATGAAACAGGCTTGGCCGGATGCATCTGCGGCATCCGGCCAAGCCCGTGATATGTTGTGAGGTGACGGACGTCCGTCCTGTGCCTCGGTCTCCTTCGGCATCCGGCTTCCTGCGACGTTTAGTGTGCCAGGGCGCCGATGAGTGCTCCCACTGCGATTCCGGCAGCCACGCCGCCTGCAACTGCGGCAGCATTGTGACCATAGAAGTGGGCGTGGAAGTGGCTCAGGGGATGTGCGAAATAGTAGTCGGGAGCAAAGTACGTGTCGTACCAGTACCAGCGGCTGTCGCGCCAATAGCCCCAGCGTCCGTCCATGTAACGCACGCGGCGTCCCCATCCGGGCAGGTAACCGTAGCGGTCCACGCGATGGTGCATCGGGCGGGGAGCCATGTGGTGCACGGGGCGGGGAGCATGGTGGCGCATGTGAGCCACGGGTGCATGTCCATGGGAGCCGCCGTGAGGCCGTGCTACCATCTCGCGTCCCTGGTGGCGGTAGCCGTCGCCATGTACTCTGCGTGCCTGAGCGTTGATGTTCATACTTGCCATCAGCATGGCTATCATCACTGCGATTGGGTAAATGTTATTGCGCTTCATAGTCGTAAGTATTAATGGTTAGTAACTCGGTTTGTGTCCTTTCGACATTGCAAAGGTACATACTTGCGACGAGCCTGCAATACGGATTACCCTAAAGTGAGGTAGGGGTTTCCCTATACGTGTTCTCTTTCCCCCCAAAGGTAGGAGCATGGGGTAGGGGGCTACCGTCTCACTTTCTTTCCTTCGTGAATATAGATGCCGTCGTGGGCCTTATCGGCAGGCACCTGGCGCCCTGAGAGGTCGAACCATCGGTCGAGGCCCGTGGTGGCTGTCTGTCCGGGGAGGAGCACGCCGTCGGGCGTCAGTTCGCCGGCAAGGAACTTGTCCACGAAGACCCTCATCCAATAGCCGCCCACCACGCTGCGTGCCTGGAAGAAGCGCTTCGAGGCATTCCCGCCGTCGTGTCCGTCGGTGATGGGCACTCGTGTGGGACACTCATTGATGAACTTCCACATGGGGTTGATGTATCGGGCCAGGACGGTCTTGCTGTCGGCCATAGCTGCAGCCCACATGTGCCAGTCGTTCTTGACCAGATTGCCGCGGCTGTCGAGCGGCAGGCCATAGGTGGTCATCTTGTTTGTGTAGAAGGCCATCTCGCGTACACGTGGGATACGGAAGAGGTCCCATCCCCATGCCTTGTCCCACACCATATTGTACTTGGTGCTCCAGGTGCTGGCATTGCTGCCGAAGTTGAGCAGATAATGCACGCCGCCCGAAGAACTCATCGCATTGCGTGTCCAGAAGGTGGCCATCTCCTTTGCCTTGGCGATGTACTCCTGCGCCACATCCTCCTTGCCCAGCATGGAGGCCAGCTCGCTGTAGGACATCACGCCCATGATGGCTTTCACGGCCAGGTTGGTGTTGTGTTCCGACTTGCCCATGAAGTCGTCCGTACAGAGCTGGTTTGCGGGGTCCTTGCCATGCTCCACCAGATAGTCGGTCCACTTGGTGAGGTATTTCCAGTAGCGTTCCACATAGTCCAGGTCTCTGTCCATCCGGGCAATGACTGCCATTAGGATGAGGGCATTGCCGCTCTCCTCCACCGGCATATCGCCGCCATAGGCCTGCCCGTTGGCACGGGGGAAGAGGCCCAGGTCGTGGTTTGCGAAGTCGCGCGTCCACTTGCCCAGGGCGCTGTATTCAAATACCGGAGTAAGCATCGCCTTGGCCAGCGCCGTATTGTAAATAAGGAAAAGGGGCTGCGAGGGGTAGGTGACGTCGAGTGTGTTGATGAAGCTGCCGCTGTTGTTCTCGCGACTCATGAACATCAGGTTGCCCTTGGCGTCGGTGACCAACTTGTGGGCCGCGATGGCCTGACGGAAGGCGGCACAGCATATCTCGGCATACTTGACGCCGCCGCTTTCGTAGGCATCCTCATAGACCTGCAGGTCCTGATCGCGGCACAGCTGCATGATGCTGTCGTAGCCTGCCTGCATCTCCTCGAAACGCTGACGGATGGTCACCCGCCCGTTGTGTGCCCAGTAGCCCTTGCGGTTCGCACCGTGATACTGGATGCTGTACACGTCGTCGTAGCCAATCATCGTGAACCCGCGGGCCTCGTCGGCGACGTGTCCCAGGCTGTCGGTATATACCATGGCCTGATACTTGCCTCCCGTCTGTGACGAGGAATGGCTGTAGGGAGCGACGCTGCCCGTGCGGATGAAGTCTGCCTGCAGCGTCTCGCGGGGATCCAGGGCGAGGCGCTTGTGGTCACAGTCCTCGCAGGCCAGGTAGAGCATACCCCAGTCGATGACGTCGTCCGAGTGAGCCAGGTAGTTCTGCTCTCGGTTGCCGGCACGCAGATAGGACAGGTGTTCGCTGCTCTGGCGCATGGTCGTGGTGCCCTGCGAAGCGTTGCGGACAGTAAGCTCGGCCGATGTCTCCAGATAGAGCTGCACGTCGTGCTCGGCGCCGTCATTGGGGCGCACCCGATAAGAGACATATACGATGGGGGTGGAGAGTAGGTCGAGATCCTTCATCACAAACGGAGTGGTGAAGACCAGGTCGAGATTGACACCGCCGCAGGCAAAGGTGTAGTAGGTGCTCGTAGGCATCACGGTGCAACTCTTCTGGACGGCCTCGCCCAACGCACTGCGGTAGAGTCCGAAATCGACGTATGCACCGCCCATGGTGTTGTAGCAGTGGCCGGCCAGCACGTTCTCGCCCTTTCGCAGCAGGGAGGCATCGATCTTCAGCATGACGCCGCCCACGTCCCACGAGTAGCCCGTGCTTACCAGACGCTGTCCGTTCAGGTAGAGCTCGAAGGTGTCGTCGTGCTTATATATAACAAGGTAGTGCGACGAGACGTCCACCGTGTCGAGGCTGAAGCTGCGCCTCACCCAGATGTCTGAGCCCGTGGCCGACCACTCGGTGCCGATATGGCGATAGTTGTCGTCGTTGCCTCCAAAGGCCGCGGTGCCCGTGAGCCACGATGCGTCGTCGTAGCCCACATCGTACCAGCGCCCTGCAGGGGTCGTCGTCGTGTAACGTCCGGTCCAGGGGGCCTCAGAAGCCAGCGGGAAGAGCGACTCCGTAGTGGCTCCCATAAAACGATAAGCCTCGCCATCCACACGCAGTAGGCCGATGAGCGGCTTCTTCACATGGTTCGACCAGTGCTCTGTGGGGCCGTCGTACAGATGGTCGCAGGGTGTCCAGATAGAGAAATGAGGGTCTGTCACCACCAGAGGCACCGAGGGGAGACGGAGCGAGTTAGGCTTGACGGGAGTATAGAAATCGCCTGTCTGAGCGTACAGCGAAGTACTCAGCATGAGCATGCCGAGGACGATGTTTTTACACAAAGAAAGTTTCATATTGGATAAATATTGTTATCGGGTGGCAAAGGTATAGAGTTTTTTTCACATAGAGAGACACGACTAACAAGTTTTTTACGTATATTTGCAGCTGAAAATCCATTTCTTGCTGATATGAAATCCTGTAAGACTCTTTTTTTCCTGCTCCTGACCGCGATGGGTGCCACGGCACAGGAATCCTCGACACTGAGCAAAGTGAACCTCTTCATGGGCACGGCCGACGACTACGGACAGATGGCGCCAGGCGCCACGGTGCCCTTCGGCATGATACAGGTGTGCCCCGACAGCAATCCGCGACAGCATCCGGGCTACGACTATGAGAAGCCTCTGATTTCCGGCATCTCGCTGAACCGTCTCTCGGGTGTCGGCGGGAATGGATGTGGAGGCAACGTGGCTCTGATTCCCGGCAAGGCGGACCAGGAAATACGCATCGAAAAGCAGAGCGAGCAGGCCACGCCCGGATACTATGCCGCCACGCTGAGCAACGGCGTGAAGGTGAGGCTGACGGCCACCTCACACATGGCTGTGGAGCAGTTTACCTTCCCCCAGGGAGAGGAAACGAAGGTAACCGTGGCTCCCGCAGCCAGTTTCGAGCGTGTACACACCTGCGACTTCCGCCTGTTGGGCAACCAGTCGGCACGAGGCTACGTCGAGTCCCGGAATACATGCGGCAGGGGACGCTACCACCTGTTCTACAGGCTGTTCACCAGTCATCCATTCACTGCCGAGACACTGGCCGACGGTCGCGTGACGCTCCACTTGCAGACGGGCGGAGAGAGGACAGCCGAGGTGCGCATCGTCGTTTCTTCGGGCGTGGAGGAACTGCTCACAAACCTGAACCCGAAACAGGTGTGGGAGACGCCATTCGACCGACTGCGCCAGCAGGCTGCCGACGCGTGGAGCGACGCGCTGGGCCACATAAAGGCAAAGGGCACGCCGGACGAGCAGACCATTTTCTACACCTCGCTCTACCGCACCTTCCACAGCCCCTTCCAGGTCACGGACGACCTTTTCCCTCAATACTTAGGTACGGACGGGCGTGTACATAAGCCCCGGGGATTCCAATATTACAGTTCATGGTCGCTGTGGGACACGTACCGCACCAAGTTCCCCCTGATTCTGCTCATGCAGCCCCGGCGTGGGCACGACATCATGTGCTCGCTTGCCCAGCTGTACATCACAGGCAAGCAGGACTGGTCCACCGACTTCGAGTGTGTGCCCACCGTGCGCTCCGAGCATGCCATCGCCACGCTGCTCGATGCCCTGCGCAAGCACATTGTCACGCCCGACGAGCTGCGCCCATCCTATCCCGGAATGGTGGCCGAGGCCATGCGGCTGCCCCTGGCCAAGCCAGACCAGTGTCTCGAGACGGCCGGCGACTTTTGGGCACTGGGCCAGCTGGCTGCGGAACTGGGATATGCCAGGGATGCTGCCCGATGGCAGGAACGGGGCGAACAGCTTTTCGACTCTATCTGGCCGAAGGAGTTCATGCACATCGACGAGACATACACCAAGATGCGGGGCAACGGGCTCTATCAGGGCACGCGCTGGCAATACCGCTGGGGCGCCCCGATGTTCCTCAGCCGTATGGAGACGCTGTGCGGCAAGCCGACGCTGGCTGCACAGCTGAACGAGTTCTTTGACAAGCAGCTGTACAACCAGGGCAACGAGCCAGACATCCACGTGCCCTTCCTCTTCGGACGACTCGGCCAGCCACTGAAGACAGGCCCTATCGTGGCCGAACTGGCACTGGACAGCACCGTCCACCGTTATGGCGGTAACGACGCCTATCCCACCCCCTTCGTGGGCCATGCCTTCAAGAATGCCACCCGCGGCTACTGTCCTGAAATGGACGAGGATGACGGCACCATGAGCGCCTGGTTCGTCTTCGCTGCGATGGGACTCTACCCCCTCATCGTGGGCGAGCCCACCTATGAGGTCTTCTCCCCACTGCTCGACGAGGTGACGTTTACCACCGACGGGGCAGGCAACCGCGTGACCATCCGCACCAACGGACGCACGTCGCGAAAGCAGACACCGAAGCGCGCCACATGGAACGGCAAGTCGCTCACCGAATGGCGAATCAATCACAATACGCTCGTCCAGGGAGGCGAACTGGTCTTCTGGTATTGACGTCGCATGCGAAAAACTATATATGCTCGACCGACTATGAAAGGAATCATCCTCAGACTGTTCTGCCTCGCCTGCATGCTCGCCACAGCCATGCAGACACGAAGCCATACCCCATTCGAAGCAATGACAGGCTTCTTCGATACCAAAAAGTACCGCGACTTCCATATCACCATGACGACGGCGCCAGACCCCTACTTCGGATCCGTTTACGTCACAATGGATCACAATTATTCCAGTCGGGAGAAAAGTATCACCGTATGTTCCGACCCTGCACCAATGGCCGAACTGAAAGCCAACCTGACATCCGACTCGTTTGAAGAATACGGATGCCGGCTGCACGCATATCCCAGAGCGGGCTACGCCCTGGACGGCTTCGTACTGAAGATGAACTACCGGCCTGGGGAAGACATGTCATCCTACTACCTGAAGAACCGCGATGATGAGAAGCTACGCAGCGGCAATATCTACTACATGGGGCTGGGCGAGAAGAGCGAGTGGCAGGACTTCGACCCGACGAATCGCGCTGACTACCAGTTCCAGGCAAAGACCACGGTGGAGATCGTCGCCATATTCCGCGAGGCTGTGGCGAAGAAAGTAAGCGTCACACAACCCGGCACACTGGCCGAGACAATCGAGCACCAGAGAGTCCAGGAGGCCGACAACCTCACCGTCAGCGGCCCGATAAACGCCGACGACCTGCGGTATCTGAAAACCATGTCGAAGAAGCACAACCTCGTCCGGCTCAATCTATCGGGCGCTCAGATTGAGGAGATACCGTCCTCTGCCTTCTTTGGATGCCCGCTCTATGAAGTGGTTCTGCCCGCCAAGGGACTGAAACGCATAGAGGAAGGAGCATTCGACAATTGCTTCGGTTTAGCGTCGTGCCCCATACCCGAAGGTGTGAAGGTCGAAAGCAATGTATTCCACTATTCCATTCATCTCCCCATGAAACTCGATAATGACAATGGAAGCATCGGCCACTTCGACGAGTTGGTACCCGTCCCGCTGGCCGAGCGCACCGACCTCGTCAGCGTGGCCGACGTGATGCCGTCATTCCCCGGTGGGGAGCAAGCGATGCTCGACTATATCTCGCAGAACATGCGCTATCCGGAGCTGGCCCGAGAGATGGGCATCCAGGGCACGGTCATCGTACGCTTTGCCGTCGAGAAGGACGGGCGGATCTCGACACCCGAGGTCGTGAAAAGCGTGGACCGCACGCTGGACAGGGAGGGCCTGCGCTTAGTCGGCCAAATGCCGAAGTGGAGCCCTGGCAGCGTAGGCGGTACGCCTACGGGCGTAATCATGACGCTGCCCATACGCTTCAAGTGACACAACAAACCATAAAGCTTACCATAAATGAAAGAGTTACAGTTAAAGTACGGGTGCAACCCGAATCAGAAGCCCTCGCGCATTTTCATGGAGCAGGGCGAGTTACCCATCCAAGTGCTGAACGGCCGACCCGGCTACATCAACTTCATGGACGCGCTGAACAGCTGGCAGCTGGTCAAGGAGCTGAAGGCTGCCACCGGGCTGCCCGCCGCTGCCTCGTTCAAGCATGTCTCGCCGGCCGGAGCTGCCGTAGGCCTGCCGCTCACGGATACGTTGGCCCACATCTACTTCGTCGATGATGTGAAGATGCCTCTCAGTCCCATTGCCTGCGCCTATGCCCGTGCCCGCGGTGCCGACCGCATGTCCAGCTATGGCGACTTCATCGCGCTGAGCGACACCTGCGACGCCGCTACGGCCACCCTCATCAAACGCGAGGTGAGCGACGGCATCATTGCTCCCGCCTATACAGACGAGGCTCTGGAGATTCTGCGCGAGAAGCGCAAGGGGACCTACAATGTCATTCAGATGGACCCCGAGTATCGCCCTGCGCCCATCGAGCACAAGCAGGTTTTCGGCATTACTTTCGAGCAGGGACGCAATGAGGTGTGCCTCTCCGATCCCGCCCTCTTCGAGAACATCCCCACGCAGAACAAATTCTTCCCCGACGAGGCAAAGCGCGACCTTATCCTCTCGCTCATTACGCTGAAGTACACGCAGAGCAACAGTGTCTGCTACGTCAAGGACGGTCAGGCTATCGGCATCGGTGCCGGACAGCAGAGCCGTATCCACTGCACCCGCCTCGCCGGCTCGAAGGCCGACATCTGGTGGTTGCGTCAGCACCCGCAGGTGATGAACCTCCCCTTCCGTCCCGACATACGCCGTGCCGACCGTGACAACACCATCGATATCTATATCAGCGAGGACTGGATGGATGTCCTGGCCGACGGCGAGTGGCAGAAGTTCTTTACCGAGAAGCCCGAACCGCTCACCCGCGAAGAGAAGAAAGCCTGGATAGCCCGCAATACGAACGTTTCGCTGGGCAGCGACGCCTTTTTCCCCTTCGGTGATAACGTAGAGCGCGCTCATAAGAGCGGCGTACAGTACATCGCTCAGGCAGGTGGCTCCGTACGCGACGATCATGTGATTGCGACCTGTGACAAGTACGGTATCGCCATGACCTTCACCGGTGTGCGTCTGTTCCATCACTAAGAAAAGGCCGCATCACAATGAGCAGTTTCGGAGGAGACGACATCGATGCCGTCATCATGGAGGGCATCACATTCCGCGGACGTGCCGGAAAGTCACAGCCTCGGGATGATGGCAAGGTGAAGACCAAGGCCAAGAAGAAGCAGTATATCACCGGTGCACACGGCTCTGGCGCAGCCAAGAAAAAGGCTGACATACGCCAGCGCCGTGCCAACCGGCATAAGAAGTAACCCTCAATCATACGAAAAGACATGCACGCGAAACATATTATTGCGCTGCTGCTGGCCCTCGTCATTTACGGATGCTCAGGACAGCAGAGAAGGCTGTACGACCTAAGGTGCGAGGGGCTCGAGATGCCTCTTGGGATAGACAACACGGAGCCCCACTTCAGTTGGAAGCTACAAACCGCCAATGCCGAACGCCAGGTGTCCTACGAGATTCTGGTGGCCAGTCGCAAAGACCTGCTCAAACCGGGCCGGGCCGACCTGTGGGACTCAGGCCTCGTCACGGGCGATGCTTCCGTGATGGTGCCCTATGGCGGCAAGCCCCTCCAGTCGCGCCAGCTGTGCTACTGGCGAGTAAGGGTACAGACCGAAAGCGGACAGACGAGATGGAGCGCCACCCAGCGGTTCGCCGTAGGCATCCAGGGCGGCGACCGGATGCAGGGTCAGTATATCGGACTGGGCATCGGTCAGGACAAAGCCGTCCTCCTCACGCGCGCGTGTAATATAGATAAGGTAGGGCAGGCTGCCTTCCTGCATGTCAATTCGCTGGGCTACCATGAGGTATATATCAACGGGAAGCGGGTCTCCGACGCGCCCCTCGTCCCCGCCGTATCGCAGATGGACCGTCGCTCGCTCATCGTGACGTATGACGTCACCCCCTTCCTGAAGAAGGGCGAGAACCAGCTGCTCCTCTGGATAGGCTCGGGCTGGTACAAGAAGGACACCTTCGAGGCAACCTTCGACGGCCCGGCAGTAAAGGCCGAGCTGGACATGCTGCAGGACGGCACGTGGACTCCCGTCGTGCTCTCCGACGAGCAGTGGCAGGCTGCCGAGAGTGGCTACTATGACACGGGACTGTGGCTTCCCTGGCAGTTTGGAGGCGAACGCATCGATGCACGCCTTGTGCCTGCCGACCTCTCGCCCGAGAGCCTCGAAGCACTCCGCTGGCAGCCGGCCAAGATTGCCCATGTCGAGGGTATCGAGGCTACGCCCCAGATGTGCCAACTGAATGCGGTGAAGGAGACGCTCACCGCTGTCTCCATCACCTCGCTGGGCGACGACCGCTGGCTCGTGGATATGGGAAAGGCATTCAACGGCCTGTTTGAGATTCATCTGCCCGCCCTGCCTGCCGGCACGGAAGTGAAGGCAGAATACAGCGACGGGCTGCAGGACGACGGCGAGATCAAGGACCTGCGCTCCTCCGACATCTTCATCGCATCGGGCCGTCAGGAGGGCGACGTCTTCCGCAATCGCTTTAACCACCACTGTTTCCGCTATGTCCTGCTGAGCAACCTACCCCAACAGCCCCTCGAGGCGCGGGCATATCGCATCGGCATGGACGTGGAGTCCACCGGCACTTTTGAGAGTTCCGACTCCGCTCTCAACGCCATCCATGAGATGATACGCTACACGATGGACTGCCTGATGTTTAGCGGCTACATGGTTGATTGTGCCCACATCGAACGCCTGGGCTATGGCGGCGACGGCAATGCCTCCACGCTCTCGCTCCAGAATATGTTCGACGTGGCACCGCTCTATCTGAACTGGCTCCAGGCCTGGAACGACGCCATACAGCCCGACGGCGGACTGCCCCACACCGCTCCCTGCCCCTATAAGGCAGGCGGAGGCCCCTACTGGTGCTCCTTCATCGTGCAGGCCCCGTGGCGCACGTGGATGAACTTCGGTGACGACCGCCCCCTGCGCCGCAGCTACGCCAACATGAAACTCTGGCTCCAGTATGTCGATGCCTACACGCAGGACGGACTGCTCCGTCGCTGGCCCGACCTCGAGTACCGCAACTGGTATCTGGGCGACTGGCTGGCTCCCGAGGGCGTGGACGTGATGGCTCAGGAGAGTGTGGACCTCGTGGACAACTGTGCCCTGAGCCAGAGCTATGCCGAGCTGATAGAGATAGCCCGATACTTGGGGGAGGACGCTGACCGGCAGGACTTCGAACGCCGCCGTGAGGCGCTGAACCAGCGCATCCACGAGACGTTCTATCACCCCGAGAGCCACACCTACGGCACTGGTTCGCAGCTCGACATGGCCTATCCGCTTCTCACGGACGTCGCACCTGCCGACATCCGGGACAGCGTGCAGACTGCGCTCCTGGGCGGACGCGACCATCTGGGCGTAGGCCTCGTAGGCGTGCCGGTGCTTGCCGAATGGCTCACACGCAGCCATGCCGTCGATTTCATGTACACGATGCTCAGGCAGGAGGACTATCCCGGCTATCTCTACATGCTACGCCACGGCGCCACCGCCACCTGGGAGAACTGGCGCAATCCCCGCAGCTCGATCCACAACTGCTTCAACGGCATCGACAGTTGGTTCGTGCAAGCGCTCGGAGGCATCATCCCCACAGAGCCTGGCTACAAGACGATGCTCATCGACCCGCAGGTGCCACAGGGACTCCAGTGGGTCACCGTCACCCGCGAGACACCCTACGGACAGGTCCTTGTCCACTGGGAGCAGACCCCCCAGGGCACCAAGGCTCACATCCAGGTTCCCCCCGGCACCACCGCCATCCTGCAGGGCAAGCCCGTCGGGAGTGGCAGCTATGACATCATGTTATAGGGACATCAAGGCCGCAGGATAAAAACATTGCGACAACAAACCGAATAAGGATATCCCTATTTTGCCGTGAACCCCAGAAGTCGTACAAGAAACTTCTGGGGTTCACTGCATAGAAACTTTCGCTCGGCAAAGCACTGAAAAGCTTTCGCCCTTTTCCTCGCTTTTGCTCTCGCTTAAACCTGAATCGCTCAATAGCGTTATGAGTTTGAGAATTGGAATTATATAATGCTGATTGTCAATTAGAAATAAGGCCGACATATATGCCGGGATAAAAGATTTCGAGTTCAGACGCCCCGGGCCGTCTGGTTAGACGCCTCGGGCCGTCCAACCGTCCGCCCCGAGCCTTTCTCCTTTCAGACCCGGCTTCGTCTCCCTTCGGAGCCGGCTCCCCATCCCTTTTCAGCTGGCATCCTAATCCCTAATCCTTGGCTCAATCTCTGCGTCTTCCTCACATCCGAGACTTCAGCCTTTTTATCCCCAATCGGTCATTAGGGATTCGGCCAAGACGATTTATCTTGCTCCACTTTCCATCTCAACGTTGCCCGCTACGCCTTCGATGGATTGCAGAACCAATCTGCTTCGGAATAAAACCGAGGCCAGACATAGGTTCTATTGACTGATTTGGGTTTAATGTTAAAAGTCACAAAATCCCCTGCATCCTTTTGCAGCTGTATCCGTTTCCCTACATTGAAGCCTATTCCACACAATTGCATCATTTTGCTACCACTGAGCAAAATAATTCTGCCTTTCGCCTTGCAGATTATGAATTAATTCGTATCTTTGCCGTGACTTGTGGACGAAACCGCGTCGAGCGGTGGGAAAGCCACGAGTCCAAGAGAGCGTTTCCGCTTTCATCCTTTATTGCGAAATCGCCAATTTCAAATCGGAAGGATGAGAGACATGGTACGCCTCCTGTGTATGTATCGTATGCATGCGGCCTACGCCGATGCCCGAGCATATACGGCGTAGGCATATTTGTTTCTTTTTCATTTCCGAGATGGTGTTTGGCGATACCAGCAATAAGATGAAGCAAGGACAAGTCCCTACGTCTTTCTTGTATCCAAACATCAAATGCATTTAGAGCCATGAGGGGGACGGAGTGGCCAGTATAATAACGATGGACAAAGTAACTTATTCTGGACGTGAATTAGGTCTAATGACTGATGTGGAATTAAGCAACATCTTCAAAGATCATCTAGTCAAGTTCAACGGAAAAACAGGTAGAGTGGTGGAATTTCTTGCCGCGGAGCAGTGGAGTGATAGTAAAAGAACCGTATGTGGATTTGTTATTAATGATTACGAAGTTCCTATAACAGATGATATGGAGATAACGCTTGTTAAATAAGGTGTTATCTGCAAGTATTTGCGGAACGTGATAAGTGTTATATATGTTTATTGACTACAATGCAGTATTCTATGAAAAGCAATATAATAATTCAGCTAAAACTTATGGCCTGCCTGCTGCTGTGTGCTGCCAAAGTATTTGCCTATGATGCCTACATCGGTGGCATCTATTATAATCTTGACAAATCCACTAAGCAGGCAGCTGTAACATATAATTTATCATCTGGGAATTCATATAGCGGTAGTGTGATTATTCCTTCTAATATTGTATACAATGATGTTATTTATGATGTGACGAGCATCGGTTCCTTTGCATTCGGTTCCTGCGATGGCCTTACCTCTGTCACCATCCCTGAGAGTGTGACGACTATAGAGGACCGTGCGTTCTATCGGTGTGACGGCCTTACCTCCGTCACTATCCCTGAGAGTGTGACGACTATAGAGTACCGTGCGTTCCTTCTCTGCGAAGGCCTTACCTCTGTCACTATCCCTGAGAGTGTGACGAGCATTGGTCTCGAAGCATTTAGTAACTGCGTCGGTCTTACTTCAGTCACTATCCCCTCAAGCATGACGACTATAGGGAGTGGTACATTTTATGGATGCTATAGACTACACACTATCTATTGTTTGAATCCAACCCCTCCAACATGCGAAAGCAAGACGTTTATGTGTCCGGAAACCGATGTTCGAGACCCATATGACGTATATACCTATGCCACATTGCATGTACCTATGGGAAGTAGGGAAGTATATTCCAGCGCGCATGACTGGAGATACTTTAATAAGATAAAGGAAGATATGGAGGCGGATGGGAATGTCTTCTATGCAAACCTAACGGTGAAACAAGGAACAACGGGCTATACTCGCCAGGCAATGAAGGCTGATGAGAAGTACACTATATACATCGGTGCACTTGGTGAAAACAAACTGAATGCAATTACCTTCAATGGCGCCGATGTCACCGACCAGGTAGTTAATGGATATTATACCACTCCGGAGATTAAAGGCGAATCGGTGCTGTCAATCTCTTATGAGGTGGAGAGCAACGTGAAGTCTCAGACTCTCTCGCAGGTAAAGGTTACGGGATATGAAGGTGAAATCAGAATCCACGGCATTGACGAGTCGGCCGATGTCAATGTATATACGGCGGACGGGAAATTGGTGGGGAGCATGCAATCCGCCTATGGTTCGGCAAACATACGTGTCTCTCCTGACCAACTCTATCTCGTGAGGGTCGGTGATCGTACATATAAAGTGGCATTATAGAGACCGAACTCCTATTATGGCCATAAACGCAAGCATGGTCGGGTATCGTGGCTCGACCATGCTTGCGCTTATGGCTTCATGAAGTTGTCTTATGCAACTCCGCACGGCATGTTATGTGGGGTAGTCTTGAAGCTCAGAACCGAATCTGATAGAGGCAGCGCTGGCACTGCACCATCATGGTGCCGGCGTAGGGGGCACAGTCTTCCATCTCCACGGGGATGGCCTCCTGGAGGTTGATGACGTTTCGCATCGTGCGGGTGCGCAGGTCCCATACATAGAGGATGGAGGGACGCTTCTCGTCGCCCACGCCCGTGGGCAGATAGAGCAGGCCGTTCATGATGTCGGCTCCCTGGATGACGACGGGGGATATGGGGCGGGCGCAGTAGTCCTCGAGCAGATAATTCTCCAGCGCATCCTTTTCGGTGAGGATGACGAGGCTGTCTTGCTCGCCTTCGTAGGGAGGCATGCGGAACTTCATGATGCGGTGCTTGTTTTCGGGCGACTTGTTGCCGATCGTATTGCCGTAGGCATAGAGGTAGCCCGTGGCGCGGTCCACCACCCATTGTGCGGTGGTCCCGATGAGTTTGCTTCCCGGGTCGCGCAGCCAGATGGTCTGCACCAGACGGGCCGTGCCTCGCTCCGGGTCGATCTGTTCGATGTAGGCCACCTTGTCGCGCCCCTGCTCGTCGGGCTTCATGTTGCAGCGCGTGATACAAATCAGTGGCAGGGGATCGTCGGGCGAGAGGATGCGTGTGGTGAACGAGGCCACGTTGGCGTGGTTCAGCTCGTGCTGGGACGCCAGCGGGAACGATTCGCCGATCTTCGTGGGCCGTCCCTTGCGGTCGAGGCGATAGGCGGTGCAGTAGCCCGTGTTTTGCATGCTGAGCATGTAGTTGCCCCAGATGTCCATGCCCTGATAGCTTTTCTTCTCGACGCCCTTCAGCGGGCCTATCTTCTTCACACGGCACGTGTGGTTCTGGTATTCAATGCGCGGTCCGCCGTATGTGACTTCGGAGGTCTGTGCGCTGAGGCATGCGGGGAAGATGAGTGCCACGGCCCATAGCAACTTGGCGGGCAAATGGCTGAATAGTTCATAGTTCATAGTTTATAGTTCAGAGTGGAGCTGGAGGGGATTGCGCTCGGCTTCGCCGCTTCGCTCGTCGAAGAACCCTCACGAGGGTTTAATGCCCTACGGATGCCACGTTAGTGGAGCTGGAGGGGATTGAACCCTCGTCCAAACAGGGACGTCCTGTGCTTTCTACACGCTTATCCCGGCCTGGATTTTCGAGTGCTGGCAAGACCCGGGCCACCAACCAGCACCTTATCTCCTAAGTCTTCATCCATCGTGCGGAGCCGCGAGGGACTATCTCCGATTTTGCTGTGCCACTATGCCTGGACGTTTCGGAGCCAGAACTCCAGAGTGACATCCCGTCTGCGGCACCTGGTGCCGAGATTAAGCCAAGGATCTACTATACTTCGATCAGGCAGCGAGAGCGTAAGTGTTTTCGCCAGATAAATGTTCAGTGACTATGGATTATAGTGAGCAATCACCGACTCACTGCGTGCTTACACAACACCTCGGCCTGCTGTCAAATCCAAGTCAGCCCCGTGTCGTAGTCGTGTTCGACGTGGCAAAATTATTGCTTTTTCGCGAAACGACCAAATGTTCGGTTGCCTTTTTATGCCCCTACGTGCAGGGGGCGTGTAATAAAATGTAGGGTGTGGGCAATAATTTTAAGGTTTTTTATGTTATTATACATGCAAGGCATTCTCCCCGCAGGTACGCTAAGAGTGCGGCTCCTTCCGGACGAGACACCGGCATCAAAAACTTCGGAATATACAAAGAAATGAATAATACACAGCCAACAGACATTGAGTTACGTGATGGAATGAACGCGTTTCAGCGGGCAGTGAAGAGGCTTTTCGACCTTCTGCTCTCTGCCCTCCTGCTTTTGCTACTCTCGCCCGTTTTCCTCCTTGTGAGCCTGCTTATCCGCCGGCGCAGCGAGGGCCCGGTCTTCTTCCGCCAGGAGAGAATCGGATATGGCGGGCGTCCGTTCCAGATAGTGAAGTTTCGTACCATGCCCCAAAACTATGAGAGCGACGGCATCCCACGCCTGTCGGGACGCGGAGACCTGGCCACGGAGCCGCTGGGACGTTTCCTGCGCGAGCACCATCTGGACGAGCTTCCCCAGCTGTGGAACGTGCTCGTGGGTGACATGTCGTTCGTGGGACCGCGCCCCGAGCGTCAGTATTTCATAGACCAGATCATGCAGCGCAACCCAGACTATGTATATATCTACAAGATGAGGCCAGGCCTCACCTCGATGGCTACGCTGTACAACGGCTACACCGACACGATGGAGAAGATGCTCATCCGCCTCCAGATGGACCTCGAGTACCTGAAGAAGCGCTCGCTGTGGCTCGATATCAAAATAATCTTTACCACTGCTAATTACTTACTCAATGGGAAGAAAATCTGAAATACGCAGGCTCTGTCTGCTGCTCGCTTTCTGCGTGGGCTCGCTTCTGGTCTATGGCCAGAAAATGACAGACAGCCAGATTGTCGATTTCGTGAAGCAGGAGCAGGCTCGCGGCACGAACCAGCAGGAAATCGTCACCAAACTGTTGCAGAAGGGTGTTACGCCCGAGCAGTTGCGCCGTCTCCGCCGCAAGTATGAGGCGGAACAGACTCAGCCCGGAGCCATCGACCTGAACAGCGACCCGATGCAACGCAACAAACAGAACGTGTCGCGGCAGCGCACGAACAAGGAACGTGCCCAGGAACTGTTGCAGCAGCGCAACGGACGCATGTTGCGTTCGCAGAATGCAGACCGCAACCTAACACCCGAGGAGCGGCAGGCCCAGATGAACGAGGAGATAGCCTTTCTCGACATCGACTCGCTGGTCTATTACCAGAACCTGCTGCGCGACGAGAGTGAGGTCTTCGGACGTAATATCTTCAACAACCCGACTCTGACTTTCGAACCGAGCCAGAACATGGCCACGCCGGCTAACTATCGTCTGGGGGCAGGCGACAACGTGATCATCGACGTCTGGGGAGCCAGTCAGCAGACCATATCCAACACCATTTCGCCCGACGGAGTCATTGTCGTCGAGGGGGTGGGGCCCATCAAGCTGGCCGGTCTCTCGGTGCAGCAGGCCACGGGTGTCATCAAGAGCAAGCTGGGACAGTACTATGCCGACTGCAATTTCAGCCTTGCCGTGGCCGACGTACGCAGTATTCAGGTGCAGGTGGTAGGCGAGGTGAATGTTCCGGGAACCTACACGCTCTCGAGCCTCTCCAGTGCCTTCAATGCCCTGTATGCCGCTGGCGGTATCAACAAGGTGGGCACCCTGCGTGATATCAAGGTATATCGTGGCGGAAAGTCCATTGCTGTCATTGACGTGTATGACTATCTGCTTAATGGTAACATCTCGGGCGACGTGCGCCTGCAGGACAATGATGTTATCGTCGTGGGACCATACGACTGTCTGGTGAATATCCGGGGTAAGGTGAAGCGCCCCATGTTCTATGAGATGAAGACGGGCGAGAGTGTGAAGCAGGCCCTCACGTTTGCCGGTGGATTTGCAGGCGATGCATATACCAAGAATGTCCGTCTGACTCGCAAGGCAGGGTCGGAGTACAGCATACACAACGTCGATGAGTTCCAGTCGTCGGCTTTCTCGATCATGGACGGCGACTCCATCTTCGTGGACAGCGTGGTGGCCCGCTTCTCGAACATGGTGGAGGTGCGCGGTGCAGTGATGCACGAAGGACAGTACCAGCTGGGTGGTGAGATACAGACCGTGCGTGGCCTGTTGCAGGCTGCCGAGGGCCTGCGTGAGGATGCCTTCCGCACCCGTGCCGTGATGCACCGCCTGAAGGACGACCTCTCGCTGGAGATGGTGTCGGTGGACATCGATGGAATCCTGAACGGAACGGCTGCCGACGTTCCCCTGCGCAAGGGTGATGTGCTGTTTGTCCCCAGTACGCTCGAAATGAAGGGCGAGCAGACGCTGACCATCAACGGCGAAGTAGCCTTTCCCGGTACATACCAGTATGCTGAGAATACCACCATCGGCGACCTTATCCTGCAGGCAGGCGGACTGACGGATGCCGCCTCGCTGGCCAAGGTGGATGTCTTCCGCCGCATCTATGATGCCAACTCAGTAGAGAACCGTGGCGAGATGGCCGAAACGTTCAGCTTCACGCTGGACGACCGTCTCTCGGTCCAGGATACGTCCTTCACCCTGCGTCCTTATGATGTGGTTGCCGTGCGTCGCAGCCCCACCTACAGCGAGCAGATGAACGTCTCCGTCTCGGGTTGCGTGAACTTCGAGGGCAATTATTCGATGACGAGCAAAAACTATCGTCTGAGCGACCTGGTGAAGGCCGCCGGAGGCATCACCTCGCTGGGCTATGCCAAGGGTGCCCGCCTGAATCGTGTGATGACGCCTGACGAACGTCTGCAGCGTGAGAGTTCTCTCCGTGCGGCTCAGATTCAGCTCTACGAAGAGGCCATGCAGGGCGACAAAGGCTACAACCTGGCACAGGCCGACTCTCTCTTGCAGATGAAAATGGACCTGGGTAATACCTACCCTGTGGCTGTCAATCTGGAACAGGCGCTGGAGAATCCCGGAGGGGCAGAGGATATCGTATTGCGCGAGGGCGACCGACTGGTCATCCCCCAGTTCAGCAATACGGTGAAGATCAGTGGTGAGGTGAGCTACCCCATCAGCATGAACTACAAGAAGGGCGAGTCGCTCAAGTATTACATCAAACGAGCCGGCGGATATGGCAATCGTGCAAAGAAACGAGGCGTATATGCCATTTATATGAATGGCTCGGTAGAGAAACTCTCTCATCACAGCACGAAGGCGGTGCAGCCCGGCTGTGAGATTGTGGTGCCCACGAAGAAGCAGAACAGCAGCATGTCCACGGGTGAGGTAATGGCTCTGGCCAGTGGCGGAGCCTCGCTGGCCAGTGTGGTGGTGGCGCTGATTAGTCTAATCAAGTAATGGAAGGATAAAGGATGAACGACAACAAGAATGCAGACTTTGCGGTCCTGGCCGAGGCAGCCCAGATCCTGAATCGTAAGAAGAAGACGTACGTAAAGATTCTGGCGGCGACATTCATACTCTCGTGTGTGATAATCCTTCCACAGCCCCGGTATTACACATGCGAGGTGAAGCTGGCACCGGAGTGGGGTTCGGATGCCTCCACAGGCGGTATCGGCTCGCTGGCTGCGACGTTTGGCTTCGACCTGAGCAGCATGCAGAGCTCGGATGCCATCTACCCGATGCTTTACCCCGAGCTGTTCGAATCACCGGAATTTCTGGTTCCTCTGTTTGATGTCAAGGTGAGTACCATCGACGGTGGTCTCCATACCACCTATTATGATTACCTAAAATCTCATCAGAAGCATAATCCCATTGCCTATCCCTATCGTAAGACCATCTCTTTCGTGAAGAAGATGCTTCAGTCGAAAAGCGTGCGAGGACACTCTGCCACGGGGGGCATTGATCCTTTCTATTTGGACAAGAAGGACTTTGGCGTGATGTGTATGATTTCAAATAAGGTGCGTTGCATGGTGGACAAGAAAAACAATGTGGTCTCCATCGTAGTGAAAGATCAGGATGCACTGATAAGTGCCACGATGGCCGACAGCATCCGCGAACATCTGCAGAACTTCATCATCGAATATCGCACCCGTAAGGCGCGACAGGACATGGCCTATTATCAAGCCTTGCGCGACAGCGCATTCTGTGAATACCGCGAGGCCACTGCGGCATACAGTGCCTATTGTGACCGACACCAGAACGCTATCCTGCAGGCTGCCATTTCTCAGCGCGACCAATTGGAGAATGACATGGATATGAAACTCTCCAAGTATCAGACCATAAGCGGCCAGTTAGAGAACGCCAAGGCCAAGGTGCAGGAGCAGACGCCAGCCTTCACCGTTATCAAAAGCCCCACCGTCCCCATCAAACCGGCAGGACCGAAGCGTATGATGTTCGTGGCAGCAATGCTGATTTTGGCTGTGATGGTCTCTACGATGTGGTACCTGCGACATCTCATCATTGCAGAACTTATATAGTACGTTAGATGGATTCTACCAGTCTTGAGCCGCTTCCCATACTGGTTTTCACGAACATAGTGATGGTGGGTTTCCTGCTTCTTATAGGTAGGAAAGGCTTGAGGGAACCATATGCCCTGCGTCCTTGGCGCAGGGTTCTTATGCTTTCTCTTATGCTGCTTTTCTGCATCTTCTCCTTCTGGGGGACTGACTGGTTCCACTATGCCGAGATGTATTTCAATATCTTATACGTGAATGGCTTCAATACCTCGTTGGAACCTGTCTATTGCTTTATTGCTACCATTTCGTCCAACTATCTGGTCTTCCGCCTTATCATCTGGGGCACTGCCCTCTTCCTCCTCGGTCTGCTCTTCCGGCATGTCAATGCACGTACGGACTTGCTCCTCTGTATCTTCTGTAGTGTATGGCTCATCTATTTTGGGTATGGACGTGTTGTTATGTCCTATACGCTGATGTATCTGGGAGGTGCTGTCATGACGAAGCCTGTGCGAGGCAAGGTGTTGCTCTCCTTACTCTTGGGCGGACTCCTCGTCCTCCTGTCTGCTTTCTTCCACAAATCGTCGTTCTTTGGGATAGCCTTGGTGCTGCTGGCCGTCCTGCCCCGTTTGCTGAACAAGCGTACGCTCGTCATGCTTCTGATGGCGTATCCGCTTCTGATTCTGTCTGTCCAACTGTTACTGATGCAGTTCATGGACACTGCCTTTGACTCGAGTGATAACAGCTCGTATGCCACTGCGGGGCAGATATATTTGAACGAAGATTCTGACGACATAGGCATTGCCTATCTGCTCTTGCTTATCCTGGAGTTTACTCCCTATTACTTGGCTGCATGGATTGCATATAAGGCTAATGTGGTTCGCCCTAATGCCGAGGGGCAGAGGTCAGAACCGATGGCGGACAGCCAGGGGGTAATCCCTGAAGAACCGAGGACGGCGGAGGTGCCGGGTGATATTCGCTTCTTCTCCCGCCTTCTGGTCTATATTGTGCTCGTCTCCTCCATCTTCCTCTTCGACCTTGGTGCCAATACCCTGACGCTCTATATCCGTTTCATGATGTTCGGTTTCATTCCCGCCTGTGTAGTGTTGGCATGGGCTTGGGAACACAATTTTTACCCACGTTTGGTGAAATATACCTTTATGGCTGGCCTGGCAGGGACGGCCTATGCGTTGCTATACTCTTTCTACGTGGCTTACTTAGGCGTAGCGGAATAAGGTTTGAGAAGAAAAGAAAGGAGGAATGATGAGAATACTGCACATACATCCATCAATGTTGGCTGGCGGCGTGGAGGCCATGATATGTTCCATGGCGGCAGAAATGGCTCGTCAGGGTCACGATGTCACCGTATGCTCCATCTATCAGCCAAAGCCAGACGATATCTTTTGGTCACGGCTACCCGGAAACGTCCATCGTGATACGCTGGGTAAGGGGAACACGGGCTTCTCGCTTCGCGAGGTGTTTGCGGTGTATCGCTACATACGTCGTGGCCATTTTGATGTCGTTCAGCTGCACGGCTTCCTCTATTACTACTTTTTCGCCGTCGTGATGCTACCTCGGCAAAGGTTCTTCTATACGTTCCATTCCGACGCGCGGCGCGAGAACTTCAAGTGGGACGTCCGTTTCTTCCCGCTGAAGAAACTGGCTTTTCGTCTGGGTCTCGTCCGTGCCATCACCATCTCGCCGGCCAGTCAGCAGTCGTTCCGTGATCTCTATGGCTGCAGCAGTGCTCTCTGTGAGAACGGCATTCCCATGCCAGTGGTGGACGATTCGCCCAATGTGGTTGATGAGGCCCGTCTCACGCCGGCCACCCGTGTCTTCCTGCATCCTGGACGTATCACGGAGGCCAAGAATCAGCTGGTGCTTGTGCGGGTGTTCCGTCGGTTGATTGAAGAGGGCCAGGATGTGGTGCTGCTGATTGTTGGCAAGGAGGAGGACGATGCCATCCTGCAGCAACTGCGTCCCTATTTCTGCGATCGCATCTGCTACCTGGGCTTGCGCACTGATGTGCCCTCGCTCTTGGCTCGGGCCGATGCCATGTGCCTGCCCTCGGTGTGGGAGGGGCTCCCCGTCACGCTACTGGAATGCCTGGCCGTGGGTTGCATCCCCGTGTGTAGCCCTGTGGGGGGGATTGTCAATGTGGTGGAGGACGGACGCAATGGCCTGCTGTCGGCAAGCAGTGGCGAGGATGATTACTTCCAGACAATTCAGCGATTCCTTGCGATGGATTCTGAAGACATCGCAAGGATGCAGCAGCTGTGCAGACAGTCCTTCCAACCATATCACATCACGAATTCGGTAAGAAAGTATTTGCAGGTATATAATAAATAGGTGAGAGAAGCGAGAAAGAGGACTATATTCAATAATAAAAGATTGACGGAGTATGAAAAAGATTATGCTTGTTTTTGGCACTCGTCCGGAGGCCATCAAGATGTGTCCTTTGGTAAAGCGCTTTCAGCAGGAAACCGAAACTTTCGAGACCATAGTGTGCGTGACGGGTCAGCATCGTGAGATGCTGGACCAGGTGTTGCATCTGTTCGATGTTCGGCCAGACTATGACCTGAACATCATGAAAACAGGGCAAGACTTGTATGATATCACGGCTCGTGTTCTTCTGGGCATGCGGGATGTGCTGAAGGAGGCACAGCCCGATGTCGTGCTTGTCCACGGAGATACAACCACCTCCACAGCTGCTGCTCTGGCGGCTTTCTATCAGCGGATACCTGTAGGGCATGTCGAGGCTGGCCTGCGTACCTACCAGATATACAGTCCGTGGCCGGAGGAAATGAACCGGCAGATAACCAGCCGTATTGCACGGTATAACTTTGCACCGACACCCCTGAGTCGCGAGAATCTGCTACGCGAGTATGTTGACTCGGCCACTATCTCCGTGACTGGGAATACTGTCATCGATGCGTTGCATATGGTAGTGCAGAAACTGAAGGATAATCCTGCTCTGTCCGAGGAGCAGCGAAAGGTGCTTCTCGATGCCGGATATGACGTCAGACGTCTGGAACGTAAAACGCAATCGGGCGAGGGGCCCCGTCGGCTTGTGCTTATCACGGGACATCGGCGCGAGAATTTCGGGTTGGGGTTCATGCACATCTGCCACGCTATTAAGTCCCTTACCCAGAGGTATCCCGACGTAGATTTCGTATATCCGATGCACCTGAATCCCAATGTCCGGAAACCCATCCACGAGATATTCGACGGGATTGACATGCTACCGCCGGGCAAGGGTTGGGGCGAGGCTTTCAATATGTTCTTTATCGAACCTTTGGAATACCTGAGTTTCGTGTACCTCATGGAGAAATCCACCCTCGTGCTCACGGACAGTGGCGGCATACAGGAGGAAGCACCTGGACTGGGCAAGCCCGTACTGGTGATGCGCGACACGACAGAGCGCCCCGAAGCACTTGAGAGTGGCACAGTCCATCTCGTGGGCTGTGACGAGGAAAAGATATTTTCCGAGGTTTGCATGCTGCTGGACGACAAGACAATGTATGACAAGATGAGCCGAGCCTGGAATCCATATGGCGACGGCAAGGCTTGCGAACGAATCGTTAATATGCTGAAGCTATGAAACGAATAGTGCTTATCGACGAATGCTATCCCATAAACACCCGTAATCAGAGAATCATCGACTCCCTGGCGTCCGCATATGGAGAGGATGCACAGCTTGAGGTCATTACCTGGGACCGGAACAACGAGTACCGAAAGTCTCTGCCCCGCTACCATGTTTACCGGAAGGCCTCCGCCTATGGCAATCGTGTGAAGAAATTCTTTAATATGTGGGGATTCTACCGCTTCAGCCGCTCGCTCGTCCGAGAGTTGAAACCTGATGTCGTGATAGCTTCACACTGGAACAACCTTCTTATGGTGCCCCGCTTGGACCATCGCACTCAGATGCTTGTCTATGAAAACCTCGATATGCCTTCCGGACCTTTCCTTATCCGAACATGCACCTCAATGCTCGAAAAACTGAAGATGCGCGAGGTTGATATCACGGTATATGCATCGCGTTTCTTTGCCGGTCAGTACTCGGCATCCTTCCCCCATATTGTGTTGGAGAACAAACCGACGTTTCATGTCACCCCGTGGTCAGGGCGTCAGCTGTCCGTCCCCATCCGTGTGGCTTTCATTGGCAATCTGAGATACTATGACATACTGAAGAATCTGGTGGCCGCAGTGCGTGGAGACTCTCGCTTCCATCTCTACTTTCACGGAAACGGACCGGCCAAGGAGCAACTTGAACGGCTTGCTGAGGGAGCAGGGAACATCTTCTTCACCGGGCATTATGCCTACGAGGATGTGGCTCGGCTGTATGAACAGACTGATCTCGTCTGGGCTTCTTATCCCAATCGAGACTTTAATGTGAAGTTTGCGATATCCAATAAGTTCCACGAGTCTGTCATGCTGGGCGTTCCGGCAATTTATTCCACCTGCACTGCGCTTGGAGAATATGCTGTCCGGTACAATCTTGGGCTCGAGGTGGATCCATATTCTGTGGAGGCCATTCGTGAGCTTCTCGACCAAGTGGCACGTGGTATCGTCAATGTGGACAAGATGAAGAAATCGCTCTCCGACTTCAGCCTTCAGCAGACATCGTGGAGCGAAGACTTTACTGCCCTCGTGGATGCCATTAATAAATTTGGAAAATAAATGAAACTAAAGGGAAAGCATTTTACCGCAATGCAGCTGTTCTGCCTGATACTCTATTATGGAGTGGCCATCTTTCTTCCTCGCACAGGCCGCTTCTTCAATCTGGGCGGATGGTGCCGTCGTTTTCTTTGCCAGCGCATCTTCAGGCGCTGTGGAAAGCATGTGAACATAGAGCGGGGAGCCAACTTCGGGCGTGGAACCGACATCGAGATTGGGGACTATTCGGGTATCGGCATCAATGCCGTCATACCTGGTGATACCATTATCGGTCGTTATGTGATGATGGCGCCGGGGTGTCGCATCCTGAGTGAGAACCATTGTTATGAGAGTATCGATACTCCCATGATGTTTCAGGGTAAGGCCCTCCGGAAGCAGACGGTTATCGGCGATGATGTGTGGATTGGGCAGGACGTACTCATGACACCCGGCCGCAATATCGCACAGGGCACGATTGTCGGAGCCCGCTGTGTGCTCACCAAGGACTTCCCTCCCTACAGCATTGTGGGGGGTAATCCGTCTCGTCTCATACGAAGACGCGATGAAGATTAACATATAGTTTAAGGTATGTCAAGATTCTATCTCCTTCTCTTCTTCTGTTTCCTGTCCGTCGGTGTATCTGGCCAGGAACTTCGCGAGGCATTGCTGCAGGCGTTTCGACAAGTGGCCTCAGCGGGGCAGACTTTTGTGGGCCATCAGGATGACACGATGTATGGACATTCATGGTATTCAGAAGCTCCGGGGAGAAGCGACATGAGGGAGGTCTGTGGACAGTGGCCCATGGTGCTGAGCCTTGACCTTTGTCCGCTCGAACTGGAGAATGGATATTATCTTTTTGGCACCACATGGGACCAGCATCGCCAGGCGATTCTCGAACATCATCGTCGGGGCGGCATCATTACGCTGTGCTGGCATATGCGCAATCCTGTGACGGGTGGGACGGCATGGGACCTTTCGGAGCCTCGTGCCGTCAGCCTAATTCTTCGGGGCGGCGAAGCTCGGCGCAGGTTTCTGCACTTTTTGGATGTAGCTGCAGAATATATCCTTACCCTGCGAGACGACGAGGGACAGCTCATCCCCGTTGTCTTCCGTCCTTTTCACGAAGCTCAGGGCAGTTGGTTCTGGTGGGGCCGGGACCTCTGTTCCTCACGCCAGTACCGCCGTCTGTGGCGTCTGACCCGTCAATATCTCACCGACAGGGGCTGTTCGAACTTGCTTTATTGTTTCTCTCTGAGTGGTGTGACGGCTTCGGAAAGTGACTATCTGGAACGATTTCCTGGCAGGGAATATGTAGATGTGCTGGGTACAGAACTGTATCGCAACAATGATATTCCTGGTGTTGAAGCTCGCCGAGCCGACTTCATCCGCCGTGCTCATCAAAACCTGGGTGTCGTGGAGCAGATCGGTCAGCGTTGGGGCATGCCAGTATGTGTGGCTGAGGCAGGTGGCGTAAACAATGATGATCCTCGATGGTGGACGCTTGCTGTCCTCCCTGCCCTGCAGGGCCATGCTGTGAGCTATATAAACTTCTGGGCCAACCAGCCTGATTCTTTCAGTGGCGGGCCGTGGCGCTCGATGTCCACCTATCCTGGTGCAGTCGATGCCGATGACTTCCGGCAGGCGCTCTCCACCGGTCGTCTGGTGATGTGCCCTTGACTTCCGGTCACTTTATTCATTGAAGTTTCGGGAGTGCTGATTCCGTGGTAGTTCCCTCGACGGAGCACGCTCTTCCCCTCGACGGAGCACTCCGCCCCCGACGGAAGAACACGCTCCGTCGAGCTTTCTCCGGTGTGGGAGAGACTTGCCCGCTTTCCTCCGCAGCCACTTCCGAGACTTCAATTTATTCATAATAGAAGCCGATGGCCTTTTTCTCGTTGCGCGGGTAGTAAACCTTGTTGAGGTCGCCTGAGAAGTTTGGGTCATACACCCGGTATCCCTCACCAAAGATTTCCATGAGATGTGCTTCGGTGTTGGCAGGAATGCTCACCTGCATGTCCAGAAATGACATGGTCGAGAGTGTGAAGGGATGGAACCAGTGGGCCGTCACCTGTGCTGTCAGCAGCTTGTGAGTAATCTTGGGCAGGACTACGCCGTTGCACCAGACATACCCCTCCTGCTCATAGAAGTACATCACGTCGATGGTGAGTTCGTGGTATTCGTAAGTCTGCTCCAAACCGTTTTCACCCACTACATGGAACTCCCTCACGAGTCGGAACCCCGCCTGTGTCAGTGCCTGATTCAGGCGACGGGCGTCCTGGAGATACGCTCCGACGTCGAGATCTGTATCGTTCTGGATGAAAGCCCCGTCGCGATAGGCTCCCAATAGGGTTCCAAATTCGAGCCAATAGGGGATTTGCATGTCGGTGCAGCAGCGTATGAACTCGTAGAGCAGCGTTGCTCCCTCGCGCAGAAGCAGCGAGTGGCGTCGTCGAACGGATGCTTCGACCTGTGAGGCTACGTAGGGGTGATAGACATTGCGGTAGAGGTATGTCTTCTTCAGTATGTTGCTAATGCTTGATTTCAGGGATTCTTTTTTCATTATGTTGGTGTGGGATTATGGGAGGGTTTGAGACTTGCACGTCTTCTTGTGCAGGAACTCTTTCAGCAGGTTGCGCTCCTGTGTGGAGAGCAGGATGGGATAGGCCATCAGTGATACGAACAGTACGGTGCAGATGCCTACACATATGGTACGCCACCAGCCGGGCTCCATCAGAAGGCGAATGCCCGTTGGAAGCCAGAAAGTGAGCAGGACGAGAGTCAGGAAAGGCAGGACAATCTCTCGGACGTATCCCAAAATGGAGTAGGGGACGATGCCACGCAGGATGAAGAGGCTCACTGTGTGGGACAGGGAGGCAAAGAGGAGTACCATGACCAGAGCCCACTCTGCATCGAATCCCCATTGCATCAGCAGATAGGCACTGGGGATACACATGAGGGATATAGTGCTTGACACGGTCTGATACACTTTCATACGGCCTGATGCATGGATGACACCTGAGACTGCTGCGTTGAGACAGTCGATGAACGAGATTGCTGCTATGATGAAGACAAAGGTGGCGGTGTGTTCTGGAACGTTCCCCCGGAGCCAGATGTGCAGCAGAAAATCACATTCGAGCAGGATGGGGAGTTCCATCAGATAGAGCACACCGCAACTGAGGCGGCTGATGCTGTAGGTGAGTTGCATGGTGCGGTCGATATTGCCGGCGGCATATGACTGGATTACCTGGGGACGAATGGCGATGGACAGGTTGAATGCCATGCTCTTCAGACCACCGTTAATCTGATTGGCAATGCCGCGTGCGGCGTTTACTATCGGCCCGAAGAATAGATTGAGGACGAGGTCGATGCCCTGCTCCTTGACCACACCGGAGAAAGAGCCGAAGAGATTCCAGCCCGAGAAGGAGGTCATGGAGACGAACAATTGTCGGTTCATGGAACGACGGAGTCGCAGTTCCGGGAAGTGCCATTTGGCATAGCTCAAAAAGAAGAGGAAGTTAAGCAGCGTGATGCCTGAGCTTAACACACCGTAGAAGATAAGACGGTCTGCCCCATAGCGAGCTACTGCAAAGGCTATGCACAGCTTCAGCACGGCGTCCAGGATGCCCACCAGCGCATAATAGTCCATTCGTTCTCGGGCGATGATGATGGCGCTGTATGGCACTTGGATTATAAGGAAGAAGAGGGAGATCAGGGCACACTGGAATACCACGAAGGCGGCATGGAAGCGCTCGGGCGGGATATTCATCTTGTGGTACAGGTACCAGAGCCCCCCGGTCTCTATGGCCACGATGATGATTAGAGCCAGAAGCAACTGGATGCGCAGGGCGGTGTTATAGACGGATGTGATGCTGCTTTCCTGCTTGCCTATCTCATAGTTGAAGAAACGCTGGATGGCATTCGTCATGGACGTGTTCAGGAAGGAGAACATTGCCACGAATCCGCAAACCACGTTGTATATGCCATAATCCACCACGCCCAGTGCGTCCAGCACGACGCTGGTAGTATAGAGAGTGATGCCCAGGATAACAACCAACCGAATGGTGAGGAATACCGAGTTCTTGGCTATCCGCTTGTTGCCTGCTTCGTTATTATCTGACATGTGTTACACTCGTTCAGCGATTCTTTGAATATTCACGCAGGAGGGTGGACGAGATACCTTCTGTCCTGGGTATCACCACCACCTCTTTCCCATTCTTTTTGCACCAGTCCACAGCACGCTGAAATCCTTCATGGTTCTGGTCCGGGCCCTTGGCTAAGACATCAAACTCGATGTGCTGTATGTCCTTATCCACATCCCGATAGATGACCACTTCGTCCACATACTTGATGGCGTTCACCATGTACACGCGTTCCTCGGTGGTATATACCATCTGGGCTTCCGGCTTATATTTCAGTATGCGGTCTCCGTCCTGGACGGCAACCACCAACCTGTCGCCCAGTTCCTTGGCGTGCTGGAAGAGCAGGATGTGTCCGATGTGGAGCATGTCATAAACGCCAAAAGTCAGGACGGTCTTCATCGTGTGTCGCTCTGAGGGACTTGTCGTGGTCGTATGTTGTGTCTGTATGCTGTCTTGTTCCATTATGCTCTTGTTTTTTAGCGTACGTAGCCGAGAATCTTCTCCTTCCACGAGTAGTGTCGCTTCACCATCTCGTAGCCATCGATGGCCAGCTGCTGGCGCAGCTCGGGATGGTTCATGATGCGCAGGCAGGCGTCGGCCAGTGTGGCGGCCTCGTCCTGGATGAGGCAGTTCTGCTCGTGCTGCAGTTCGGGGATGGCGCTTGCGATGAGGCTGGTCATCACCACTGGCAGGCCGCAACTCATGGCTACGAGCACCTTGTTCTGTATGCCGGAGGCCACACGAACGGGGGCTACGGTGAGGCAGGCGTCACAGATGGTGCGCTCGATGTCCTCCACGAATCCCGTGACGAAGATGTTCTCGCAGGCCAGCTGCTGGATGCTCTGCGGGGGCTGGGCTCCCACGATGTAGAACTTCGTGTCGGGCTTCTGCCGCAGGATGCGGGGGAAGATATCCTGGACGAAGAAGAGTACGGCATCCTGGTTCTGCAGTGTGCGCATGTTGCCCACGAAGACAATCTTTTCGGGGTCATACTTGTGCGAAATGTTCTTGCTGTAGATGACACCGTTGGCATGTAGCTCGAGGCTCTCGGGGTGCAGCGACTTGGTCTTCAGGTAGTCGATGTCGGCCTGCGAGACCAGTACGTTCTTGGGGAAGTGGAGCAGGCTGTACTGCTCGGCCCGCAGGATGAGGCGCTGCTCCATGCGATATACGTTGCGCAGGAGCCAGTTGCCCTTGCTCTGCGACGACATGGCGTAGGTCTTCGAGAGGGCATCGGTCATTTCGATGATGGAGCGGTTGTGCAGGCCCAGCTCGTCCAGATAGGGCATCATGCGCAGCAGCTGGGCGATGAAGAGGTCGGGCTTCTCCTTCTGGATGATCTCGCGCAGCTTGCGGCGGTAGGCGCCGGACATGTAGTAGCCACATTGCATGGGCTTGGCCTGCAGGAAACAGATGATGGCATGGAACAGCGAGGTGATCTGGTAGCGGTGGACCGTATATACCTTGTGGTATATGCGCTGTGCCTCAAAGATCTGCGGTTCTCCGTCCTCCTCGAAGCTCAACAATACCAGCTTGTATCCCTGGCGGCGCAGCTGGTGGGCAATGTTGTTGATGCGCAGCACGTCGCCTCCGTTTTCCGGCACCGGGAACCGCGGGGTCAGGATGCATATCTTCTTGGCCTTGGCCGCATTCTCCTTCAGCTCCTCGCGCAGGTTGGTCTCCAGAGCCAGCCTTTCTTCGTTGCGGTCGATGGCTCGGTCGATACGCTTCTGCCATGCGATGAAGATGATAGCGTCGGCCAGCACGATCCATGTCATGTTACAGCCTGCCAGGTACATCCCCATGTTCAGCAGCCCGAAGAGCACGTCGGCCACCAGGATGGTGAGCAGCGCCATGTGCATATAGTTACCCGTGCGCATGAGGCGGTGGTGCAGGTGGGTCATGTCGGCATGGAACGGATGCTCGCCCCGCAGGATGCGGCTCACGGCCACACGGATGAGGTCGAAGTTCGGGATGAGCAACAGCGTGTAGGACAACACCAGACAGTACGGTTCGGGCGCCTTGATGTCGTTCGTGGAGCAGAACTTCAGCATCAGGTAACTCAGTGCATAGCCCAGCATCAGGCTGCCCGAGTCGCCCATGAATATCTTGGTGCCCTTCTCGGGGTCGCCCCACATGTTATACCACAGGAAGACAATCAGGCTGCCCGAGATAGCTGCCGTGAAGAGGCAGAAGATGTTCATGCCCCAGTGCCAGAAGGCCCATGTGAAGGCGGCAAAGGCGATGAGCGAGAGGCTGCTGGCCAGGCCGTCGATACCGTCGATAAGGTTGATGGCGTTCACCGTGAGCATCACCAGAAACACCGTGAGGGGATAGCTCACGACGTCCGGTATCTCATAGATGCCGCAGAAGCCATACAGATTGTTCAGCGTGAGGCCCACGAGCGGGAAGCACAGGGCGGCAATGAACTGAATGAAGAATTTCAGATGGGCCGAGAGACCGAAGAGGTCGTCCAGCAGTCCCGTGACATAGATAGTGAAGATGCCGAACCCGATGAGCAGCGTGCTGGACTTGATGGGCTCGCTCTCGCCGTCGAGACTGAAGATGATGGCCAGCGTCACGGCAATACCCACGATGGTGCTTGGCACGAAGATCACGCCACCCAGCCGTGGGATGTTGTTCTTGTGTATCTTGCGTTCGTTCGGTCGGTCGAAATAGCCGTTCCGCTTGCACAAGTCCAAAAGCCAGGGCATTAACAGCATGGATGTCAATGCTGCAACTACAAAAGCTGTGATGATGAAAAGCGCCGTCATGTTTACTTATATATTATATAAACGGACTATTGGTGCGGAATATTGTACCGAACGCTTTTTTTTGCCGAAAAAGTTCCTTAAGTCCGCAGAATTGATTTCGCGGTTCGGGGGAGAGGATAATCCCGAATCGGTCAATAGACTGTTATGCGCTAAATAAGATTTCTTTTTGACTTTCAGTCGAGCCTGCTCACGCTCGGCAGAGCTCAAGTAAACTTGGT
>CADAJS010000021.1:50481-54723 GCA_902788315.1 uncultured Bacteroidales bacterium
TCGCCACTTTTCGGTTACAATGGAACCCCATTGCTCCCTCAAAGTAACAAGACATCTGCTCAAAAATAAACGTCATTATCATCATAACGCTATTGACCGGTTCGGGATAATAGAAAACGGGTTCGGGGAGGAACGGGAAGGGGGTGGTCTGTCTCATCGGTCGGAGCTGGTCACGACCCGTTCTTCCTCCTCGGTGCGCTGGATGATATCTTCCGTCCATAGTGCCCGGTCGTACCCGGCTTTCTTTATGGCTGCCATGAGGTTGTCTTGAATCTCAATCTTGCGTCTGGCTTTCGGTTTGCGGTCTTGCAGGTTGAAGGCCAGCAAGCGCACCGTGCCCGCTCCATAGTTCAGGGTGCTTCGGATGGACTCCACTTCGGCAAAGCCGCGGGCGTATGTATAGTCCACATGCACGCTGATGTGCAATGGATACACGGTTGATGGCATCCCGTCCCCATGATTCAGCCGGAGCGAATAGCCGTGCATCGTACCGTCAAAGCTTAGTAGCCGCGCTGTGGCCGAATCGACATACAGTGTGCCGGAAAGCAGCTTGCTGCCTCGGCTTGCCTCAGAGGGTTCCATGTGGAGGCAGTACTGCGTGTGTCCGTCGTCCGGGTGGATTATCTGGCTTGACGTTATGTAACGTCCTTCCGCCAGCAGCATGCGGCTTTCCTTCCAGAATGAGAGAGGCGTCTTGAGATTGGCCCATGCCGCGACATCCTGTACCATGGGGGCCAGTGCCAGCAGATTGTGCAGGTTCGAGGTGACAAAGAGCTGTGACAGCGTATCGTCTCCCTGGATGTCTTCCTTTTGGAAATGCCTCCCGCTGAGGACGGTCATTTGCCGCAGGTTGATATTCGAACATGCCTCCATGAATGCCTCGGCCACCTCCTTGTGCTTCCCCTCGACATTGGTGAGCCGGAAGAAATAGCAGCTGCGTTTCATTTTGCGTTGTGAGTAACGTGCCGTCAGCTGTCTGCGTGTACGCTCCAGCACCTTGGCGAAGCCCTTGCCGATGCCCTGCACGCTGATTTCGCCCATCACCCTGGTCGCCTCCCGGAGTGTGATTACGTTCGGAATGGAATCGGCACGTAAACTGAGCGTATTGTACCCCATGTAGGATATCTGCAGGCAATCCCGGGCATCGGTGGTCAGAGTAAACTGTCCGTCCATGTTGCTCAAGGTACCGACGTGAGACGGTGCATATATTCGGGCGTATGGCAGCGGCTCTCCCGACGCGGCATCCACTATCTGTGCGTGGATGGTGATTCGGCTGGCTTTCGCCTCCGTTGCTCTCTGGTCTGTGTGTGACTGGCGTGATACTTCATCTTTTGATGATGCAGTCCTTGGCCACAGCGGATTGCCGTCGGCTGTGATGCCCTCTGCCGATACGATGGGCACCGAGGTGTGTCCGTTGCCGTAGAAGGATATGGTGGCACATCCTGTGCTGTCCAGCTGCACTTGCGGGTTCCAGTACAGGGTGCGGCGGTGGTCGGCATGCGAGGGCGGCGGTGTCTGTTCATAGTGGGGCTGATAGAAGTCGGCACAGACATTGTAGCCCGGCATGATGTAGCGGCGGTCGCGATAGACTGCCCGGCGCGTGCCTTCGGGCAACAGTTCCATGTTGAGCGTCACCGAAGGTTGCGAGGATGCCATGTAGCGCGGGTCTCCCTCCATGCGTGGAGCATAGTCTGTATATACCGCCACACGGGCCAGTCTCTCCAGATGGTTGTACTCTCGCTGCATCTCCCTCGGAATGTCGGTTGATAGGTTCCGCCCGTCCCAACGTCGTTCGATGCGGTAGGGACGCTGTGTGCCCATATCGCCGCACACGAGGCGGGTCACGTTCAGCGCGTAGGACAGCGAACCGGCATACCAGGAGGTGGAAAGCCCGGCATCCACCGTCTGATTGAACGCATCGTAGGCATCCAGCACACATGCCGGTCTGGACAGGTTTACGGCCCGCAGCCCTTTGTGGCGCGAGGTGACGGTCAGCTCGGGCATTTCGTCCACCTCGCCCATGCGTCTGCGGTCGGGCGTGGAGCCCGTCTTCGCCTGCTGCGGGAGGTGCGTCTGATAGTAGGCATAGGGCTTGACGAAACGTGGGAAAAAGTTCTTCAGCCGCACGTTGTAGCGGGGCTGCTCTGCCGCGTCGGGCACAATCCACGCCGCAGTGTCCTTCCCGGGCGTGCCTGCGGTGAGGTAGAGAAAGTGTGGCGACTGGATGCGTGGCGACTGGATGCGGAACTCTGATCGGGTCAGCTGGTCGCCTGTCACGGCAGCCAGCCCCGCCTGCTGCGGCTGCACGAACTCGGCATGCACCTGAACGTCTGCCTTGAGCGGAGCCACGTGCTGCAGCCCCTTCACATCGAACATGGCCGAGGAATACTGCCAGAATGTCTTCTGCATTCGCTCTCGCAGGGAGTCAAACTGCTCGGTGTGCGTGTACCCCATGCGCTGTCCGTATTCGAGCACCATATCCTCCATGAGCAGGGTGGGGGCCGTGAACCGTATCATCTCCTCTATCTGCGGCCCGCATCCGGCCTGGCTGGCGTGAGTGCCGTTCGCTGGCGCGTCAAAATGGATGGCCTTGCCGGTTTCCTTGCGGTCGTTGAGTGCCTTCTCCAGGGTCGTGCCGCTCCTGGGGCTCCCCATGAAGAAGTCGTCCTCCGATTCCAGTGGTGTATAGTCCGTCACCTCGCCCACGTAGGTCGGTGTCTTCTCGGCTTGGATGTCCGGGGCCGGGGAATCGCCCGCGAGTTCCTCCCAGCGGTATCGCCTCCATCCCTGCACCATGAGCAGGAGGTCCAGATGGCGCCGGTGCACCGAGTCGTCGGTCTCAAAGTAATAGTCAGGTTGCTCCACGAAGCCCTTTATCTGGCTGCACAGGAGCAGTTCCGAGGCCATGGAGCCGTTGTCGCAGGTTGTGGGCGAGGTGCTTCCGTCCCGCACCGCCACGGAGACCACTGCGCCGGGCGTGGCCTGCAGCTGCATTGTGACGTGCTCGTAGGGCCTGCACATCGGTGACAATCCGGAGACGGCCACGTCGGCTGTCTGCATGTCTTGGTTCCACACAAAGCACAGGCGGTCGGCCCAGACACGCCCAGCGGCATCATATAGCGTGAGCTGCAACACGCCCGATGGGTACTCCTCCGTGGGCACATGGAGAAGCGAATCCGTCAGCTCGAATACGTCCTGAAGTATGCCACCGGAGAGCACGGACAGCATCAGCGGCCCGGTATGTGGCGTTGAACCCGTGCAGGAAATGTTCACGCCGCCCGGTACATGCTCCAGCCGCATGGATATTCCCTGCGGCTCCAGCGTGGGGAGGCGCACGTCGTCCCGGTGCTTTCCATGGAGGAATACGGCGGAGTAGGTTTCGCCTGCCCGTGTAACTACGTCCAGCACGCCCCGTCCGCGATGCTCTGTACTGGCCTGTGCCACCACATTTCCGTGACTGTCTTTCAGTGTGAGCTGTCCGTCCAGGTGGCGTCCTTCGTCGTCTCGCGCCTCAAATGCCAGTCGCTGGCGCGTGCCGCTTACCCATGTTCCGCCCTCGGGATAGATTCCCACGTCGGCCCTGTCCTTCCGTTTCTCGTCCCGCATGTAGCGCTGCAGCGGACGTAATGACATGTGCTGCAGGTATTCTCCAGCCTCTTCCGGCTTGTCATAGACGGGGAACACACGACTGTACAACTTGTCGTAGTCGCGAAAGTACTCCCGCGCGTTCTCCTTCGTCAGGAACCATCCTTCGCTGCATGCCGAGTGGGGATGGACGGTCACACCCCAGTTCAACTGCCAACGCGTATAGGCCCGCAGCTCGTAGAAGCCTGCGTACAGCGTATCATGCAGTGCAAAAGACCCCACACCTTGCCCATCCTCGATGCATACTGTCTGTCGTTCCACCAGATAGCCGTCATTGTTCAGCAACTCCACGTACAGCACACCGCTGATGTCCGTGGGCTGATGTCGGTCGGCCCGCATGACGTATGCCTTATAGTAGAGCGTGTCGCCCAGGTAATACACCGTATTGTCCATGTGCAGGAATACCGTCTCCTGCGGGTAAAGTTGGCCGTATGCCGCCAGCCGCTCGGCAATAGTAGCCGTTGCATCCATCGACACGTCTTTCTGCTGGGCCGAAAGGGGCAGGCAGAGCAGGAGGGTGAGGAGGAAGAATAAATGTTTCATCGTCGGTCTGGTTTTCGTTTTTATTATCAGTTGGCATAGGATGGGAACACTTCA
>CADAJS010000022.1 GCA_902788315.1 uncultured Bacteroidales bacterium
CGAAGTGGTCGCTCGAGGCCTTGGAGGCGCTGTAGGGGCTGTGGGGCTGGTATTTCAGGTCCTCGGTGAAGAAGGTGTCGCCGTAGGCGGGATGGGATGTGACGGGGGAACCGTCACGCACAGGGGCGGCAGAGGATGTGACGGGGAAACCGTCACGCACAGTGATAGCGGAGGATGTGACGGGGGAGCCGTCACGCACAGGGGCGGCAGAGGCCTTGGTGGTGAAGGGGGCGGGGATGCCCTCGGGATGGGTCATCTGGAGGGCTCCATAGACCTCGTCGGTGGAGATATGATAGAAGCGCTTGCCCTCGTACCGCTCGGGGAGGCTCTCCCAATAGGTCTTGGCGGCCTGGAGCAGGGAGAGGGTGCCCATCACATTGGTCTGCGCGAAGGTGAAGGGGTCCTTGATGCTGCGGTCCACATGGCTCTCAGCTGCCAGATGGATGATGCCGTTCACATGTTCTTCCTGCATCAACTTCAAGACGCCGTCAAAATCGCAGATGTCCATCTTGACAAACTTGTAGTTGGGTTTGTCTTCAATGTCCTTCAGGTTGGCCAGGTTACCGGCATAGGTGAGCTTGTCCAGATTGATAATCCGGTACTCGGGGTACTTATTGACGAACAGCCGTACGACGTGGCTGCCGATGAAACCGGCTCCGCCGGTGATGATGATTGAGGAGTTACAGTTCATATATTTCACAGTTCATAATTCTTGGACGAGCCAAGCGGCAGAGCCGATTACTTCGACAAGCGAAGGGTGTTAGGTCGCACAGATTGCACAGATTACACGGATTTATTCATGATAGCGGTGTATTCACAGTGTGAAGATGATTATGGACCTGAGAATGGTGAGTGCCTTCAGCCGCTCACCACCTTCAGTACCATGATTATCTTTCCAAAGCATACGTGGTTTGCTTTGTGGGTTCGTTAACCCACACACTGTCGTTTTGGTCGCACAGATGACACAGATGACACGGATAATTTTAAAGTGCATTAGACACTTTTTAGGGCTTCGCGTTTGGAGATCAGCTTCACTAAGGTGCGTAGTTTGTCGGACTTGGGGGCGTGGGTGCGGACATAGTCGCGTGCCATGGCACGGTATGCGGGGTCGGCTGTGGCGAGGAACAGGACGGCATGGATGCGGGCACGCACGTCGGTGGCGGCCTTGCTCTCGCTAAGGCGGTTTATCTCTGAGAGTTCCGTGAGGAGCTGCTCGGTATATTCCGCCCGTCCGTCGGCATCGTGGCGCAGACAGGCGCAGAGCAGCATCTGGGCCAGGAAATGGCGGTATGCGGCGCGTTCCGATGCCTCGAAATGGCGGAAGCGGGTGGCATACATGGTGTTCAACGTCAGGGAATCGTCCATGCGGGTGTCCTCGGTCTCCTTCCGATTGAAACGCCGTCCCATGATGGCCAGCAGCTGCAGCTGGTTGCGTTTGATCAGCTCGTTGTTCTTGGCGTACTTGTTATAGGCATCGTCCAGATGGATGATATCCTCGTCGCGCACATCGTACACCCTCATCTTCAGCGCATTCTTCACGAGGTCCAGCTCCACCGTGAGCACGTTGCCCTTCTTGGTGCGCCGGGACTCGACCACATAGACGGTGCGTCCCTCGAAGTAATGATTACGGAAACGGACCGGCTCGCCCTTGCGCAGGACATCGATGGACGGTGAGAGCTCGAAGCTGAGGCGGCGGTCGGCAAGCACACGGACAAACTCGGCCATGACTTTCCGCGAAACATAGGGGTGGGATTTCCCGGACCGACTGCGGTCGCAGAAGAACTGGATCTGGTTATAGTGGTGCTTGTTCCAGTCGTCGCTCAGGAACTTGTTCAGTTCGGAGACGCCTCCATAGATGAAGATGTAGCGGCGCAGGGCAGAACGGAGCTCGTTGTTGCGACGGACGGTGGTGCGGCTGTTCGGATTGTCGATGACCACTGCCCCATCGCCGTCACGATAGGCAAGCGGTGAGTCGTCATTGACAGACGGCTCGTCGCCCGGCAGCTCGTGGCTGATCTGCTGCTTGAGCAGCTGGGACGGTACGACGAACTGGAAGGCTGCCTTCCCGCAGTCTTCGCGTCTGAGGTTCTCGCGTCGCAGCTGCACCTCAGCATCCTTGGGGTCAAAGGTTGTCAGGACGTACCAATGGCGTGGCTCCACCTGTCTGCTTGACATATCACTATCATCCCTCCGCAAACAACACGCCTGTTTGCGATATATGCGTTATGTTTCAATGGGTTACAGACAACGGACGGTCGCCTTCCGTCTGCCGAAATTAGGAAATAGCTGTGGTATCAACTTTTCTTTCGAGCGGTCATCTGTACCTTTTCTTTTCCGTGTTCGGGAGGTGAGGAACGGCCTTGCGGCACGTGGCTTTCTCTCCCTGTCACGAGGGCCTCCGCGCTTCCAAAGGAAGAAGGAGACTATTTTGCGTGCAAAGATACAAATACTTTTCGATATTCAAGCAAAATTATGGAAAGAAAAAGTTTGCAGCCAGTTTTTTTCATGGCCTGCGGAACGAAGGTGTAAAACATTCGGCGTTTTTTTGGTCGCACAGATTACACAGATTACACGGATTTGTTCACAGTGTGAAGATAATTATGGACCTGAGAATGGTGAGTGCCTTCAGCCGCTCACCACCTTCAGTACCATGATTATCTTTCCAAAGCATACGTGGTTTGCTTTGTGGGTTTGCTAACCCTCACACTGTCGTTTTGGTCGCACTGATTGCACAGATGACACGGATTTGTTCATGATAGCGGTGTATTCACAGTGTGAAGATAATTATAGACCTGAGAACGGTGAGTGCATTCATGGGCGCTTACCGCCTTCAGGTCTATGATTATCTTTCCAAAGCATACGTGGTTTGCTTTGTGGGTTTGCTGACCCTCACACTGTCGTTTTGGTCGCACAGATGGCACAGATTACACGGATTTATTCATAGCGTGAAGATAATTATGGACCTGAGAACGGTGAGCGCATTCATGGGCGCTTACCACCTTCAGTACCATGATTATCTTTCCAAAGCATACGTAGTTTGCTTTGTGGGTTTGCTAACCTACACACTGTCGTTTTGGTCGCACGGATGGCACGGATGGCACGGATTAGTTCACTATGCGGGTTATGCCTTCTCTGATGTTGGTTGAGGAGAAGTTTACCAAAAGACCGACTCGTTTGTCCAGAAGCCTTAGGTATGTAAGCAGTTGTTTGGCAAACAACGGCTTCATCTCTTCGACTGACTTCAGCTCTATGATAACTTGGTTCTCAACTAGCAGATCCAGACGAAGAGGGGTTTTGAGCTCGTTACCTTTATAGTGGACAGGGACTTCCAGTTGACGGGTCACCTCTAGCCCGCGCTGACGGAGCTCAAAGACTAAGGCTTCTTCGTACACTGATTCCAGCAGGCCTGGTCCTAAGGTGTTATATACTTCAAAGATTGACCCGCGTATCTGATATGTCAGCTCATTGTCCGTCATATTCTTTTTATTTTTTTCGCACAGATTACACAGATGGCACGGATTAGTTAACCCTACACACTGTCATTTTGGTCGCACAGATTACACAGATTACACGGATTAGTGCATAGTGTGAAGATAATTATAGAGCTGAGAACGGTGAGTGACTTCAACCGCTCACCACCTTCAGTACCATGATTATCTTTCCAAAGCATACGGTAGTTTGCTTTGTGGGTTCGTTAACCCACACTATAAACTTTACACTGCGCTCGGAGAGCGCCACTGACTATAAACTTTACACTATACACTATACACTTTAAAAGTGCACTGCGCTCGGAGAGCGCCACTGACTTTACACTTTAAACTTTACACTATACACTTTATTTGTACTCGCTCCAGGAGCGGATGGCCAGGTCTTCGGGACGTATGGTGCAGAAGGCTTGGATGAAGGCTGCGGCGAGACGTGTGTTAGTGATGAGGGGCACGTTGAGGTCCACGGCTGCACGACGAATCTTGTAGCCATTGGTGAGCTCGCCTGCTGAGAGGTCCTTGGGGATGTTCACCACCATGTCTATCTCGTGACGATGCAGGAGGTCGAGTGCCTGCGGCTGACGGTCGGCATCGCTGGGCCAGTGGACGAGTGTGTTGGGAATGCCGTTTTCCGTCAGGTAGCGGCTGGTGCCACCCGTGGCGTAGAGCCGGTAGCCGTGATCCACGAGCATACGGGCTGCATCGAGCATCGCGGCCTTGTCCTTGGCAGGACCGGTGGAGAGCAGGATGGTCTTCTCGGGGATGCGATGACCGACGGAGAGCATGGCCTTCAGCAGGGCTGCATTGGTATCCTCGCCCAGGCAGCCCACCTCGCCGGTGGACGACATATCGACACCCAGCACAGGGTCGGCCTTCTGCAGGCGGTTGAAGGAGAACTGGCTGGCCTTGATGCCCACATAGTCGAAGTCGAAGAAACTCTTGTGCGGCTTCTCCACCGGCAGGCCCAGCATAATCTTGGTGGCCAGCTCGATGAGGTTGATCTTGAGCACCTTCGACACGAAGGGGAAGGAGCGCGAGGCACGCAGGTTACACTCGATGACCTTGATGACATTGTCCTTGGCCAGATACTGGATATTGAAGGGACCGCTGATGTGCAGCTCGCGGGCTATCTGGGCACTGATCTTCTTGATGCGGCGCACCGTCTCCACATAGAGCTTCTGGGCCGGGAACTGGATGGTGGCATCGCCGGAGTGTACACCGGCAAACTCGATATGCTCCGAGATGGCATAGGCAATGATCTCGCCATCGCGTGCCACGGCATCCATCTCCACCTCCTTGGTGTTCTGCATGAACTTGGAGATCACCACGGGATGCTTCTTGCTCACATTGGCAGCCACCTGAAGGAAGCGTTCCAGCTCCTCCTCGTTGGAGCACACGTTCATGGCCGCACCGGAGAGCACATAGGAGGGACGCACCAGCACGGGATAGCCCACCCGCTGGATGAACGCCTTCACGTCCTCCATCGACGTCAGGGCACTCCACTCGGGCTGGTCCACCCCGATACGGTCGAGCATGGCGCTGAACTTGTCACGATCCTCGGCATTGTCGATATAGCGAGCCTGTGTGCCCAGGATGGGTACGTTCTGTGCATCAAGCTTGAGCGCCAGGTTGTTGGGAATCTGTCCGCCGGTGCTCACCACCACGCCACGCGGCTCTTCCAGGTCGAGTACGTCCATCACACGCTCGAAGGTGAGCTCGTCGAAATAGAGACGGTCGCACATGTCGTAGTCCGTAGAGACGGTCTCGGGGTTGTAGTTGATCATCACCGAGCGGTAGCCCTCGCGACGTATCGTATGGAGCGCCTGCACACCGCACCAGTCGAATTCGACCGACGAGCCGATACGGTAGGCACCGCTACCCAGGACGACGATGCTACGCTTGTCCTTCTGGAACTCGATGTCATGGGCCACACCGGCGTAGGTGAGGTAGAGGTAGTTGGTCTGAGCAGGATACTCGGCAGCCAGTGTGTCGATCTGCTTCACGTAGGGCACAATCCCCCACTGCTTGCGCTGGCGGCGCACCTGCATCATGCCCACCTCGATGTCCATCTGTGCCTCGAGTCCGATGGCACGTGCAATCTGGAAGTCGGTGAAGCCATACACCTTGGCCTGCCGGAGGAGTTCGGGCGTAAGGCCGTCCATGCCCCGGCACTCGTGCAGGTCGTTGTCGATGGAGCGTATGTGCTGCAGCTTGTAGAGGAACCAGCGGTCGATCTTCGTCAGTGCATGGATCTGGTCCACGGTGTAGCCCTGACGCAGTGCCTTGGCAATGATGAAGACACGCTTGTCCGTAGGTTCGCGCAGTGCCCGGTCGATATCATCGATGACCAGTTCCTTGTTCTCCACGAATCCATGCATGCCCTGGCCTATCATGCGCAGTCCCTTCTGGATACACTCCTCGAAGGTGCGTCCGATGGCCATCACCTCGCCCACGGACTTCATGCTGCTGCCCAGCTCGCGATCGACGCCACGGAACTTGCCGAGGTCCCAACGCGGAATCTTGCACACGACGTAGTCGATGGCAGGCTCGAAGAAGGCCGTGGTGGTCTTCGTCACCGAGTTCTTCAGTTCGAAGAGTCCGTAGCCGAGACCCAGCTTGGCAGCCACGAAGGCCAGGGGATAACCCGTGGCCTTGCTGGCCAGGGCGGACGAGCGGGACAGGCGTGCATTCACCTCGATGACACGATAGTCCTCGCTCTCGGGGTCGAAGGCAAACTGGATATTACACTCGCCCACGATGCCGATATGGCGTATGATATCGATGCTCAGTGCACGCAGCTTCTGATACTCGGAATTGTTGAGCGTCTGCGAGGGAGCCACCACGATGCTCTCGCCCGTGTGGATACCCAGGGGGTCGAAGTTCTCCATGCTGCAGACGGTGATGCAGTTGTCATAACGGTCGCGCACCACCTCATACTCGATCTCCTTCCAACCCTTGAGGCTCTTCTCCACGAGTACCTGGGGCGAGAAGGCAAACGACTTCTCGGCCAGGCGGTTCAGCTCCTCCTCGTTGTCGCAGAAGCCAGAGCCCAGTCCGCCCAGTGCGAAGGCCGCACGTATGATGACGGGATAGCCCAGTTCGCGTGCCGCCCGGCGTGCCGACTCGATGTCCTCGCATGCCTGGCTCTTGATGGTCTTCACGTTGATCTCGTCCAGTCGCTCCACGAAGAGTTCGCGGTCCTCCGTATCGATGATGGCCTGTACGGGAGTACCCAGCACCTGGACGCCATATTTCTCCAGCACGCCGCTCTTGTAGAGCGCCACGCCACAGTTGAGCGCCGTCTGTCCGCCAAAGGCCAGCAGGATACCCTCGGGGCGTTCCTTCTCGATGACCCGCTCCACGAAGAAGGGAGTCACGGGCAGGAAGTACACCTGGTCGGCCACTCCCTCGGAGGTCTGTACCGTGGCGATGTTCGGGTTGATGAGCACCGTCTTGATGCCCTCCTCGCGCATGGCCTTCAGGGCCTGCGAACCGCTATAGTCGAACTCTCCGGCCTCGCCAATCTTCAGTGCGCCCGAACCGAGCAGGAGCACCTTCTTTACCGAGCCGGGCGTGACGTCCTGCTTCAGAGGCACCTCGTGGGTCAGTTCGGCATTCGGGTCGTGGAGCAGGGCTACGAAATTATCAAAGAGCAGGTCCATATCCACCGGTCCGGAGCAAGCCTCGGGGTGGAACTGAGCCGAGAACCAGGGGTTCGTCTTGTGGCGCAGTCCCTCGTTGGACCCGTCGTTCATGTTCACGAACGAAGTCTCCCATCCCTCGGGCAGCGAGGTGTCGTCCACGGCATAGCCATGGTTCTGGGTGGTGATGAAGCAGTGGTTCGTGCCCACCTGGCGCACGGGCTGGTTGTGGGAGCGGTGGCCGTACTTCAGCTTATAGATGCGGGCACCGGCTGCCTTGGCCAGCAGCTGGTTGCCCATGCAAATGCCCATGCAGGGACGCACGTTGGGCGAAGCCAGGAACTTGCGGATATTCTCGACCGTAGCCACACAGGTCTCGGGGTCGCCGGGACCATTGGCCAGGAACAGACCGTCGAACTCCATCTCGTTGAAGTCATAATCCCAGGGCACACGTACCACGTTCACACCCCGTCGCAGGAGGCAGCGGATGATATTGGCCTTCACGCCGCAGTCCACCAGGACGACGGTCTTTGTAGCGTTCGGTGCGTTGTATCGGATGACCTCCTTGCAGCTCACCTGAGCCACGAAGTTCACCCCCTCGTACTGAGCCTCGGGAATATTGTCCGGCTCGTCGTCGAAGAGAATCTTTCCCATCATCACACCATGCTCGCGCAGCACCTTGGTCAGTTCGCGGGTATCGACGCCCGTGATGGCCGGCACCTTCTCGCGCTTGAGCCAGTCGGCCAGTGTCTCCACGCCGTTCCAGTGGCTATACTGCTCGCTGTAGTCGCTCACGATGAGAGCGCTGGGATAGATACGGTCGCCCTCCATGTACGTGGACAGGCCGTTCTCCTCGAAGGTGATGGGAGGCACGCCATAGTTGCCCACCAGCGGGAAGGTGAGTGCCAGCAGCTGCCCTGCATACGAGGGATCCGTGAGGCTCTCGGGATAGCCCATCATGGCGGTGTTGAAGACTACCTCGCCAGCGGCGGGGCGCTCATATCCAAAGGAGGTGCCGTGAAACTCTGTTCCGTCCTCCAGTCGCAATGTAACCTTTCTGCTCATTGTCTTTTGGTGTATATCGATTCGTAATAGTCTGTCAATGCCCGGTCTTGCATCCGTCGGAGGCCCCGCAGTGCGTCGGCACGCCGGGACAGAGGTGCAAAAGAAAGGCCACTCTTGCCGGTAATGCAATACCGGAGGTGGCCCATGTAAATCGTCCGAGGAGACGGGATGGAAGCGGTCGCCCACGCGGCGACGTCCGACGAGCCGGACGGGACATAGCGCCAGTGGCTCTGCCCGGCCGGAATCACCTCGGTGACACTCCACGTCCACAGACGGAGCATGCAGTGCCCCAGCACGCTGAGCAGGCGTGTGATTGCCGCTCCACACTTGCGTTTCATCGGTTCCATCTTATCTTCTTGGCCTTAAACGTCGTGCAAAGGTACGAAGATTATTTCGTGTAGGCAATAGGGAAAGGGATTTTTTCTCATAAAAAAAAGGGTAGCTTTCGCTACCCCTCGCCTAACGCCGGAGCCGAATGGCGGACTCGAACCGCCGACCCACGCATTACGAATGCGTTGCTCTACCAACTGAGCCAATTCGGCAAACCGAGTGCAAAGGTAAGGCATTTTTTTTATTCCGTGAAATATTTGGCCGCTTTTTTTGCTCCGAAGCGCAGAATTCCCTAATTTTGCACGTCATTTCATCAGAAACGCCCTATGGAAAGAAAGAAAAAGATGTATGGAGCCGCCGCTGCCCTCTGCCTGCTCATCGCAGGAGCAGGGATCCTGTGTGCCTCGCTGTGCCTGCACAAGGTACGCCTGCCTGCCGAGGAAGCCGGAACGCCTACCTATATATATATAGACACGGATGACGACGTGGACTCGCTGCGTACGAAGCTCGACCTCGGGTGGCGCTTCGGATGGTATGCCCGGGCGATGCATCCGCTGGTGCGCACCGGCCGCTACCGTGTGGAGGACGGCATGCCGTCGCTCGCCCTCTACCGCCGCCTGCGCAACGGACAGCAGGAGCCGCTGCGGCTGACACTGCCCTCGGTGCGCACGCTCGACCGCCTGGCCTCGCGCCTCGGGAGCCAGCTGATGCTGGACTCGGCCACGGTGGCCACAGCCTTCTACGACTCTACGTTCTGCCAGGAATACGGCTACCGGCTCGAGACGCTGCCCGCACTCTTCATCCCCAACACGTATGAGGTCTATTGGAACATCTCGCTGCCGGCACTGATGAAGCGCATGCAGCAGGAGAACGCCCGCTTCTGGACAAAGGAGCGACAGGCAAAGGCTGATGCCCTGGGACTCACCCACGAACAGGTGGCCACACTGGCCAGCATCGTGGAGGAGGAGACAGCCAACGACGGGGAGAAGCCGATGATTGCGGGTCTCTACCTGAACCGCCTGCGCAAGGGCATGCTCCTGCAGGCAGACCCGACGGTGAAGTTTGCCCAAGGCAACTTTGCCCTGCGACGCATCCTATATGCCCACCTCGAGATAGACAATCCCTATAATACCTATAAATACAAGGGACTGCCGCCCGGCCCCATCCGCATTCCGAGCATCGTGGGGCTGGATGCCGTGCTGAACGCACGGGAGCATCCCTATCTGTACATGTGTGCCAAGGAAGACTTCTCGGGCACCCACAACTTTGCCGCTACGCTCTCCGAACACATGCGCAACGCCCGCCGCTATGCCCGGGCGCTCAATGAGCGGGGCATTCGCTGAAGGGACTTACGCTCGTCCTTCGGACAGTAGTTAGGACAATACTTGTCTTTTAAAGTGTATAGTGTAAAGTGTATAGTTTATAGTCAGTTGAATAGTGTATAGTGTATAGTTCTTGGACGAGCGAAGCGGCGGAGCCGAGCGATCACTACGCTCGTCCTTCGGACAGTAGTTAGGACAATACTTGCCTTTTAAAGTGTATAGTGCACTTTTAAAGTGTAAAGTGTATAGTTTAAAGTTTATAGTCAGTTGAATAGTGTATAGTGGCAAGTACTATAGAAATTCTTTGCAGTAAAGGCGGAGCGGCGGAGCCGAGCGAAGTAGTTAAAGTAGTTAGCCTCGGGCCGTCCAACCGTCCGCCCCGAGCCTTTCTCCTTTCAGACCCGACTTCATCTCCCTCCGCAGCCGGCTCCTCATCCCTCCCGTGCCGACTTCTCAATCATCTCCCGCACGCGAGCGTTGAAAGCCTCGCTGGCCTGCAGCGTCTCGAGGTTCAGGTGCATGCGATAGCGCCAATAGTGGACGGCCTCGGACGGTTCGTTGATACGTTCCTCTGCGACGTTCGGACGCCGCAGTTCCCCGTCGATAGCCAGCCAGTCCTGCAGGCTGACGAGGCAGAGCATCGAGGGCGAATGCAGGTGGGCACGGAGGATGTCGGCCGCCAGCTCGGGCGTGAGCGGCTGCGGTGCTGCACCACGGCGATGGAGCACCTCCTCGTAATAGGCCTGCGTGCGCTCGCGATTCTCCTCCCACCACTGGCGCAGGGTGGGCATGTCATGCGTGAAGGGCGTGGCCACACTGCGGTAGGGGTTGTCCTCGAGCCGGGAGAAACGGAGTCCGAAGGCCTTGGGCATCGTCTGGATCTCGAGCGAGAGGATGCGCAGGCGCTCCATGACGGGACGGACACAGGCGGGCACCATGCCCAGATCCTCGGCACAGCAAAGCATGCGCGTGGCCCCGACAAGGGCAGGCAGACGCTTCATGGCCTCGCTGTACCAGAAATCGTTGTGGCGGTGATAGAAGAAGTCCTCATAGAGACGGCGGAAGGCATCGAGCTGCCCTCCACTGAGCAGGGCCTCGGGCCTGGCTGAGAAGAGCGGATGATAACGCTCGGGGCTGTCATGGTCGGGCACGAAAAGCTCTCCCACATATTCCTCGCGGAAGGGAAGGCCATAGGCCTCAATCTCCTCGCGTGAGAAAGGCAAGGCCGGAGAGAACTGGCCACGACGCGCATCGGAACCATCCCGCGGGACGGCCCAGATACGGAAGAATCCCAGCACATGGTCGATGCGATAAGCATCAAAATAGCATGCCATACGCTGCAGGCGGCGCACCCACCAGCGGTAGCCGTCGGCAGCCATCGCCTGCCAGTTGTATGTGGGGAAGCGCCAGTTCTGCCCCGTCTCGCTGAAGGCATCGGGCGGAGCACCCGCACAGAGGTCGAGATGGAAGTACTGAGGATACATCCACGTCTCGACGCTGTGAGGACTGACCCCGATGGGTATGTCGCCCTTGAGCACCACGCCCTGACGGCGAGCATGGCGCACGACGGCAGACAGCTGTCCATCCAGCAGATACTGCACGAAGACATGGAACCCCACCTCGTCCCACTCGCGGCGAGCCAGCAGGTGCACCTCCTCCTCGTCATACACCGCATACCGGGGCCACGAGCGATAGTCAACAGTGCCGTAGCGGTCGCGCAGGGTGCAGAAGACCGCATAGGGCTGGAGCCACTCCTGGTTCTCGTCATAGAAACGCTGGAAGGACGAAGCCTGCATCACCGCCTTGCCCTCCTGGACATAAAGGCGACGCAGATAGTCCAGCTTCAACTTCAGCGTCAGTTCGTAGTCGCACACGGCACCGGCATTCGCCTCACGCCAGGCCGCTGCACAGGCATCCATGAACGCGTCGTCACGAATGGGCGGGAGCTGCCGCAGGTCGATGTACTGAGGATGCAGGGCAAAGACGCTGAGGCAGTTGTACGGATAGCTGTCGCGCCAGGTCTGAGAGAGCATCGTATCGTTGATAGGCAGCAGCTGCACGACATGCATGCCCACCGCACCTGCCCAATCGACCATACGCCGCAGGTCGCCAAAATCGCCCGTCCCCTGGCTGCCCTCGCTGCGCAGCGAGAAGAGCGGCACGACCACTCCGGCCCGCCGCCACGGCTGCGACTGCAGACGAGCCTCGGAATCATAGAAGACCGTGACGCCACGTGTCTCGTTCACGGGCGGGGTGCAGCGGTTGGCACCCCCTTCCCACTCGAGCAACTCTCCCGTGCGCGCACACACGCGTACATATTTATATTCTATGGGCAGGTAGAGCCCCTCGGCCGTGAGCGAGAGCGTCCACTCGTGGGTGCCGGAGGGCGACATGCGCAGGGCACGTTCCGGCCGCCATGCCCCCAGCGGAGGCTGATTGCCCACGAGAGCCAGTGCCTCGCCCTCGCGCAGCTGGGGCGCCTGTACGCGAAAGACCAGCGTACGCTCGTAGTAGAGCATTGTCGAGGACTTCTCCTCCGAGTCGGGGAAGGCGCGCCGGCAGGCACTGCTGTAGAGATGCGCATTGGGCGGAATGTCGCGCCAGTAGTCGAAGAGGAAGAACGAGCGGTCGGCAGCCGGGAAACGACGCGGCACCCCGTTCCACTCGCGACGAGTGACCACATCGCCCTCGCAGACGATATAGGCGTAGGAGAAACTCTCCACGTCAGGTTCGGAGACATGTTCGCAGCCCTCCCAGCGGGCACCGTCCACAGTGGACAGCGTGACGAGGCGCGACTGGCCAAGACCGCCACGACGACAGAGTGTGAGTTCCACGCGGAGTTGCTCCTCCCAGCGTGTGACATATTCCAGTGAGAAATTAAGAACCATGTACAGTAGGATTTGTGCTATCGGCATGCAAAATTAAGGGAAATCACACAAAAAGGCAAGGGCAAGAGCATAAAAAATGAAGAAATCCTTGCAGGAACAAAGAAAACTTCATAACTTTGCGTTAAGAAGATGGGTAAACCATACCGCACTGAATCGAATGGGAAACTCATCAAATATAAGTATGAAACTGAGACCAGTTTCGCTATCCAATGGCGTGCCATCCTCGTGTGGCAACATGCGAGTGGGTGGATTACAAAGGAAGCGAACCCTCAAAACCTGTTAATCGGAGTTTCATCACATCTTCATCAGTGCGGTTCTTCATAGCAAGGGCGGACCGGAAAGAGGGTCCGCCCTTGTACTTAAGACAGAAGATATAGATGTCCAGAACGGAAAAAAGTAAAAGAAAAACCAGTAAATCCCACTCACGATGAACCACAGCATTCCACTCCCCCATCCCATCCGGCAAGCCCGCCCCGACGAGGCGCCGACAATATCCACACTCATCATGGAGGCCATGAACCACGACTGCTGCCAGTGGTTTGCCGGGCCGCAGCACACACTGGAGGATTTCCACCGTCTGATGACCGCACTGGTTCGACGCACGGACAGCCAGTATTCGTACCTGAATACGTGGGTGGCCACAGCCGGCGAGCAAGTGGTCGGTGTCTGTGTGGCATACGACGGAGCGCAGCTGCATACCCTGCGCGAGGCATTCATCCAGGGGGCTCGCGAAGCCTTCGGTATCGACTATACAGGAATGAACGACGAGACACAGGCGGGCGAGTTCTACGTGGACAGCCTCTGTGTCGCTGCCCCCTACCGTCGTCAGGGCATCGCCAGTGCCCTGCTTTGCCAGGCCATCAGACGCGGCCTGGAGCTTGAGCTCCCAGCCACCGGCCTGCTGGTCGATGCAGACAACTCCGATGCCGAACGTCTCTATACACGTCACGGCTTCGTTCCCCAAGGAACCACCACATGGGGCAGCCATCCGATGCAACATATGGTGTGGACATGCTCATACATATAACAAAGCGTGCCGTCCTCGGAGATGAGGAACGGCACGCTTTCTTCGTAAATCAAAGGTTCCGACTTACTTCACCTTGCCCACGATGGCCTTGAAAGCCTCGGGGTGGTTCACAGCGAGGTCGGCAAGTACCTTACGGTTGATCTCGATTCCGGCCTTGTGCAGCAGACCCATCAGCTGGGAATAGCTGAGACCTTCGAGGCGGGCAGCAGCATTGATACGCTGAATCCACAGTGCGCGGAAGTTGCGCTTCTTCGTGCGGCGGTCGCGGAAGGCATAGGTGAGACCTTTCTCCCACGTGTTCTTGGCAACGGTCCACACGTTCTTGCGTGCGCCATAATAACCTCTGGTGAGGCGCAGAATCTTCTTTCTCTTAGCTCTTGAAGCTACATGATTTACTGATCTTGGCATAATTTTTTCTTTTTTGAACGACAGCGCCGTCGGTTGAGACGAACTTTGAGGCTGTACATTCGGTTAATAACTAAAGTTAAGAACTTCTTTCTTGACGTGTGAAGGAGTTTAACGGAGGTTGAGGAGGTCGCGTACCTGCTTCATGTTCTCTGTTACAACCAAGGTAGCATGGTCGAGGTTTCTCTTCTGCTTCTTGGTCTTCTTGGTCAAGATGTGGCTGTGGTAGGCGTGGTGACGCTTTACCTTGCCGGTTCCGGTCAGTACGAATCTCTTCTTAGCACCGGAGTTTGTCTTTACTTTTGGCATAATTGTTTTTAATTAATTATTTGGTTATTATTAAACGATGTGGCAACGCATATACCCGGCGTTACGCACGATCTTTCTCTTTAATCCATAATTATTAATTCATAATTCATAATTGTTTTCTTGCTGCGTTTCTCTCAACCATCACTCAGCCGCTGCTAAATTATGAATTGAGAATTATGAATTACGAATTGGCCTTTCAGTCATCGAAGTCTTCTCCCTCGACCTTTGGTCCGGTGTATTCCTTGCGAGCCTTCTGCTGCGGAGCCTTACGTTCACGCGGCTGTTCGGATTGCTCGGAAGCCTCCTCGGAAGTCTTCTTCTGTGCGGCAGGCAGCTTTTTGGGACCGATGAACATGATCATACGCTTTCCTTCGAGCTGTGGCATCTGCTCCACCTTGCCGTAGTCCTCGAGGTCCTGAGCGAAGCGTAGCAAGAGTACCTCGCCCTGTTCCTTGAAGAGGATGCTTCGTCCCTTGAAGAAGACGTAGGCCTTCACCTTGTCTCCGTCGGAGAGGAAGCCCTGGGCATGCTTGAGCTTGAAGTTGTAGTCGTGGTCGTCCGTCTGAGGTCCGAAGCGTATCTCCTTCACTTCAACCTTCACCTGCTTGGCCTTCATCTCCTTCTGGTGTTTCTTCTGCTGATAGATGAACTTGCTGTAGTCGATGAGGCGGCACACGGGCGGCTGTGCATTGGGCGAGATCTCTACCAGATCGACTCCTTTCTGCTCGGCCAACTGTAGTGCCTTGTGGGTGGGGACAACGGCAGATTCGATGCCGTCTCCGACGATGCGAACTTCGCGTACGCGAATCTGTTCGTTCACGCGATACTGTTGCTTAAAGTTGTCTTTCTTCATTCGAGGGATGTGATATATCCGATGCGGTGTTTAATAGTTTTCTGTCATTCGGCGCACCTCGTCGTTGATCTTCGTGGCAAACTCCTCATAGGGCAGCACTCCCTGCTCTCCACCGCCCTGCTGGCGGAAGCTAACAGTGCCGTCAGCCTGTTCCTTCTCGCCCACGATGAGCATATAGGGGATGCGCTTGAGTTCGTTGTCGCGAATCTTACGTCCGATCTTCTCGTTGCGGTCATCGAGTACGGCACGCACGCCCTGCTCGTCGTAATACTGGAGCAGCTTCTGCGCGTATTCATTGTACTTCTCGCTGACGGGCAGGATGGCCACCTGGTCGGGACAGAGCCACAGGGGGAAGTGTCCGGCCGTATGCTCGATGAGCACAGCCACGAAGCGTTCCATCGAACCGAAGGGAGCACGGTGGATCATCACGGGACGATGCTTCTGATTGTCCTCGCCCACGTATTCGAGCTGGAAGCGCTCGGGCAGGTTGTAGTCCACCTGTATGGTGCCCAGCTGCCAACGGCGTCCCAGGGCATCCTTCACCATGAAGTCGAGCTTGGGGCCGTAGAATGCAGCCTCGCCCAGCGCGGTGGTGGTCTTCAGGCCTTTCTCCTCGCATGCCTCGATGATAGCACGCTCAGCCTGCTCCCACACCTCGTCGGAGCCGATATACTTTTCGCGGTCGTTGGGGTCGCGCAGGCTTATCTGTGCCTCGAAGTTGTCAAACTTCAGTGCGCCAAAGATAATCTGAATGATTTCCATCACGCGGATGAACTCGTCCTTCACCTGGTCGGGACGACAGAAGATATGTGCGTCGTCCTGCGTAAAGGAACGTACACGGGTGAGTCCGTGCAGCTCGCCGCTCTGCTCGTAGCGATATACGGTACCGAACTCGGCGCAGCGGAAGGGAAGGTCCTTGTAGCTGCGGGGCTTCCAGGCGTAGATCTGGCAGTGGTGAGGGCAGTTCATGGGCTTCAGCAGGTATTCCTCGCCCTCCTCGGGAGTGTGGATGGGCTGGAAGCTGTCCTTGCCGTAGTGGTCCCAGTGGCCACTGGTCACATAGAGGTTCTTGCTACCGATGTGGGGGGTCATCACCTGCTGGTATCCATAGCGCTTCTGAATCTTCTTGAGGAAGTCCTCGAGGCGGAGGCGCAGTGCGGTACCCTTGGGGAGCCACATAGGCAGTCCCTTGCCCACCATATCGCTGAACATGAACAACTCCATCTCCTTTCCGATACGGCGATGGTCGCGTTTCTTAGCCTCCTCGAGCAGGACGAGATACTCGTCGAGCAGTTTCTTCTTGGGGAAGGAGATGCCATAGAGGCGCGTCATCTGCGGACGCTTCTCGTCGCCACGCCAGTAGGCGGAGCTGACGGCCAGAATCTTCACTGCCTTGATGGGAGCGGTGCTCAGCAGGTGCGGGCCACGGCAGAGGTCGGTGAAGGCACCCTGCGTGTAGGTGGTGATATGGCCGTCCTCGAGGTCGGCAATCAGTTCGTTCTTGAATGTCTGACCGCGGTCGCCAAAGAACTTCAGGGCATCGGTCTTGCTGATGTCGCGGCGCTCGAGTGTCTCCTTACGCTGTACCAGCTCGGTCATTTTCTTCTCAATCTCGGCAAAGTCGCCCTCGCGGATTACCGTACCCTCGGCCGGCATCACGTCGTAATAGAAGCCGTTCTCGATGGCCGGCCCGATGCCGAACTGGATGCCAGGATAGAGTTCCTGCAGTGCCTCGGCCATCAGATGGGCACTCGTGTGCCAGAAGGCATGCTTGCCCTCGGCATCGTCCCACTTATACAGCTTCACGGAGGCGTCCTCCATGATGGGTCGGTTCAGTTCCACAGTTTCGCCGTTCACCCCGCATGCCAGTACGTCCTGAGCCAGGCGGGACGAAATGCTCTCAGCAATCTGCAAGCCCGTCACGCCAGCTTCATATTCGCGGACAGAGCCATCAGGAAATGTGATTTTTATCATTGTTTTATATCGTTTTGGGGCACACGCCCCGATTCAAGGGTGCAAATTTACGAAGAAAGTTTAAGATTTGCCCCACTTTGCCCCGAGTTTTTTTCCTTTCCGTCTCATTTTTCATTCTTTGACGACTTATCGGGCCGCATGTGACTACATCTTGACAATCACGACGCGACATTTTCTGCCGCAAACCTCACCCCACAGAAGAGCGTGCTCCGTCGGGCTCAAGAGCGTGCTCCATCTGGCTCAGGAGCGTGCTCTTCCGACGGGCGGAGCGTAAGGCCCGTTTCCGGGCTGCAGGAGGGGGCGGTCAGTTTTCTTGTCGAAAGACGTGCCGGACAGCCTCGAGGTAACCGAAACCAAAGTAGCGGTCGGGCAGGAGGTAGCTGCCCTCGACCCACTCGTTCCACGCATTGATCATGATGAAAGGCGGCTGCTGGGGATGCTCGTCGGCATAGCGCTTAGCCACCTCGAGGAACGACTCGAAGGCACGCGGCGTCTGATGGTAGCGTGTGATGTCCTGCTCGCCCTTGGCCGGGAAGCGGGGCGTGTCGTCCCATCCGATGGAGACGGTCGGGAAGACGGGAATGTCGAAGGCCTCCTCCCACTGTTTGCGGATCTCGATGGCATTGGCACCATAGGTGAGATAGTCCGGATTGAAACCGCCCATATTGTAGAAGGCGTGGCTGTTGATACCAAGCTTGGCGATACGCTCCCGCTGAGCGGCGATGAAGTCGTCGGCCAGGAAACTGCCGCCGCCATTGTTCTGCTGGATGTGGAGCCCCTTGAAGCCGGCCTTCCGGACCTCGTCGCGGAAATATTCCATCGCCCGCGCCGCCTCGTCGATGGTGCCGAAGCTCTGCACGAACTGGTTCATATCGAAGATGCCGAAAACGGGACATCCGTCGATCTTCACATAGTTCTTACGCTTGAAATACTGGCGGATGACGCGTGCCACAATGGTCTTGAACTGGTCCATCGTCACCCGTGGGTCGAAGAGGAGCGACGTGTCGTCGCCGTGGAGGTGATAGTTCCAGTAGTTCTTCACCACCCGATGGTTGGCCCACATGATATAGAAGTTCATCTTCCCGTTGTTGCGAGCACCGAGGAAACCGTCATTGAGTGCCCCCTCGAGGTAAGGGTAGTCCATGAACCAGTACCAGTCGTAAACAAACGTGTTCACACCATATTTCAGCGCCGTGTCAATCCACTTCTCGACAACGGCGGGGTCGTCATCGTGTTCATAACCCCACAGCGGCTGCTTGGGCTGATAGTGGCCGGGAAAGCGCGGATTGCCCTGCCGGATGACTTCCCATTCGCCGTCGCCCTGCGGCCAAAGGTGGGCACGACCCAGCGAGTCGTCGTGACAGGAGGGCCACACATAGGCACACACATAGTAATCGTCGCCACTGACGGGCTTGTTCCCCTCACCGCTACCACATGCGTAACAGGCCGTCAGGAGGACCGCACAGAGGGAGAGCCGGATTATTCGTTTCATCTTGTCGTCTGTTTATAAGGGATTACGGCTGAGCAGTTTCCTTTGGGGTGCAGATGGCGGTGATGCCATAAGGCACACCGTTGAGCACATCGAGACGACCCGTGTACTGGGTGCCCCACTTGGTCTCCACGGTGTCCACCGTTGTGTTGCAGAAGACGGAGAGATAGAGCGTGCCGCGACGAGGATTCTCGATGGTGAGCGTCTGTGTGGCTCCCGGCTCGGTGCTCTTGTACTCGGCATTGTCCAGATAGGCAAACTCGTCATAGGTGCCCATCAGATAGAGGTCGAAGTCGCCCCATCCAGGTTTGGGTTTCAGGGTGACGGTCACGCGCCCGGCATCCTTGGGCACCTGCAGGGCAAAGTGATGGTACTGGCGGTCACCGATGCAGGTGAAGGCAGGCGTACGGTCCTCGGTGGTGCAGTACATCAGGCGCGTCTGGCCGCTCAGCAGTTCGCCCTTCAGTGTGGGCAGGCCGTTGCCCTCCATCGCATACTGGAACATGGACTGCTCCAGGTCGCGGCGTTCGCCGTCCTTTACGAATTCGGGATGAGAGCCGCAGAGGATGACACGCCCCGTCTGGTCGTTCTCCTTCCAGGCCCAGATGGCAGGCTGCATCTGTATGTCACGCTTCGGCTTCAGGTCGGTACGGCCCTTGATGTCGTAGCGAGCCAGCACCTCTGTACCCTCGGGCCAATCGACATTGGTCACGGCAAAGCCGCCTCCGTTGTGATAGACACTGTCCACCCGACGATCACCACCAAAGTCGGCATACTTCAGGATGCCGGCCTTCTTCTCGATGACGAGGTCCATACGATTCGCGATAACGCCCGTACTGATGGTGTATCCTGGCCATACGCCGATGTAGGAGGTGGTGTACTTCACGAGGCTGTCGCCCTTGACGCCCTTACTGCCGATGAACATGCCGGCACAGGAACCCACATAGCTGCCACCGGCACGCACGAAGGCGCGTATGGCATTGCGGGCAGCCGGACCCAGCGAGCGTCCGTGTGTGCCTGCCGAGCCGCCGTTCATGAAAATCATGCGGAAGCGCGGAGCCCCGTCGGGATAGAGCAGGATGCCGTTCTCGTCATAGACATAGCCGCCGAGGAGCGTGCGCTGCAACATGGTGTCGGCCGCATTGTAGGCCGATGTGTCGCGACTCTTATGCTTGGAGCAGAGGAACGACTCCACCTGCATCCCCAGCCTTTCCGCTGCAGGCAGTTTGTCACGGGAGGTCAGGCTGATACCTCCATCCACGAAGAGGTCCTTGTAATAACCTTTGCTGTTGTCTTGTGCATGCAGCATGCCGCAGCTCATGGCGGCGACGAGGAGGACTGTCGATATACGTTTCATTGTGCTTGTATTTAAGGTCGGTTAAGAAATCTTTGGGTTTTCCACACTGCTACTTTAGGTTGGCGGGCACGTATTCGTCCACCCACTGGTAATACTCGCGCAGGGCACGGGCACCGTCTTTTCCCTTCCTCACTCGCTGGAGGGCAGGCTTGGCATGCTTGAACACCTCGCGCTCCAGGGCGATGCTACGCTGTACGATGCCTGTGCCACGGGCATTCACCAACTTGGAGAGGTCGATATAGTCGCGTACGTTGCCACGCTTCTGGTTGAAGACCTTCAGTTTCTCCTCGATGGACTTCGAGCAGAGCCATGCCTTATTGTCCTCGCCACGCTGTACGATAGCCGGCAGGGGGACGTCCTCCTCAATCATCAAGGGGATGGCCACGGAGCCGCAAGGCCAGCCAATGTTCGTCCAGCTGATGGTATGGGAGGGTGCTTCGCCGGGAGCCACACCCTGGATGAGGATGGCCGAGGAACTGATGTATCGGGGGATGAAGTCGGTAAAGTGAATCATGCGCACGTCGTTCTCGTCGGCCGGCAGTTCGTCGTAAAGGTTCTGCTTCGTAAGTCCGTGGGTCAGATAGCGGGGCACGTTGGTCATCAGATACTCGCAGTCGAGTTTTCCATCACGGCTGGCACCGGCCATAAAATCACTGATGGCCATGAAGCGTTCCACACCGCTGTCGATGTCTCGGCAGCCCGTCATGCCGTGGTTCGTGCGCACCAGGTAACCGTCAGGCGCCTCGCGAGGGTCGTTGGCATCAAACTTCACGAAGCCGCTGTCGCCCGTCTCATAGTAGGCACAGCCCCCCTCTGCGTCGAGCACTCCATAGTTGGAGTTCACGTTGAGAGGCTTGGGCAGGGTGTCCAGCAGATGCTCGAAGTCGGCCATCGTGCGGCACACCTCCAGTGCCCGTCGCATCACCCAACCGTCGTGGTCAGAGTCGTCGCCCTTGCATCCATTCAGGTTGTAGGCAGCCGTATTGATGATGGCAAAGCCCACCTCGTTGTGTCCGCCCCAGATGTTACGCGGCTGCTTGTCCGTATAGCCTGTGATGCCCACATAGCGATACAGCTCGCCCTGTATCATCACCATCACGTTGCTGGTGCCGCTCGTGTCACGGTTCTTGAAGATCAGCGGGCGGCCATCCTTGGTGACACGACCCGAAACGATAAACGACGTGCACGCCCAGCCAGCCTGAGGCATGCAGAGGGAGAGACACAAAGCCAACACCGAAAGCATGCGGCGAGTCCTACCCGACATTCTCTCTGAAACAACGTTCTTTTTCATATCATTCCTTATATAAATCGTCATAAACTATGAACTGTGCGCTCGGCTTGCCGCTTCGCTTGTCGAAGTAATCGGCTTGACGCTTGGCTTGTCCAAGAACTATGAACTATAATCACTTTTTCTGCGAGTATTTCTTGATAAGACTATAGGCATTATACAGGCCATACTCGCCAGCCTGGCTGAGATCATTAAGTCCCTCGGATGTCTCGCCGGAGAGCAGATGGGCCACGCCGCGGCTGTAATAGGCATCGGGGAAATGAGCATCTAAGCGCAGCGCCTCGCCGTACTCGTGAATGGCACTGGCATAGTCGCCCAGCTGAACATGCAGGTTGCCCTTGTTATAGAAGAGGCAGGCCACATCAGGCTGCTGCTCGGCAGCGTGCGTATAGTCCTGCAGGACCATGAGGTAGCCGAGCCGGAGGTCGCCGGCCGAGGCCGTGGTGCGCGACACCTCGAGCTGTGCATAACGGCTCTGCGCACGCAGGAGGAGCGCCAGGAAGTGATTGGCGTCGATTGCAAGGAGCGCATTCAGGTCGGCAATGCTGTTCTCAAAATCACGCACATGGTAGTAGTCGATGGCACGTCGCAGGAGGAGGTCGGCATCGCGCGGGTTCTTCTCCAACTGTTCCGTGCACTGGGCTATCCACTCGAAATGCTGCTGGATGTTTTGCTCGGTCATTGCACCTTCGTTAGGGGTGAGCCAGAGCACGCCGGGCAATACGTGCCGGGCATTATAGTCCTCCACCTGACGGCAATAGGCAACATACGTCTTGACATCCGATTCGTTACGATAGTACGTGAGGACATAGAGCGGCTCGACACGCAGCTCCGACTGGCGGTTCTGTACACGTCCGCGATACTCGCTGGCATACTCGTTCTCCGTCTCCTGCCGGTCTTCCACGACCAGTTTATCATAATCCTCGATGTTGTGCTCGCTCTTCTTACGCGTCTTGCCGCTGGGCTTGTAGGTGCCGGTCGTAGCAGCCAGTCGTGCCTGCAGAATCTTGAACTCGTCGCGCTCGGCACCATACGTGTCGCCTATCTTGCGACGTATCTCGGCCCTGCGCCGATAACCTTCCCAGAAGTCGGGATAGTCCTTGATGACGGCGCTGATGTCTCGGATGGCTCCGTTATGGTCACCCACATTGTCGAGCAGCAGGGCTCGGTTGTAGAGAGCAATGGTATTGTCCGGCTCCACCGAAAGCACATAATTGAAGTCCTCGATGGCCAGGTTGTCATCGCCCACCTGAGCACGCAGCAGGCCACGGTTGAAATGACCCAGGTAGTTGGCAGGCTCCAGGTCGAGCGCCGCATCATAATCCGACATGGCACCTCGCAGATTGTCCTGATTATAGCGAGCCAGTGCACGGTTGATGTACAGGCCTGCCGATCGAGGCATCTGCACAATGGCCCTGTCAAACGTAGCCTCAGCCTCGGCATACTTGGCATGCTGTGCCAGGAGGACGGCCTTCATGCTCAGGGCAGAGCCCTCGTAGGGATTCATCTCCAGTGCATGGTCAATCCACTTCTCGGCCTGCACGGTATCCTCACGCGCCAAGGCCACCTGAGCTTTGAGCGAATACTCGGACGACTCCTTCGGCCAATAACGGATCATCTGGTCGAGCGACGAATCGGCACGCGCATACTCCTTCAGCTCGATCTGGCACAGCACGAGGTTGTGCCAGCTGTTTCGTTCCATCGGGTTGATCTCAAGTGTCTTGTGATAGTCTTCCTCGGCCAGTTGATAGCGGCTCTGGTTGATACAGCACAAGGCACGGAGCATGTAGTAGTTGGCCATGTAAGGGTTGCGCTCGAGGGCATTGCCGCAGTCAATCTCGGCCCCTTGATAATCCTCGAGGTAGAATTTGGCCAAACCACGGTAGAAGTAAGGCTCGCCCATCCACGGCTTGGCGTTTATCACCATATTGAAGCGCTGTATCGCCAGCACGTAGTCCTCATAATACAGAGCGTTCCGCCCCATCAAGAGCACCCGTTCGGTGTTGATTTGGGCAAAGCCGCTTCCGCCCCAAAAGAATGAGAAGAGAAGGGCAAGTAATGCTATGACCTTCCGATGGTGGTGCATGCCTAATGCTTGACCTTTACTTTATAATTGCATGAGAAACTGCCGCGCGCAATGGACTTCAGACGGCTGTTGGCCATCTGCTTGCGCAGCCCCATCAGATGATCGGTGAAGATGTGGCCTTCGAGATGGTCAAACTCGTGCTGCATCACACGCGCCAAGTAACCTTCCACCCATTCGTCGTGAGGTTGGAACTGGTCGTCAAGATACTTCACATGGATACGCTTGGAACGCCTCACTTTCTCGTGTATGCCGGGCAGAGAGAGGCATCCCTCCTCCATGACATCCGTCTCTGTCTCGTCCATCTCAATAATGTGAGGATTGATAAACGTACGGATGTAGCCCTTATATTCGGGATAATCCTCACTGATGACGTCCAGGTTGATGACCACGAGGCGGATACTGAGTCCCACCTGCGGCGCTGCAAGGCCGATTCCCTCGCTGCGCTCCAACGTGTCATACATATCCTGTATAAGCTGCGGCAGGTCGGGATAGCTGGAGTCGATATCCTCGGCCACCTTGCGAAGCACGGGCTGTCCGTATGTGTAGATTGGTAGAATCACGATTTTCTAAAACTATAAACTTAAACAATAAACCGAGGACTGCGAACTGTGCGCCCGGCTATGCCGCCCGACTTGCCCAAGTAATCGGCATGCCGCTTCGCTTGTCGAAGAACTGTGAACTGTGCGCTCGGCTCTGCCGCTTCGCTTGTCGAAGAACTATGAACTACGAAGCCCTCTCCATCCAGCCTTGCAGGATGATTGTCGCACTGATTTCATCCACGAGGGCTTTGTTGCGGCGAGCCATTCGCCCGATTCCACTCTCGAGCATCGTGCGATGAGCAATCACGCTGGTATAACGTTCGTCCCACATCTCGACGGGGATTTCAGGGAAGGCGGCCTTCAGCTGGTGTACGAACCGCTGCACCCGAGGCAGGTTGTCACTGTCTCGTCCGTTTGTCTGGCGAGGCAGTCCCACCACAAAGCGCTCCACGTCTTCGCGTCGCACATAGTCCTGCAGAAAAGCCATCAAGCGCGGTGTCTCCACCGTGGTCAGTCCTCCTGCGATAATCTGCAAAGGGTCCGTCACAGCCAAACCGGTGCGACGGACCCCATAATCGATTGACAGTACTCTTCCCACCTACTTATATAAATAAGGTAAGGGAGACTTCTGTTACTTCTGATACAACAGCCAAGCACCGGGATACTGCGACTCCAGGTTGGCCCGACTCTGGGCAGCCTCGCCCTTCGTGTTATAGCTGGTGGCAACCACGCGGTACATCGTGCCGTTGGACGTAGCAGCCTGCAGCACGCGCGGGGTGTAGCCCTTGGCTGCCAGTGTCTCGCTCAGTCGGGTGGCATTTGCCTTCACGCCGAAGCTGCCGATAACCACGCTGTAAGCCTTCAGAGGAGCACCGGAGACGAGCGAGAAGTTCTCGCTGCGTACCTGCACATTGCTGTAATCGTTGGCTGGAGTCGTGGGGGTCACAGTGGTCACTGTAGGCGTCGTGGTCGTCTGCTGTACGACGGGCGCTGTGGTCGTTGTCGTCTGAGTCTGTTGTGCCTGTGCTTTCTCATAGGCCTTCTTGTACGCACTTTCCTTGCTGTGGCAGGATGCCAAGGTAAACACTGCACAAACCGCAGCAACCATCATTAATGTCTTTTTCATATCAAAATTGTTTGTTATGGGTTTTGTTAAACTTCTCAATATTTGCTGCAAAGATAGCAAGAATTTTCCGCCCGACAGCATGCAAGCCGCAAAAAAACGTTAAAAAAGCAAATAAAAATGCCTTCGAGGCATTACAATGCGAAAAAAAGGCGTACATTTGCCACTGAATACAAACATTTAACAAGTGAAACGATGAGAGCATTCAATTATTTCGTAGCATTTCTGGGCGGTGCCGCAGTAGGCGCTGCATGTGGTTTACTGTTTGCCCCCGAAAAGGGAAGCGAGATGCGTGAGAAGATTGCCGAGGCGCTGCGCAAGCGTGGCATCAAGCTCAACCGCAAGGAGATGGAGAACCTGGTGGACGAGATTGCCGAGGAGCTGAAGTCGGCCACTGAGGAATAACAACAGTCAGCGACCTGATGACCGGCGGTTATACGACCCAGTTTCGCACGCTCTTCACAGAGCTGCAGCGTTACGTGCGCCTACAGAAGCGCTACCTTGCACTGGACACGGCAGAGAAGCTCGTTGCCTTGCTCTCCACTGTGGCCGTAGTCTTGGTATGCTTCGTGCTGGGAGCCATCACGCTGTTTTTCTTCACCTTCGCCCTGGCCTTATGGATTGGAAACATGGTGGACAACAATGCTGGGGGCTTCCTCTGCATCGGTGCTGCACTCATGATGGGTCTCTACATCTTCTACAAGAACCGTACAAGCTGGATTATCAAGCCTATCGCACGATTCGTCGTGGGGCTCTTTGCCCAAACGGAGGCAGACATGGACAGCGAAGATACCGAGGAGGAGGAAAGCCATGAATGAATATGGCGTACAGGAAATGGACATCCTGCAGGCACTGAGCAACGAGAAAAAGCGCCTGAGCAAGGAAATCAAGAAGTCGCAGGACCGGCTCACGAATTCTGCACGGGAAATCTTCGAACCTATCCCCAAGGCCGGCAACCGCTTCATGTCAGTGAGCAACCTCGTGGGCAACGGCATGGCCATCTACGAGGGAGTGCGCATGGGAGCAGGCTTCATCCGCGCCCTGAGCACCATGTTCCGCCGCAGACGACGTTAGCATACAAGCACGTCCCACACGTGGGGACACGAACGACACACAGAGGAGCGCCATTCTCAGAGAGAGTGGCGCTCCTCTGTATAATAATCGATGATACGCCGGATGGCCCGCATGCATACGGGGCAGAAGACCGGGGCCTCGTTAATCTTCATGCGGCACTCCTGAGCCGGGCGATAGACTCCGTGCGACTGATAGCCTCCTCCTTCGAATACGCCCACTGCGGTGTACACCTCCTTGCCACTGGGCGGTGTGGGCACAGGACAACCGGGCTGAAGCATGTCGGCCCACTTGGCAGAGAAGTCCACGAGTGTCGTCAGGTTGGGCTCCCATGGTTCGGTATCGGCAGGATACGACGTCTCGTATTGGTCGTCATAGTAATACTCGTCGGCCAGCCCGGCAAAGCTGTGTCCGAACTCGTGCACCACGACGGGACGGCTCTTCGCATTGTGGGCCGCACTCATCAGGTAGCTGTTATAGATGCCACCGCCGCCATAATTGTCCGTATTGGCCAGAATGATGATATGCTCATAGGGCACCGTCGCCAACACATCATGCAGACGCTTGAGGTGGAGCGTGGTCAGATAGCGATCGCTGTAGAAAGTATCGAAGCTGCTGCCTAGCACCGTCTGCCGCCAGTCGCCCTTGTGTGGGATGCTCACCCCACTCTGTTCCGAAGGCGCGGCCACAGCAATGAAGTTGAAGCGGTCGGCCATCTCGCGGAAAGGGGAATGGTCAAGCAGGGCATCGATGCTCTCCCGGCAGTCGCGAAAGAAGCGCTTCATCTCGCCACGCCTGTACCCCTCGGCCACGAAGGCGACGTCGATCTTCTGGCGGCTGTCACCACTGCGGCGCAGATACTTCCAGCTTACGCCTGCCATCGGCTGCAAGGGGCGAAGGAGGATATCCTTCGGGTCCACACGATGACGCAGGCGACTCGTCACACGGTTATGCGTATCGGTGAGCGTCACCTCGACATCCACCGCCTCGCGCGGCATGGGCAGCAGGAAGACATTCTCGAAGGAGCGCCACAGGCGGGTGGCCTCCTCGGCCGTCTGCCACTCCTGGAACAGGCTGCTGAAGGAGTGCCGGTAGAGTGTGTCGCGCCCGAGCGTGTCGGTCATCGTCAGCTGCCCGTTTCCCTGCAGCAAGAGTCGGTCCATGTTCACGCGCCGTCCGTACCACCCCTCGGAACAGTGCAGCTCGTCGAGGCTAATCTGCTGATGACGACTGTCGCCGCTGAAGATGTAATCCACCCGCAGGGTGCGATCCTCAAAGAAATCCTCGAAGCATTGCGCCGACGATGCCATAAACGGCAGCACGGCCAGCAGCATTACACTCACGATACGATGTTTCATAATCACATTCATTTTACGCCACAAAGGTAAGGAGAAATTTCCATTTATCAGAGAAAAACAGTAATTTTGCCTCCGCCAAACGATAAAGTGTATGACAAAGGAACAATTCGATACCTGCCTCCGCGCACAAGCCACCGTACTGAGCGAGATTAAGAAACGTGCCCACGAGCTCCACGCCAGCGTGAACCAACAGTATGACGGCCAGCCCTACAGTATCCACCTGGACATGGTGGCCCAGGGAGTGAGCGACTACGGACATGAGGTGTGCCAGAGGGAAACCGACGTGCTGCCGCTCTTCTTCGGTGCATGGTTTCACGACAGTATCGAAGATGCCCGCCAGACGTACAACGACATACAGAAGACGGCACGCTCACTGGGCCTCGACGAAGAGCAGGCATACATGGCCGCAGAAATCGTCTATGCGCTGACGAACGACAAAGGGCGCACGCGGGCCGAGCGGGCCGGGGAACAATACTATGCCGGCATACGCGAGACACCCTACGCCCCGTTTATCAAACTGTGCGACCGCATGGCCAACATGTCCTATTCCTTCACGCACGACAACGAGTCGAACATGGCCATGCGCCGTATATACAGCCGCGAGCTGCCCCACTTTCTGGCCTCCATCGACGCAGGGAGCAGCGACCAGCGCCTCTCACTGCCCTCCGACATGGTGGCATGCCTGAAGGGAATGGCCGAGTGACGGACCTGTATGCGCCTCAACGCCTATCACCCTCGCCGCGCCTTACGCGCAAACTCGAAGAGCGAGAGCGGCAGGTGGCAATAGCCCGTAGGATTCTTGTCCAGATAGTCCTGATGATACTCCTCGGCCGGGTAAAAGGCAGCCAGCGGCTCCACCTCCACGGCCAGCGGACGAGTGCACTTCGCCTGCTCGAGGGCCATCCTCCGGTCGATGACGGGACGGTCGGCCATGTCCGCATAATAGATGCCCGTGCGGTAACGCGTGCCCTCGTCCTCGCCCTGGCGATTCAGGCTGGTAGGGTCGATGGCGTGGAAGAAAAACTCGAGCAGGAAATCAAGCTCGAGCCGCTCATCATCGTACACCACGCGGACGGTCTCAGCATGCCCCGTGGTATCGGTATAGACTTCCTTATACGTAGGGTGCTCGGTGTGTCCGTTGGCGAAGCCAACCTGAGTCTCCACCACCCCCTCGACCTGCTTCAAATAATGCTCCATCCCCCAGAAGCATCCGCCAGCCAGATAAATTTCCCGTTTCATTGTCAGTCACACTTATTTTCGTTTCCGGGGACAAAGATATGTAATAAAAGCGAAACGGCAAGGCTGTAATGCCAGAAAAATGTTGTACCTTTGCACGACATTCTGATGAACTATGGTCAACGAACTATGAACTGTAACCAGACTACCCTTCGACCGCTGCTCGACGTACACACTCACACGATAGCCTCGGGCCACGCATACAACACACTGCACGAGATGGTGACTGCCGCCCGCGAGCGGGGCCTCCAGGTGCTGGGCATCACGGAACACGGCCCCAGCATTCCCGGTACGTGCTCGCTGCTCTACTTTAAGAACATGCACATCATTCCGCGCCAGATGGAAGGCCTGCGCCTGCTGTTGGGCAGCGAGATGAACATCCTGGACACTCGGGGCACACTCGACCTCGACGAGAAGTTTATCGACATGCTGGACCTGCGCATCGCCGGCATCCATGCCATCTGCTGGCAGGGCGGAACGCGCACAGAGAACACAGAGGGTGTCATCGCTGCCATCCGACATCCCAAGATGCACATCATCAGCCATCCGGCCGACGGCACGGCCGACCTGGACTTCGAGGCACTGGTGCTGGCAGCTAAGGAGGCGCACACGCTCCTCGAGGTGAACAACCACTCGCTGGCTCCCATCCGCCACTTCACGAAGGCGCGTGACAACAACCTGGAACTCCTGAGACAGTGCAAGCGGCACGACATGCCCATCATCCTGGGCAGCGACGCACACATCACGTACCAGATTGCCCAGTACGACCGTGTGCTGGAGCTGGTGAAGGAGGTGGACTTCCCCGTCGAGCAGATTTTGAACTACTGGCCCGAGAAGTTCTTCGACTTCCTGGGCATCAACCCCACGGCATGAGACACATCAGACCACACGACATAAAAACCAGTAAAGCATGAAGACCACACGACTGACACGCTGCGACAACTATTGGCAGGCCAACCTGCTGAAGGGAGCGCTGGAGAGCGCAGGCATTCCATGTGCCGTACACAACGAGTTCAACCTGTACAGTTTCGGCATCGCCAATGGCATGACGGGCGTGGACGTACTCGTCTATGAGGACGACCTGGAACGTGCCCGGGAACTGATGAACAACGTGCTTCAAGAAAGCGGAGAAGAACCCGAGGGCTGGGACGAAGCGACAGAAGAAGGCGAAACACCCGAGCCGTAGAGGTCAGATACTCAGCACAGCCAGCACGTTGAGCAGTTCCTCCTTGATAGGCTTGTTGCTCTTGATGGCGTTCGAGAACGGCACATAGACCACTTCGTCGTTCTTGATACCCATCATCACATTGCGCTGTCCTTCCAGGAGGGCCTGGATGGCAGCCACGCCAAGCCTGCTGGCCAGGATGCGGTCGCCGGCGCTGGGACTGCCGCCACGCTGCAGGTGGCCCAGAATGGAGACACGCACGTCGTACTCGGGATATTCCTTGCGAACGCGTTCGGCATAATACATGGCACCACACTTAGGGCTCTCGCTCACCAGCACGATGCTACTGTTCTTGCTCTTGCGAATGCCACGCTTGATAAACTGCTCCAGCTGGTCGGCATCCGTGTCCACCTCAGGAATGATTGCCGCCTCGGCGCCTGCAGCGATGGCGCTGTTCTGAGCCAGGAAACCGGCATCGCGCCCCATCACTTCGACGAAGAAGATACGTTCGTGACTGGTAGCCGTATCACGGATGCGGTCCACACATTCCATGATGGTGTTCAGCGTAGTGTCATAGCCGATAGTGAGGTCGGTGCCGTTCAGGTCGTTGTCTATCGTGCCGGGCAGGCCGATACAGGGCACGTCAAACTCCTGGGCAAAGATGCGCGCACCAGTGAGCGAACCGTTGCCACCGATAATCACCAGCGCATCGATACCGCGTTTCACCATATTGTCATAAGCTTTCCGGCGGCCCTCGGCGGTCTCAAACTCCTTGCTCCGTGCCGTTTTCAGAATAGTTCCGCCACGCTGGATGATATTACTCACATTCTCGGTGTGGAACTCGACGATCTCGTCATTAATCAGTCCTTCGTAGCCACGATATATGGCCATGACACGAAACTCATTGGCAATAGCCGCACGTGTCACGGCACGTATTGCCGCATTCATCCCCGGAGCGTCGCCGCCACTGGTCAGCACGCCGATACATTCAATCTTTCTCATACCTTATTATAATATATATATGCGAACAGCATGACGCCACTTCGCTTTCGCGGGACAAAGTTACGAATAAGCGAGCAGAGTGCAAAAAGAAAAGCCAAGATTTTCATTTTTGCACGCTTGAGCGGAAGAAACTTCGGCGAAGCCAAAGTTACGAATAAGCGAGGAGAGTGCAAAAAGAAAAGCCAAGATTTTCATTTTTGCACGCTCGAGCGAGAGTAACTTCGGCAGAGCCAAAGTTACGAATAAGCGAGGAGAGTGCAAAAAGAATTTGGTTCTTTTTTCATGCGCCCCAAGGCAACGAAGGGGACACAGGGTGTGACAAAGGCGGCACAGGGGCAGAAAAACGGTGGAGTGCCACCAAGAGGGCCGTGGCACTCCACCAAATCATTTGTGGCACTCCACCAAACTGCCGGTGGCACTTGCCGCCATCGACACCCCCACTCCGTGCGAATACATGACGAGGGCGGCTCTCATCGCTACAGAAAGCAGTGGAAGAGTCCAAGTAAGGCCGATTTTAACATACTTTAACATGAGAGGGGATGCGAAAACCCATATTATTTTTGTAAATTTGCGCTGTGTTACCGATAAAGGCAACGAGATGAACCCAGAAAAGTAAAGAGAATAAAGATGTTTCAAGGACTGAAGAACGACCTCTACCTTTGGTGGTGGGCATCCACAAAAAAGGTAAAGGGAATACAGGGGATGAGCCTTGTAAGAGAGTATGTTACCTACGGAAAAGGGGTAACCGACCTTACATGGAAGATAAAATACAGGAGCAAGAAAGACAAGAAAGAACAGGCGCGCTATATCAGCGAACGTGTCAACGACTGGAACCTGATTAACACAATCCGGAAAATAGAACGCGAGCGTCTGCCACGCGAAATCGAGCTGCTGAAAGAGTCAGTAACGAAGGGAAAAGAAGCCGCAGGCAATCCGAAAAGTACGAAAATAGAGTGATATACAAGAAAAAAGACGAAAGAAAACGCGAAATGCTTGGTCACTTCGCGTTTTCTTCGTATCTTTGCAGCCGAGTTTAATTCAACATAAAGTCTCATTTTATCTAACTAATTATCAAAAATTATCTGTATGGCAGATTTAAAGAACGTTGCACCCATTGAGGACTTCGATTGGGAAGGCTATGCCAAGGGTGACAGCAACACTGAGGTGAGCCGTGAGGCTCAGGAGGAAGCCTACGCCGGCTCCCTGAACAAAATCAACGACTACGACGTGGTCGATGGTACGGTTATCGCAATGAACAAGCGCGAAGTGGTAGTGAACATCGGCTTCAAGAGCGATGGAATCATTCCCGCAAGCGAATTCCGCTACAACCCCGACCTCAAGGTGGGCGACACGGTGGAAGTGTACATTGAGAACCAGGAGGACAAGAAAGGCCAGCTGATCCTCTCGCACAAGAAGGCACGCGCAAGCCGCTCGTGGGACCGCGTGAACCAGGCCATGGAGAACGAGGAAATCGTGAAGGGCTACGTGAAGTGCCGCACAAAGGGTGGCATGATCGTGGACGTATTCGGCATCGAGGCATTCCTGCCCGGCAGCCAGATTGACGTGAAGCCCATCCGCGACTATGACATCTTTGTAGGCAAGACCATGGAGTTCCAGATTGTCAAGATCAATCAGGAATACAAGAACGTGGTGGTGAGTCACAAGGCACTCATCGAAGCCGAACTGGAGAAGCAGAAGAAGGAAATCATCAGCCGCCTCGAGAAGGGCCAGGTGCTCGAGGGCACCGTGAAGAACATCACCAGCTACGGTGTGTTCATCGACCTGGGCGGCGTAGATGGTCTGATTCATATCACCGACCTCTCTTGGGGACGCGTGAGCGACCCGCACGAGGTTGTGGAACTCGATCAGAAACTTAACGTAGTGATTCTGGACTTCGACAACGAGCGCAAGCGTATCGCACTCGGCCTGAAGCAGCTTACGCCGCATCCCTGGGATGCACTCGACGAGAACCTGAAGGTGGGCGACCACGTGAAGGGCAAGGTAGTGGTGATGGCCGACTACGGCGCATTCATCGAAATAGCACCGGGCATCGAAGGTCTCATCCACGTGAGCGAGATGTCTTGGAGCCAGCACCTGCGCAGCGCTCAGGACTTCATGAAGGTAGGCGACGAGGTTGAGGCCGTCATCCTGACACTCGACCGCGAGGAGCGCAAGATGTCGCTCGGCATCAAGCAGCTCAAGGACGATCCTTGGGAGAACATCGAAGAGCGCTACCCCATCGGCAGCAAGCACACAGCCAAGGTACGCAACTTCACCAACTTCGGCATCTTCGTGGAGATTGAGGAAGGCGTGGACGGACTGATCCACATCAGCGACCTCAGCTGGACGAAGAAGATCAAACACCCCAGCGAATTCACACAGATCGGTGCAGAGATTGAGGTTTGCGTCCTCGAGATTGACAAGGCCAACCGTCGCCTCTCCCTCGGCCACAAGCAGCTGGAGGAGAATCCTTGGGACGTATTCGAAACTGTCTTCACTCAGGACAGCATCCACGAAGGTACCATCGTGGAGATGCTCGACAAGGGCGCAGTCATCCAGCTCGAGTACGGCGTGGAAGGCTTTGCCACTCCGAAGCACCTCGTGAAGGAAGACGGCAGCCAGGCACAGCTGAACGAGAAACTGCCCTTCAAGGTAATCGAGTTCAACAAGGAAAGCCACCGCATCTTCCTCTCCCACAGCCGCATCTACGAAGACGTACAGCGCGCCGAGGCACGTGCCGAGAAGAAGAAGAGCACACGCCCGGCCGGCCACAAGGAGGAGACACCCGTCATCCAGAACCAGGCCGCAAGCACCACGCTCGGCGATATCGATGCACTGGCAGCACTGAAGGCCAAGATGCAGAGCGGCGAGGCTGAGTAAGCCCGGCCGCCACGTTCGACAGAACAACCAACGATGGGTGGTCTCTATGCATGGAGACCACCCATTTTTTTCTCATCCGCAAAGGAGCACAAGCATGGAAACCTTTAACATACACATCCTGGGGTGCGGCAGCGCCAAACCCTCGCTGAGGCACAACTCGTCGTGTCAAATCGTGGACATACGAGGTAAGCTGTACATGATCGACTGCGGCGAGGGAGCACAGGTGGAGTTCACACGCCAAAGGCTCAACATGAACCGGTTGGGCCACATCTTCATCAGCCACAACCACGGCGACCACGTCTTTGGCTTGCCAGGCTTCATCAGCACGATGGGACTGTTGGGACGCACCGCCGAACTGCACATCCACGGCCCACAGCAGGTGGAGAAACTGCTCCAAGTCACCCTCGAAACATACTGTCAGGGAATGGACTACGAAGTACACTTCTACCCCATCGACACCACGCTCCACCAACTCGTATATGAAGATCGGAGCATGGAGGTATGGAGCTTGCCGCTCAAGCATCGCGTGCCCTGCTGCGGCTATCTGTTCCGCGAGAAACCTGGACTGCCCCATATACGCCGAGAAATCATCGACGCATACGGCATCCCCACCTCCCAGATAAACAACATCAAAGCCGGTGCCTCGTGGACACTGCCCGACGGCACCGTAATACGCCACGAACAGATGACCACGCCACCCACGCCCACCCGTTCCTACGCCTATTGCTCCGACACAGCCTATCTGCCAGAGCTGAGCAAAATGATACGCGGCTGCAACCTACTGTATCACGAAGCCACCTATCCAGCCGCACTGGAGGCACTTGCCGACGAATATATGCACAGCACATCGCAGCAGGCCGCCCGCATCGCGGCCGACGCACAAGCAGGCCAGCTCTGCATCGGACACTACAGCGGACGAATCGAGGACGAGACAGCCCATCTGCACGAAGCACAGGAAATCTTCCCAAACACCCTGCTCACACGCGAAGGAATGGTAATCAAGGTGAAATAAAACGAGAAAACAGATGCGAAACAACAAAATATCTCCCGAAAACACACTTTTTTGAAAAAAAATTTGGCACTATAAAATAAAAGAACTAACTTTGCGTTAGGAAAGACTGAGAAAATGAAGAAACTGTTCCTCATAGCATTCGCACTGACATGGCTCGCCGCTCCGGTGAGCACATACGCACAGGCAGAGAGTGACGCCGTAGAGAATTCCCTCTCGGGCATCACCCTGACAGTGAACGGCACGAAAGTGCATGTCACGGGAGCCAACGGGGAGAACATGGAAATCTTCAATCTCACAGGAGTCAAAGTCTCCTCTATCAGCATTGACAGCGCCGACAAGTCCCTCACCCTCACACTCCCGAAGGGTTGCTACATTCTGAAGGTGGGCAAAGTCGTACGCAAGATTTCCATCCGCTAACATCTATCCCCCCAACCTGCCAGCACGCCATCACTGAGACGAATGAGCGTAGCATACGCTCATTGCATGAATCATGCATTACATATATATAATGTACGCGCGCACGTAAAGAGAGAACGTCCATCCTTCCCCCGGCCCATTTAAACCAATCAAAGTTCCCATAGTCTAAGGAATGTATGCTGAACGAGCAGGAGATCATACAGATGTTGCAGAAGGCCGACACTCGCGAAAAAGCCTTTGAACAGGTGGTACGCGAATATCAGGAACCCATCTACTGGCAAATCCGACGTTTAGTACTCAATCACGAGGATGCAGACGACGTACTGCAGAACACGTTCCTCAAAGCCTGGAGCGCCATCGATGCATTCCGCGGCGAATCAAAGGTGAAGACATGGCTCTTTCGCATCGCCATCAACGAGTCGCTGAACTTCCTCGAGAAAAAACGACAGCACATCCACCTCGACGAATCGGAGAACGGCGTGGCAAGTATGCTGCAGAGCGACAGCTACTTTGACGGCGACGAGACCCAGGTAATGCTCCAGCAGGCAGTGGGCCAACTACCAGATAAACAGCGTGCTGTATTCAATATGAAATACTACCAAGAGATGAAATACGAGGACATAAGCCAAATACTGAACACGAGTGTAGGTGCCCTGAAAGCCTCATATCACCACGCTGTAAAAAAAATAACTGCATTTTTTGATGTGAACGATTAAACCTTCGCATTCAAAACATATCTAAATAGACAGAAAGAAAAAGGAAATGACTATGGACGAGGAGAAAATCTTAATGGAAAGGTGCGGAAAGGCTAACCCCTTCAGTACGCCCCAAGGCTATTTCGAGACTCTTCCTCATCAGGTTATGAGTCGAATCCGTCAGCGTCAGCAGCGGCGACGCATATGGAGATGGGCGATAGCCGCTGTGATGACCGGATGCATCTTTACCGTAGGACTGATGTTCCAGAACCGCACGACAACTGACACGCTCACGGCCGAAGACCAGTATATCGAAGATATGCTTGACTATTCCATGATGAATAATATGGATATCGCCTATTACATAACCGAAGCAGAATAAGAGATGAGAGCAAGACAGATGATACTCACCCTATGCCTCCTGCTCGCCTGCAGCATACCGATGCTGGCACAGCCGGGACCTAAAGGGCAGTTTAACCGCGAAGAATTCAACGCCAAGCTGGAGGAGCATATAGCACAACACGCCAAGCTCACTCCCGAGGAAGCAGAGAAATTTTTCCCGCTCTTCCATGAAATGAAGGAGAAGCAGCACGAGCTGCAAGGCCAGATGTTCAAGCTGAAGCGCGAAAAGCCCTCATACGATGCCACGGACAAGGACTACCAGAACATCATCATGAGCATAAAAAGCCTCAGCGTACAGATGGCACAAGTGGAAGAGACCTACTACAAACGGATGTGCAAAGCCATCCCGGCCAGAAAGGTCTATGACGCGATGAACGCAGAAGACAAGTTCTTCCGGAAGATGTTCAGCAGATTCAACCACGAGAACAGAAAAAAGTAGTGTTTTTATATTTTGTTGTTTTGGCGGAGAGGGCGCAGTGATTGCGACCTCTCTGTTTTTTATCCGTTCACTGCCGTCTCCTTCTGCTTAGCCTCGTTCCACAGAGCGTCCATTTCGGCCAACGACATGTCGCGGAGCATGAGCCCCCTCTCCCTCGCTTTACTCTCCACATAATTGAACCGACGAATGAACTTCTGGTTCGTGCTCTCCAACGCATTGTCCGGGTTCAGATGGTAGAGCCGGGCTGCATTTATGAGACTGAACAAGAAGTCGCCAAGCTCCTCGGTCTGCAGTTTCGCATTGTCCGTCTTCTCCAACTCCACTTCGAGTTCGGCCATTTCCTCACGAACCTTATCCCACACATCCTCCTTCTTCTCCCAGTCGAAGCCCACATTGCTGGCCTTCTCCTGTACACGATAGGCCTTGATGAGTGACGGCAGCGAGCCAGGCACACCCGCGAGCACACTTTTGTTTCCGTCCTTCTCCTTCTGCTTGATCTGCTCCCATGTCTTGAGCACCTCGCCCGCCGTCTTGGCCACCACATCACCATAGACATGGGGATGACGGAAGATAAGTTTGTCACAGAGCTTGTTGCAAACGTCTGCAATATCAAACTGATTCTTCTCGCTGCCTATTTTGGCATAGAAAACCACATGGAGCAAGACGTCTCCCAACTCTTTCTCAATGTTAGGCACATCGTTCTTCAGTAGTGCATCACATAGTTCATAGGTCTCTTCGATGGTGTTGGGTCGCAGACTTTCATTCGTTTGCTTTGCGTCCCAAGGACACTTTTCCCGCAGGTCGTCCATCACGTCGAGCAGGCGGCTGAATGCAGCCAGTTTCTCTTCTTTTGTATGCATGTCTGTATGATTTGGCAGCGCAAAATTACCGCTTTTTTCCCACTCGGCGGGCATCAAGGCATGTGTATTTCCACTTCGGGTAGCAAATATTTGTTAAAGACAACACGTCAAAGGGAAAAAACACAACCGGTCACACGCGATATTGGGATAAAAAGTGTACCTTTGCAGCGTGCAATAACCCAAAAACAGCAATTTTATGCAAACACAGACAAAAGCAGCATGCATCCTGGCCCTGGGCATGGTGATTATGGGCGAAAGCCTGCGTTCGGGCATCCAGTCGTTCGGCGAACGTGACCGGAAGGTAGTAGTAAAAGGCCTCTCGGAGCGCGAGATGAAGGCCGACAAAGTGACATGGCCACTCATATATAAAGAGCTGGGCAACGACCCATCGGCAATGTACGAGTTGCTGGCGGCCAAGAACCAGAAGGTGGTGGACTTCCTGAAGGCCGCCGGGCTGAAAGATGAGGAGATAAGCGTAAACCCGCCCACTATCCGCGACCGGCAGGCCGACAACTACGGCAACGAGATTATGAACTTCCGCTACAAGGCCACGAGCGTCATCACCGTCACCTCGTCGGATGTAGATAAGGTGCGCACGCTCATGAACCGCCAGACGGAGCTCATGCGCCAAGGCATTGCCATCGTCAGTGAAGAGTATGGCGAGAACAGCATTCAGTATGACTTCACCGGTCTGAACGAAATCAAGCCGCAGATGGTGGAGGAAGCCACAAAGAACGCCCGTGCCACTGCCGAGAAGTTTGCTCAGGACAGCCGCAGCAAGCTGGGCAAGATTCGCACTGCATCGCAGGGACAGTTCTCCATCGACAACCGCGACGCCAACACGCCATACATCAAACGCATCCGTGTGGTGAACACAGTAGAGTACACGCTGGAATAGAATATCCTCAGCCGAAACCACACTTACAGGAACAAAGGGGAAAGTCATGCTTTCCCCTTTGTCCTTTCCTATGCATATACACGCCCTTGGCCTCGGACTTTAGGTACTTGCGTTCGAGAGTGCAGTAGAAAAAGCAAGTTTTTTCCTTTGCACTTTGCTCACTTATTCGTACCTTTGACCTGCGGTCTTAGGTACTTGCGTTCGAGAGGGCAATAGAAAAAGCAAGTTTTTTCCTTTGCACTTTGCTCACTTATTCGTACCTTTGCATTCGATTTCGCAAAGACAAACCAGCAAATAATAAATCAGTAAATCTATAGAATCACATGATGTCCGAGTTAGCCACCAAATACAATCCCGCGGAAGTGGAGGGAAAGTGGTACCAATATTGGTTAGACAACAAGCTATTCAGCAGTAAGCCCGACGGGCGCGAACCTTACACAGTGGTCATTCCGCCCCCCAATGTAACAGGCGTCCTGCACATGGGACACGTGCTGAACGAGACCATCCAGGACATTCTGGTGCGCCACGCCCGCATGCAGGGGAAAAACGCCTGCTGGGTGCCTGGCACCGACCATGCCTCCATCGCGACGGAAGCCAAGGTGGTGAATCGCCTGGCCGAACAGGGCATCAAGAAGACGGATCTCACCCGCGAGGAGTTCCTAAAGCATGCTTGGGCGTGGACCGAGGAACATGGCGGCATTATCTTAAAACAGCTCAGGACATTGGGCTGCTCCTGTGACTGGGACCGCACGGCCTTCACCATGGACGAGAAGCGAAGTGAGAGCGTCATCAAAGTCTTCTGCGACCTCTACCGCAAGGGACTCATCTATCGCGGCGTACGCATGGTAAACTGGGACCCCAAGGCCCTCACCGCTCTCTCTGACGAAGAGGTAATCTATAAGGAGGAGCATACGAAGCTCTACTACATGAAGTATTACCTGGCCGAACAGGAAGGTATGGATATTCCCGCACAGGAAGGCAATGTCATCCACCGCGACGAGCGTGGATACTATGCCGTCGTGGCCACCACACGCCCCGAAACAATCATGGGCGACGTAGCGGTGTGCATCAACCCCAATGACCCCAAGAACCAGTGGCTCAAGGGCAAGAAGGTTATCGTACCGATGGTAAACCGCACGGTGCCCATCATCGAAGACGAGTACGTAGAGATTGAATTCGGTACGGGCTGTCTGAAGGTGACACCCGCCCATGATGTGAACGACTACATGCTGGGCGAGAAGTACAACCTGGAGTCCATCGATGTCTTCAACCCAGACGGCACCCTCTCCCCCGCTGCCGGCCTATACATCGGAATGGATCGCTTCGACTGCCGCAAGCAGATTGCCCGCGACATGCAGGAGGCCGGCCTAATGGAGAAGGTGGAAGACTATGACAACAAGATAGGCTGTTCGGAGCGTACGGGTGTCCCCATCGAGCCACGCCTCTCCATGCAGTGGTTCCTCAAGATGGAACACCTGGCCGAGATTGCCCTCGCACCCGTAATGAACGACGACATCCAGTTCTATCCCACCAAGTACAAGAACACCTACCGCCACTGGTTAGAGAATATCAAGGACTGGTGCATCTCGCGCCAGTTGTGGTGGGGGCATCGCATACCGGCTTACTATTTGCCCGAAGGTGGATATGTTGTGGCCGAGACTGCCGAGAAAGCACTGGAGATGGCACGCGAGAAGACCGGCAATCCGGCACTCCGCCCGGAGGATTTGCGCCAGGACGAGGATGCGCTCGATACATGGTTCTCCAGCTGGCTATGGCCCATCTCACTCTTCGACGGCATCAACAATCCAGGCAACGAAGAAATCAAGTACTACTACCCCACTGCCGACCTTGTGACAGGCCCGGACATCATATTCTTCTGGGTGGCACGCATGATAATGGCAGGATACGAATATGAAGGCAAGATGCCCTTCCGCAACGTCTATTTCACCGGAATCGTGCGCGACAAGCTGGGCCGTAAGATGTCCAAGTCACTGGGCAACAGCCCCGACCCGCTCGACCTTATCGCCCGCTTCGGTGCCGACGGAGTGCGCGTGGGCATGATGCTCTGTGCTCCGGCCGGCAATGACATTCTCTTCGACGAGAGCCTCTGCGAGCAGGGACGCAACTTCTGCAACAAGATATGGAATGCATTCCGCCTTGTCAAGGGATGGCAGGTGGCCGACACCGAACAGACAGGAGCAGCCTTCCTGGCCGTGACATGGTTCGATGCCAAGCTGAAGGATGCCAATGCCGAACTCAGCGACCTCTTTTCCAAGTATCGCCTCAGCGAAGCGCTGATGGTTGTCTATAAACTCTTCTGGGACGAATTCTCCAGTTGGTACTTGGAGATGGTGAAGCCCGCCTACATCAATGGCGAGGCACAGCCCATCGACCGTAAGACCTACAATGCTACGCTACGTTTCTTCGACGTACTGCTGAAGATGCTTCACCCCTTCATGCCCTTCATCACCGAGGAACTGTGGCAGCACATCATGGACCGCCACGACGGCGAGAGCATTATGCGGGAGAGCTTGCAACTGGATGCCCCGAATGCCGATGAACTGATTGTATTGAAGAATGTGGAGGACATCAAGCTCGTGGTAAGCGGAGTCCGGACAGTACGCACCCAAAAGAATATCGCCCCCAAGGAGAAACTTACGCTGCAGGTAGTGGGTGCCAGCCTTCGTGGAAAATATGGTGATGCCGTCATGAAGATGGCCAATCTGGAAGCCATCAACGAGGTCAAGGAAAAGGATGCCAGCGCCCAGACCTTCTTGGTTGGAACCACGGAATATGCCGTGCCGCTGGGCAACTTGATTGATGCCGAAGCAGAGATCAAGAAGGCCGAGGCCGAGATACAGCGACTCGAAGGCTTCATGGCCGGCATCCAGAAGAAACTCGCGAATGAGCGCTTCGTCCAGAACGCCCCTGCACAGGTGGTAGAGCTGGAGCGCAAGAAGCTCGCTGATGCCGAAAGCAAGATTACGGCACTGCGCGAGACGGTGGCAGCATTGAAGTAAGAGAGGGAGGGGGGCACCTCTCCCCCTCTCCAGACCCACACACATACAACGTATCGGCCCGCCATTCCCCATGGAATGGCGGGCCGATACATTATTTACGACTTCTTATTTCCTCAAGAACTTCTTGCCATTTCGGATATAGATGCCAGGCTGCGTAAAGTCTTTCACCCGACGTCCAGCCATATCATAGACAGTGCCGTCAGTCCCGGGGCTGATAGCCGAAGGAGCAGCCACACCGCTGGGGTCGAGCGTCACATTGATTGTCTCAATGCTGAGGCTGTAATTGCAGCTGCGGGAAACGTAATGAATTAGTCGTCCTCCATCCCGACTTTCGGAACACATTCCGATGACGGAGAAGGCTATAAATGGCGATTTTTATTTACACAATTTTTTGCCAGATCCCGAACGACACGTTGCCAGGCCAGTAGGAACGTGCCGCGGGAGGCGACGCAACGTGTTGCGTAACGCCATGAAGCACGCTCCTCCGAGGAGAATAACGCGCGAGAATCGCGTATTTCGGAGCGAGCACCGACTCGGTCGGAATTTCGCGAATTTTTGGTCGTCTGGAAATCAGCGAGTTATTCTCTCGCCATTTTCTTTCCAGCCACATTTTGCATCAAAAAGAGGCAAATTCGGGCCATTTTCGAGCGGCATGTTTCGGAGTCGTTTGAGAAATTTTAACCGAATATTTGACATGTGGCTTATTCGTGAAAACATGTGGGCTCAAACAGAGGATTAATCTGTGGAAAATGTTATCTTGGCGTCAAACCACACATACATTCACACCTAAACCAATACATCAATGACGTATGCTTATATCAGAATCTCTACGGACAAACAGCACACGGAGAATCAACGCTTTGAGGTAGAGAACTATTGCAGCCGGGAGGGGCTGCATGTGGATTGCTGGATAGAGGAGACCGTCAGCGGCTCGAAGGATTACAGCCAGCGTGCGCTGGGACGCCTGCTGCGTCGCGTGGGCCGAGACGACCTTATCGTGTGTGCCGAGTTGTCGAGGCTGGGACGAAGCCTGTTCATGATTATGGAGATACTCTCCGTGTGCATGTCTCGCGGCTGTCGCCCGCACACCATCAAAGACAACTATCGCCTGGGCGACGACATCAGCAGCAAAGTACTGGCCTTTGCCTTTGGACTGAGTGCCGAGATCGAACGTAATCTCATCCGCCAGCGTACACGCGAGGCATTGGCACGCCTGCGGGCCGAGGGGCGTACGCTGGGCCGGCCGCGCGGTGCGCTGGGACGTCATAACAAACTTCACGGCCGTGACGAGTGCCTGCAGCGACTCTTCGCCCAGGGTCTCGGAGTCACCGAAGTGGCCCGACGCATGGGAGTGAGCCGAACGACGCTCTACCGCTATTTGCATGACAAGGATTTTAGAATTTCATTCCAAAACGACGCGCGAAATAACAAAAAATAACTTTTTTGACGCCAAATGAAACATTCTTTTGCATTTCGCTTGCACTTTTTGCGATTTTTGTATAATTTTGCACGCTGAATACATTGCTAATGAACTGCAGCATATACATAGTTACACAAAAACGACCCTTAAAGGTTGACGCGCATGCGTACGGGCGCAGGCGCGCATGCATGCGTATATTATAAATGTAGGACGAGAAAAACCATCAAATAACAATTACAAACATTTAACACAAACAACATGGGTAAAAGAATTTTGTTTTTCCTTGCTTGTGCGTTCATGACCGCAAGCATGGCGCTGGCCCAGCGGCAGGTGACCGGTACGGTCGTCGATAGCGAAACGGGCGAGCCGATCCCCGGAGCCTCGGTGAAGGTGCAGGGTACCACGGTTGGTACGCTCACGAATACCGACGGACGTTTCACGCTGGGCAATGTGCCCTCTGGGAGCAAGACCATCATCGTCTCCTTCATGGGTATGAAGACGGCCGAGGTGGCCATCCGTCAGAACATGAACATCATCCTCATCCCCGACGTAAAGGCCATGGACGAGGTGATGGTCGTGGCCTACGGACAGCAGAAGAAGTCGGCCTTCACCGGATCGGCCTCCATCGTGGATGCAGCCGAGATTGGCAAGGTGCAGGTGATCAACCCCGCCGACGCCCTCAAGGGTAAGGCATCGGGTGTGCAGATCTACAACATGTCGGGACAGCCCGGAAGCGTGCCCACCATCCGCGTGCGCGGTTTCAACTCGCTCATCGCCGGCATGAGCCCCCTCATCGTGCTTGACGGCTCGCCCTTCGACGGAAGCCTGAACGACATCAATCCCGCCGACATCGAGAACATGACCGTACTGAAGGACGCTGCCTCGACGGCACTGTACGGTGCGCGTGGCGGCAACGGCGTAATCCTCATCACCACCAAGAGTGGCAAGAAGAGCCGCGATGCCGAGATCACAGTGGACGTGAAGTGGGGTTCGAACATGAAGGCAAGCCGCAACTATGACGTCATCAGCAGCCCCGCAGGATACTATGAGACCTACTATCAGGGACTGAAGAACTACGCCACGAACCAGCTGGGCAAGTCGGAGAACGCTGCATGGCAGTGGGCCAACGACAATCTGATCAACCGCGCGAACGGTTTCGGACTGGGCTACAATGTATATAGCCTTCAGAACGGACAGGCACTCATCGGACAGAACGGACGCCTGAACCCCGCTGCCACACTGGGCAACGTGGTCATCGGCCGCGACGGGAACCCCTACACGCTGATTCCCGACAGCTGGAACGACGAGACCTATCACCACGGACTGCGCCAGCAGTACACCGTCAGCGCAAACGGCGCCACGGAGAAGGGTACCTACTACACCAGCGTGGACTACCTGAACACCGACGGTATCACGGACGTGTCCAACTACGAGCGCTTCACCGCCATGCTGAAGTCTGACTATATGCTCAAGAAATGGCTGAAGGTGAGCGAGAACGTAAGCTACTCGCACTATAACCGCGACTATCTGGACACCAGCTCGAACAACGGCGAGGGCACCAGCTCGGCCGGCAACGTATTCGCACTGCAGTATCTGGCACCCATCTATCCCGTCTATATGCGCGACGGACAGGGCAACCGCATCTACAACCAGACAACCAAGATGGTGGACTATGACTACGGAGACGCCACCAGCGGACTGGGCATCGCACGCCCCTACATGGGACAGTCCAATCCTCTGAGCGACATCCTGCTCGACACACGCAGCCGCACGGGCAACATGCTCAACGGCACGGGAACCATCGACCTCTACCTGCCCTACGGCTTCACCGTGACAAGCATCAACAACGTTTACTTCAGCGAGTATCGCTACACGAACGTCACGAACCCCTACTTCGGACAGTATCGCTCGCAGAACGGAACCACCGTTCAGGAGGACTACAAGCGGCTGAGCAACAACTTCCAGCAGCGCGTGAACTGGCACCAGACCTACGGCAAGCACGACGTGGAGGTGACCGCTGCACACGAATACTACCGCACCCGCGAGTATGATCTCTACGGACAGAAGCACAACATGTTCTCGCAGAAGAACAAGGAGCTGAACGGCGCCGTCGTCATGGACCAGACGGGTTCGGAAATGGAAGAGTACAACACGGAATCGTGGCTGGCTCGCGCCATGTACAACTACAACGAGCGCTACTACGTACACGGAAGCGTGATGCGCCAGGCATCCTCCATCTTCCATCCCGACCATCGCTGGGGTACCTTCTGGTCGGCCAGCGCCGGATGGACCATCAACAAGGAGGAGTTCTTCAACGCCGACTGGGTGGACATGCTGAAGCTCAAGGCCAGCTACGGAGAGAACGGTAACGACAACGGCCTGAACGGCTGGTACTACACGAACCGCTACGACATCACCAACTCGAACAACACCGTCTCCCTCGTGCCGCGCACGCTGGGTAAGAACGAGGAACTCTCGTGGGAGAAGAACACGAAGTTCAACATCGGAGTGGACTTCTCGCTGTTCGGCGAGCGCCTGACCGGTACCATCGAGTACTATAACAACCACTCGAACGGCCTTATCAGCAGCGTGCCCAACGCACCCTCGTACGGCTACACTTCGTCCTATGCCAACGTGGGCAACATGCGCAACCACGGTATCGAGGTAGAGGTGCGCGGCGACATCATCCGCAACGACAACCTCACATGGAGCGCCTACGCCAACATGGCATCGAACAGCAACAAGATTACCGAGCTGGCCGAGAGCCGCAAGACACAGGATATGGACGGCCACATGGGCTACTCGAGCGGTGACTACTTCTACACCGAAGGCAAGTCGCGCTACACGCTCTATGACCGCAAGTTCGCCGGCATCTACACCTCCGAGACATGGAACCAGACGGACGACGCCGCCTACGATCCCTCGAAGGCCGGTCTGCCCATGTTCTACAAGAACAAGTACGTGACCGACGCCAACGACGAAGTGGTGAAGAACGATGACGGCACCAAGAAGGTGGAGTCCGTATATGCCACCACCAACTACAGCGCAGCCGACGACTACCTCATCGGCGACGCACTGCCCGACGTATATGGCGGCTTCGGCACCAGCCTGCAGGTGAAGGGATTCGACGTGAGCGTGGACTTCCAGTACCAGCTGGGAGGCAAGGTGGACGACAAGGGCTACGCAGGCCTGATGGGCTACACTGCCGGCTACGCCTTCCACAAGGACATCCTCAAGGCATGGAGCCCGGAGAACCCGAACAGCAACCTGCCTCGCCTCAACGTGGGCGACACCTACCGTTCGGCCGACCGCTTCATCACCAGCGCACGCTTCCTCTCGCTGAACAACATCTCGCTGGGCTACACGCTGCCCAAGACCCTGCTCGCCAAGGCAGGCATCAGCAAGATTCGCGTCTATGCCGTGGCCGACAATGTATATCTGTGGTCGGCACGCAAGGGACTCGACCCGCGCCAGAGCGTGACCGGCGACAGCAACCCGCGCTATTACAGCCCCGTGCGCAGCATCAGCGGCGGTGTGCAGCTGAGCTTCTAACGTAATCTCACTTTACAATACATCATATATAAAGAAACATAGGATATGAAAAAGACAAATAGAATATTCCTCGGAGTGGGACTTACGCTCAGCCTGGCCACGCTGACCGGCTGTATCGAAGAGACCTTCCCGCTCTCCAGCATGGCCACAGAAGAACAGGTGCAGGAGTCTCCCACCTCCACCGAGGCCATGGCTCTGGGTATGCCCGCCAAGGCACTCAGCATCTGGGACGACGCGTCGTGGCACTGCTTCTTCGGCCTGCCAGCACATATGATTATACGCGACATGATGACAGGCGACTACCTGCAGAATGGTTCCGGCATCGGCTACGGATGGCACTTCTACTACTGGGCTCAGAACAAGAACATGGGCGACGGACTGCTCAAGACACAGTTCACATGGAACTTCTACTGGGGATTCCTGCTCTCAGTGAACAACGTGATCGGTGCCGTGAATCCCGACAACGCCACCGACGAGCAGCTGGGCTATCTGGGCTCGGCCCTGGCCTACCGCGCACTCATCTACCTCGATCTGGCACGTATGTATGAGTTCCTGCCCAACGACATCTTCACGAAGAATGACGAGGGCGTAGATGTAACGAACCTCACGGTGCCCTGGGTGGACGAGAACACCACCTCGGCACAGGCCTCGAACAACCCCCGTCTGCCGCGTGCAGAGATGGCTGCAAAGATACTGGCCGACCTGGACAATGCAGAAAAGTATGCTCCAAAGCTCAGTTCGACACAGGGGCAGACACAGGCCGACCTGGCTTGCGTATATGGTCTGAAGGCCCGCGCATACATGTGGATTGAGGACTACGAGAATGCCGAGAAGTATGCCCGCAAGGCCATCGACGAAACCAAGACGCAGCCCCTCACCGAGGCACGCGCCCTGGACACCAAGGCCGGATACAACACGGCTGCCGACTTCATGTGGGCACTTCAGCCCACCAGCGAGAGCGAGTGCGTGCAGACAGGTATCGTGAACTGGACATCCTGGGTGAGCAACCAGAGCACCTTCGGCTACACCGGCCCGGCTACCGACCTGTACATCTGCATCGACAAGAGCATGTACGACCGCATTTCCGATACCGACTGGCGCAAGAAGCAGTGGGTAGCTCCTGACGGAAGCCCGCTCAAGGACCTGGTGACCTTCCCCGAGTCGCCCTCCATCGACTTCTCAGCCTATCTGCCCGCCTACGCATCCGTGAAGTTCCGTCCCGGCTCGGGTGACACCGACGACTACAGCACTGGCTGCAGCGCCGCCATCCCCGTGATGCGCGTGGAGGAAATGTATTTCATCGAGGCAGAGGCAGCAGCCCATCAGAATGCCGCGCGCGGTGTCACGCTGCTCACCAACTTCATGAAGCAGTATCGCGACCCGAGCTACGTATGCACCGTGAGCGCTACGGATGCCGTCGTAGAGGAAATCGTCTTCCAAAAGCGTGTGGAGCTCTGGGGCGAGGGACAGACATTCTTCGACATCAAGCGTCTGAACATGTCGGTAACCCGCGGCTACAACGGCACCAACTGGCAGGACACGCAGAGCATCCTGAACACCAACGGACGCCCCGCATGGATGAACTTCGTCATGGTGCGCTCAGAGCAGAACAACAACGAGGCACTGGTGAACCACAACAACCCAGACCCCTCGGACAAGTACACGCCCTGGACGCCCGAAGAATGATTTAACAAGTCGCATACAATATAAACACAGAAGAATATGAAAAGTAACATCAAATACGGATTGCTGACACTGGCAGTGGCCCTGGGCTTTGCATCGTGCAGCAACAACGAATATGAGTACACGCCCGCCGAGGTGACACCCGGCGCACAGGTGTTCTTCCCGCTGACCAACAAGTCGTCGGTTGACCTGACGATTTCCTCCACGTCATTCAACATCCCTGTACAGCGCACAGACAGCACCGAGGCACTCACCGTAGGGCTGAAGGTAGAGGGCGACACGAAGGGTATCTACAGCTTCCCCACCACCGTTTCCTTCGCTGCCAACCAGGCAAAGACGAACATCAGCGTGGGAGTGGACAACACCAAGCTGCAGTATGACTCGCTGCAGACCGTGACCGTAACGATCACCGACGAGAAGAACACCACTCCCTATGGCCCCAACGCCTATACGTTCAAGGTGGGTGCTCCCTCGCCCCTCACCCCGTGGGTGACCAACCCGACAGCCTTCCGCAATGGTGGCGGCATCGGCGAGTTCCCCCTCGGAACAATGGGCACCGGAACATACACCTTCACGACGTATGCCGAAGGTGATCAGGAGGGTGTAAAGGTCTCCATGCGCCAGAACACGGCACAGCCCGACGTGGTGCAGTTCAAGATTGACGCCTGGGGAGCAGGCGACGACTTCTACACCGACGACGGCGTGGAAGTGATTCTCGACGGAACGTGGGATGCCAACCTCGGCGTGTACCGCATCTATCTGCCCTTCACGAATACAGGCTATCACAACTCCACCTACGACGAGGACGTGTACGTGAGCGACATTGTAACCTATGCCCAGTGGCGCACAGCCAACGGTGCCACGGATGATACGGGATGGCCCCTCATCACATGGGAGCGCACCCCCAGCTACTACGACCCTGTCAGTGGCAAGTTCTCCCTCTATATGTCCTACTTCATCAGCAAGGGTTCCTTCGGTCAAAGCTACGAGTATCTGCAGATGGACGGGTTCTATGTGCCCGACTATAGCGCAAAACTGACCTACAAGGGCGTCCTCAACGGCGTCGATGATCTGACGTATGCCGCTGCCGACCTGGAGCTGGGCGTGGACGCCAAGGACGTGCGTGCCATCGTAATGACACAGGACGACGATGCATCGGCTGTGGCCGACGCACTGGCTGCAGGCGAACTGGAAGGTCTGGCCGTAGAGGGTGGACGCATCGAGGTGCCGTTTGATGCCGAAGAGCTGGCCACCCCGAAGCTGCGCCTCATCGTGGCTGTTATCGAGGAGGGCAAAGTACTCAGCGTGGCACAGGCCAACTTCGAGTTCTACAGTGGTGCTGCCCCCTGGACGAGCCTGGGTAAAGGCTATTTCACAGACGACATTGTGCTGACCTCTTACTATGCTATGAATGCTCCTACGTATGAAGTGGAGATTCAGGAGAATTCTACGACTCCTGGCCTCTATCGTCTGGTAGATCCTTATGCAGAGGGTGTATATCCTTATACTTCTTCTCAGATGGGGAAAACGCTCGCTCCTGCAGGAATGTACTTGGAGGTGAATGCCGAGGATCCCGCCGGCGTGTATGTTGCACTTCAGCCGCTCGGTATGGACTGGGGCGATGGAGCAATGTCATTCGAGTCGGCCGGTGCCTACTACCTGCAGAAGTATGAATTTGATGTCGTAAAGAGTAATAACCTGTTTGGCACACTGGCTGATGGCGTTATTACCTTCCCCCACCTGAGCTATACATATAAGGACAACAATGGCGAGGAGCAGACGGCATACTGGCAGGGCAATATCTACGTGGGCAGCAGTGCGTATGATGCAGGTGCAAGTGGCAATATCAAGATTGTGCTCTGGGGTAAAGGCCAAGGTGGCAGCCGAGCGTCGTGCAAAGAACTTCGAGGCACGCCTCCAGCGCAAGCAGAGCCAGAAGGGCGGCATGAAGGTGAAGAGCCACATCTTCAAGACGCAGCTCCATACAAAATTTGTGAAGTAATTCGCTCAAACAAACGATAACCCACACATGGCAGGGCGTCCATCCACACAGCGGTGGGCGCCCTGCTTTTCACAAAAAAGATACACGAATGAAACATCCCCTACTAATCTCTCTCACCGCGCTGGCGCTGCTTGCCCCCACCTCGCTGCACGCCGTCCCGGCCCGACCCGTGCAACGCACTGTCACCCTAGCCGACGGGCGCAGCCACACACTGACACTCACCGGCGACGAGCACTGCCACTACTGGCTATCCGACGAGGGACGCCCCATGCGACTCGCCAGCAGCGGCAAGTGGCGCGAGCTCACGACCTTCGAGCTAGAGAACATGCAGGCCAAGGCCGCAGAAAGCCGCGAGAGCAGCAATGCACGACGTGCACGACGCCGCGCCATAGGAAACTTTCAGCCGCTCACAGGCAAGAAGCGAGGCATCGTCATCCTGATGAGATTCCAGGACCAGGACTTTTCCATCGAAAATCCACGCGAGGTATATAACGACTTCTTCAACAAGAAAGGATACACGGACTATGGCATGACAGGCTCCGTCGCAGACTACTTCCGGGCACAGAGCTATGGACAGTTTGAACTTGAGTTCGACATTGTGGGGCCCTTCACACTGCGCCAGAACATGGCCTTCTACGGTGCCCCCAACGGCGACAACCATGACACGAATCCGCGCGGCATGGTGGAAGAGGCCGTGCGTGCCGCAGCCAAACAGGTGGACTTCACGCCCTACGACTGGAACGACGACGGCGAGGTGAACCAGGTGTTCATCATCTATGCCGGATACGGCGAGGCACAGGGTGCCGACGAGAACACCATCTGGCCCCACGAGTCGAGAATGGGCGAAGGACTCACCTTCAACAACAAGACCATCAACACCTATGCATGCAGCTGCGAACTGGCTGGAAAGTCGGGCACGACCATCGACGGCATCGGCACGGCTTGCCATGAATTCAGTCACTGCCTGGGGCTCCCAGACTTCTATGACGTGAAATACAACGGCGGATTCGGCATGGCGACATGGGACCTCATGGACCAAGGAAGCTACAACGGCGACAGCCGTACGCCGGCAGGCTACACCTCCTACGAACGATGGATGGCAGGATGGCTCACACCTACGGAGATTACGAAGGAAACTGACATCAGCAACATGCGCCCGCTGGCCGAAACGCCCGAGGCATACATCCTATACAACGATGCAAACCGCAACGAGTACTACCTCCTGGAGAACCGACAGTTCACAGGCTTCGACAGCGCCCTCTACGGACACGGACTGCTGGTGCTCCACGTGGACTATGACCAGGCTGCATGGCGCAGCAACAGCGTGAACACACAGAAGAGCCACCAGCGCATGAGTGTAATAACTGCCGACGGCGACGACACGATGAGCACACTCTCCGGAGATCCCTTCCCCGGCAAGGCTGGAACAACACAGCTGACCGACGAGTCGCAACCAACCGCCACCCTCTTCAATGACAATAGCGACGGACAGCGACTGATGCACAAGAGCATCGAACGTATCCAGGAATCGAGCGAAGGACTCATCTCCTTCACCGCCATGCGCCCTCTGCTGGGCAAACCAACGGTGAAGATAACCAGCGCGACAGAGAGCAACGTCACCATACAATGGGATGCAGTTCCGATGGCAACGTCCTATGAAGTACAGATTACAGAGACACCAGTAAAGCAATCGGCAGACGAAGCGCGTACGCTGGAAGAACACTTCACAAAGACATACAAGAAAACAGCGGGATTCAGCGACATCGGCAGCAAACTGAACGATTATCTGGACACACCGGGCTTCTCTGGCACGAAGCTTTACCAGTCGCCAGGCTACCTGCGCTTCGGCACTGGTACCGAGAATGGGAATCTGCGTTCGCCAGTACAGAAGGCACTGACCACCGGACAGCTCACCATCGTAATGACCGTGGCACCATTTGCCGAAGGGACAGAGGTAGCGGGCAAAGTGCGTGTGGTAACAAATGGTAAGGGAGTCGAGGAACTGCCCTTCGCCTTTAGCACAGCGCAGACCATCCTGATATATCCCGAAATGCAGCTGGACGAGATATTCCGCATCGACATCGAGCCAACCAGCCGCATGTATATCAGCTATCTGGCATTCTACGACGGAATGTTCACTGCCGAAGAACTGGGCATTGGAGCCAAGGTGAAAGCAGCAGCACCACGCCGTGTGAAAACAAGCACGACAACCACCTCGGCCACGACCTACACCATGTCACAGCCCACGCCGTCGAGCACATACAGCTTCACCGTCCGGGCCCTCGAAGACATGCGCACTTCGCGCTGGAGCGATGCCGTGACCGCCGGTCCGTGGGGTAGCGGAATCGACGCCCTGCGATACGGCACGCAGAACGGAAGCCACACGACGACAGCAACAGACAGAATGCTCTACGACCTCTCCGGACGACGTATCGAAAAGCCGACAAAAGGCGGACTATACATCCATGGAGGAAAGAAGTACCTGACGAAATAAGAAGAACCGAAAAGGCGGCGTGCAATCCTAAGAGATTACACGCCGCCTTTCTTATAAGGGCCAGCAATAGACGGGCGACAAAGGAATACCCGTCGGGAAAGCGTCTGACTGGGAGAACAGTCAGACCATCCACATGAGGTTGCCCTCCTACGCTAATCGGACAGGAGTTTCTTGAGGAAGTCGTCAAGTTCCTCCTCCAGTCCTTCAAGCAGATTACCGTCAATGACCATCGTTTCCTCGTTGTCGATGATAACCAGGTCCTGCACCGTTTCGTGGTCCTCGTCGATGAGTACGAAGGAGAAGGGACGCAGGATGCTCATCTTCTCCAGCGTGGGACGCATGCCCTCGATACAGCTACGCAGGATGGGAGCCACTTCGTCATAGAAGTTCTCCTGGGGACTCTTTATCCACTGCTCCACGACACAGCGGTCGAGTTCCTCGTCATCGTCATTGTACGTGCGTATCTCGCCCGTATAAGGATTCACAAGGAGATGGATGTCAGTGAACAGCGGCTCGGCATCCTCAGGAAACTTGCCTGCCACCTTGCGCAAAGCACGCTCAATCTGCTGAATAGTTTGCTGACTTGCTTTCATAGATTCTGTATTTAATATCTATAGGCATATAGTACCTATATATATATTATAGCTAAAGATTACGTCCGTGACACTGCTTGAACTTCTTGCCGCTACCGCAGGGGCAGGGGTCGTTACGTCCCGGCAACTTCTCCACACGGATGGGCTGTACAGGAACACGCTCGCGGGTGTCGCGCGCCGCAGCCTGCTGCTGATGCACGTCAGTAAGGTCGCCACGACCTTCCTGCAACTGCTGGCGAGGCTCGCGACGCGGTTCTTCACGGGCGGGAGCCGGCTGTAGCTCGGGAATCATGGCTCGCATGATGATGGAGACAGTGCGATCGTTGATTGTGTTCACCATATCGTCGAAGAGCTTGACACTCTCGAGCTTGAAGATGAGCAGGGGATCTTTCTGCTCATAGCTGGCATTATGAACGCTGTGCTTCAGTTCATCGAGAAGACGCAGATTCTCCTTCCAAGCCTCGTCGATGGTATGGAGAATCATAATCTTGTGGAAGGCTGTGACGATGCTATGGCACTCGGTCTCGTAGGCCTCCTTGAGATTGGCCGGTATGTTGTAACGACGCGAACCGGCCTCAATGGGCACCATGATATTCTCGTACATCTGTCCCTGCGGTCCTTCATAGACCATCTTGACCACCTTGTTGGCATTGGCAGCCATGATATCGGTCTTCTGCTTGAAGCGTGCAAGCACCTTCTGATATGCAGATTCAGCAAGCTCGTTGATATCGGTGGACTCCCTCTCCTCCTGTGTGAAGGGAACCTCCATAGCCAATATCTCGAGGAAACGCTGACGGCATCCCTCCCAGTCGTTGTTTTCGATAATCTGGCATACACGATCCCAAATCATGTCACTGATGTCCATGCCGAGGCGCTCCCCCATCAGGGCGTGACGGCGCTTCTCGTAGATGACGGTGCGCTGTTTGTTCATCACATCGTCATACTCGAGCAAGCGCTTACGTACTCCGAAGTGGTTCTCCTCCACCTTCTTTTGGGCATTCTCGATGCTGCGGGTAATCATGGGATGCTCGATCATCTCACCTTCCTCAAAGCCCAGACGGTCCATCACACGGGCAATACGCTCGCTGGCAAAGAGGCGCATCAGCTTATCCTCAAGCGAAACAAAGAAGACACTGCTACCCGGGTCACCCTGACGTCCCGAACGACCACGCAGCTGACGATCGACGCGGCGGCTTTCGTGGCGCTCAGTGCCAATGATAGCCAAACCGCCGGCAGCTTTCACCTCGGGCGAGAGCTTGATGTCAGTACCACGACCAGCCATATTGGTGGCAATGGTCACGGTGCCCAGCATGCGTTCCTCGGACTTAACCAGGTCGGCAACGTCGCGCGGTTCGCGCTTTTCTTTCTTGGAAGCCTCGGCCTCAAGACGTGACTGGTAGGCGGTAGCGGCACTGCGTTCGTTGAAGGCACGACCATCCGTAGCCACATACACGCTGCCCATATTACTCTGACCGGCAAGAGCCACGATGTCGGCCTCCTTCTGGTGGAGCTTGGCATTCAACACCTGATGAGGAATCTTACGCATCTGGAGCATCTTGCTCAGCATCTCTGAGATCTCCACGCTGGTGGTACCTACCAAGACGGGGCGACCGCTGGTGCGCATCAGTTCGACCTCTTCAATGACAGCCTTGTACTTCTCACGTTGCGTCTTGTAGATACGGTCGTTCATATCGATGCGAATGACGGGGCGGTTCGTAGGCACCTCGACCACGTCAAGCTTATAGATATCCCAGAACTCGCCAGCCTCGGTAACAGCAGTACCCGTCATACCTGCCAGCTTATGATACATGCGGAAGTAGTTCTGCAGGGTGATGGTGGCATAGGTCTGTGTGGCGGCCTGTACGGTGACGTGCTCCTTGGCCTCGACAGCCTGGTGAAGTCCGTCGCTCCAACGGCGACCTTCCATAATACGGCCCGTCTGCTCGTCCACAATCTTTATCTCACCATCCTGAATGACGTATTCGTCATTCAGGTTGAACATGGTGTAAGCCTTCAGCAGCTGCTGGATGGTGTGCACGCGTTCGCTCTTGACGGCATAGTCATTATACACCTTGTCTTTTTTCTCAATAATCTCCTCTTCGCTACCGCCCGATGACTCAATCTGCGACATGATGGTGGCAATGTCGGGGAGCACGAACAGGTCAGGATCGTTCACCTGGGATGCCAGCCAGTCGTTACCCTTGTCAGTGAGATCCACGCTGTTCTGCTTTTCATCCACGACAAAGTAGAGCGGGTCGGTAGCCTCAGGCATACGACGATTGTTATTCTCCATGTAAATCTCCTCGGTGGAGAGCATGCCAGCCTTGATGCCCGGCTCTGAGAGGAACTTGATGAGCGGCTTGTTCTTAGGCAAAGCCTTATGACTCCTGAAAAGGGCCAGGAAGCCATCGGCCGTCAGTTGTTTGTCATTCTTCTCCGTACCTTCGGCAATGAGGCGTTTGGCATCAGCCAGATACTGGGTGGCCAACTGGCGTTGCACACCGACAAGGCGTTCCACGAGAGGTTGATATTGTTCAAACTGCTGGTCGTCTCCCCGCGGCACCGGGCCGGAAATAATCAAGGGAGTACGGGCATCGTCAATGAGCACTGAGTCCACCTCGTCCACGATGGCATAGTTATGAGCACGCTGGACAAGGTCTTGCGGATGCTGGGCCATATTGTCACGCAGATAGTCGAAGCCGAACTCGTTGTTCGTGCCGAAGGTGATGTCGGCCATATAAGCCTGGCGGCGTGCCTCGCTGTTGGGCTGATGCTTGTCGATGCAATCTACGCTGAGGCCGTGGAACATATAAATGGGGCCCATCCACTCCGAGTCACGCTTGGCCAGGTAATCATTCACCGTAACCACATGAACGCCGTTGCCGGTGAGCGCATTAAGGAAGACGGGCAGCGTGGCCGTCAGCGTCTTACCCTCGCCAGTGAACATCTCCGCAATCTTGCCTTGATGAAGCACCGTACCTCCGAAGAGCTGCACATCGAAGTGAACCATATCCCACTTCGTGTCATTGCCTCCGGCCCCCCAGTGGTTGTGATAGATGGCCTTGTCACCTTCAATATCAACAAAATCGTGACGTGCAGCCAGCTGACGGTCGAAGTCATTAGCCGTCACGATGACGTTCTCGTTATGTGCGAAACGCTCTGCCGTGCTCTTCACGATGGCGAAAACCTCAGGCCGTACCTCGTCAAGCGTCTTCTCAAAACGTTCCAGCACCTCAGCCTCCAGCTTGTCAATCTGGCTGAAAATGGGGGCACGGTCCTGAATATCGGTGGAGGGAATACGGGCACGCAGTTCGTCAATCTGCCCACGAAGGTCGGCAACGGAATCAATTACATATTTACGAATCTCGGCAGAACGTGCACGCAACTCGTCATTCGAAAGCGCTTGAACGGCAGGGTATGCCTTGATGACCATCTCGACCAAAGGGCGATAGGCCTTCAGGTCGCGCGACTTCTTGTCGCCGAAAAGTTTTACTAATATCTTGGATATATCCATTGTGTGAATGCTTTATGTGTGAGGTTTATATTGGATTACTTCTTACTCTGCAACTGCACTCCCGTCAGGGGAGGCTGGTTGCAGGCATTGGGAGCACGAATGCGCATCACCTGAGCCAGTGTGGGAGCCACCTGATCTACCGACGCCGGCGTACGTACCACCTCGGCAGGCAGATTACATCCGAGGAAGAAGAGCGGGAAACCGACATACGATTCACGGCTCAACGTCTGTTCGTGTGTATTTTCGTTTACCAACACCCACCCTGGTGAAACCTGCACCAGGATGTCTCCCGAACACTTCGGATTATATGCATTACGCAATTTGCTGATACCAGGTGTCCAGGCACCGAGGGCCAGACGCTGGCTTGTATAAACATCCCGCACGCCGCTGAGCTGAATAAGGAAATCGCCACTGCGCTCCAACACTTCAGCCAGGTTAAGGTTCTTGTTCTCGATGAGTTTCAGGTTGAGATAAATCTCATTGCCCATGCATGTCTCTACATAGTCGCCCTGGCCGTACACCGCAATGAGGTACATATTGAGCAAGAGCTGGGCACGCGTAATGGAGAAGGTTCCCGTAGGCACCCGATATCGGCTCAGGTCGGAAGGATCCTCAGGGTCGGTGTAGCCCGTACTCGTGACCACGAAGAGGGCACGACCCTCCCCTACGCGGTTCTCGACGTTCATAAACAATTCGGCCAACTGGTGGTCCAGACGTACATACGCATCCTGCAACTCCACGGGATAATGGCTCACACTCTGATGGTCAAAGGTACCGGCATAGAAAGTGACATTCAGGATGTCCGTCACATCATCGATACCCATCGTGGTACTATGTAGTACATGCTTTACGAAGAGGTTCACCTCATCATTCACGCAAGGGCTGGCCTTGAACTCGCGGAAGCGGCGGTCGCCCGAGAACTTGTGATTGAACGTCTTCTTCGCCGTGGCGGAGACAAAGTAGTTGAAGTTGCCTATCGACTCATTGATCGGCGACCAGGAAATGCTCCCGATACGCTTGCTCAACGAGCTTTTTTGCTCATACTCCTTGGCCCACTGAGGATAATCTCCATAGTAAGCGGTGCTACACCACTGACCGCTCTCGTCATTGATCCAGAAAGCGCCGTCTGCCGCATGGCCGGCACTGAGCACTGCTGCGTCTCGATTCGGCGCTACGGAATAGACGAGGCCTCGGCCCTCGGTGCCAATCTTGAGTTCGTCGCCCAAGGTGGTTACAGCGAGGTTCTTCGGCGAAGTGGTCTCCTTGGTTTGCCATCCGGCATGGGCCTCATCATCTACACAGAAGACTGGCTGCAATGACTGGCGATCCAGCCAACGCTGTCCGACGACACCGTTCACGTAAGGGCTTGTGCCCGTGAGCAGGCAAGCCACAGCCGAGGCACGGTCAGGCGTGTCAAAGGGATACTCGGCCTGAGAATACATGCGGCCCTGCTGCATCAGCCGCATGAAGCCCTGCCCGCTGTAGAAAGGCGAGAAGGCTTCCATGTAATCTGTACGTAGTTGGTCAATAACGACATTCACAACCAGACGGGGCACATCGGGCGCCGTCTGAGCTTCTGCCTGAGCAATGGCCATAATGACCATCACGGAGGTGAGGATGCGATAGCTCTTGGTACTCATTCCTATATTTTTGTTGTCGCGCGACGCATGCGTACGTACCTACTTAATGGACGCGCGGCGAAAGCAAGGGTCAAAGGTACAATTAATTCCCCAAATTTCTGCATGCCAAGCAGGAAAATTACTGCAAAAAGGAGTAAATTTGCCGAATCAAAGGCAAACCAACGGGTTTGGGAACGACGAAAAGCGGCTCTGATCACCAAAAACAGCCCAACAAAGGCCAGCGGATTCAGCAGCACGACGAGCCAGTTAGAATCCACAGCCGGATGTTCCGAGAAGAGTGCCATAAAAGTGAGCAGACTGCCTGAAAGGCCACGGGCAAGCAAGAGAATGACATCCCATACCCAGAGCCAGCACCTTCGCCACACTTCGTATCCGACAAGAAGGAGACTGAGAAAAACGAAAGTCCACCCAGCAACAGCGGGAGACATGAGACCGTGCTGTTCAGCACGAGGCCTCTCGTGTAAGAGAATTTCAGTACGAAGAAGTAATGGGCGTACCATACCGTTCTCATCGGAGACAGACGCATGTTCCATGTTCTGCATGAGCACCTCAGGCAAAAACTGGGAAGCACGGGCCGAAGCCACACGATCAGCATCGGCACCAAGCAAGATATCGCAACCTTCGCCAGTCCACGGATAACACTGCGTATAGGAATGTATCAGATCACGATACGTAGCGTCAGAGCGGCTGGAATCCTCTGCATAAGTCACACTGCCCGTCACGGCTCGCTCTATCATGTCGCGCACTTGCGTCGTGCAGTTATTGTAAAAATAGTTGTACCGGTATTTGCGATTTTCCGGAAGACAATTCACCACCAGATACGCCCACAGACGATTAGCCTCCTCGCTCGTCAGATTGAGTGTCTGCTGCGTAACGCGCGAGCCACGTTCCTCGTATTCTTTAATAAAAACATCCCAAGGAATCCCCAGCACCATATAATCACATTGACCCAGGATGAAGCGCCACAGAAAATGAGGTTGGCCAAAGGAGAACACTCCGTAATTAAATGCCACATCGGCCTTACGCGTGAAGTTGCGACAGCGCAGTGCAGTGTGCCCATAGAGCGAATAGACCTCATCGCCTGGCGAGCACGTGATAAGCGAGGCTTCTATTGAGTCGCACGGCAACTGGGCCTTCGAGGCCAGCACGGGAGCCAGACAAAGCAGCAAAAGCAATGATACTCGTTTCATTTCGTCTGCAAAGGTAGTGCAATTGGGTGGAATGACAAAAGAAATCGGGCGTTTCTTTTTGCCATGTCACTCATTTGACTGCTCTGACCTATGGTCGAGAATAGGCTACACTCAGAGATGTCGGATGAAAAACTTTGGTTTTCCCTTTGTCACGTCGCTCATTTGCACTATCTTTGCAGCGTGAAACTGATAATAGACATAGGAAACACTGTAGCCAAGCTGGTGGCCTTTGACGGCCAGGAGCCTATAGAGGAGGTCAAGACCGATGACGACACACTGGCCGCGCTGCATGATTTCGTTAGCCATTATACATTCCAGCAAGGCATTGTAAGCACCGTGCGCGACCTTACATCCGCTGCAAGAACACAGCTGGAGAAGTTAGACTTTCCCATGCTGTTCTTCACGCCGGAAACACCCGTGCCAATCAAGAACCGCTATCGCACGCCTCAGACGCTGGGTGCCGACCGCCTGGCCGCCGTAGTGGGTGCCAGCACATTACAGCCTCGGCGCGACCTGCTCATCATCGACGCAGGCACATGCATCACCTATGATGTTATCGACGCACACGGCAACTACTGGGGAGGCAATATCGCCCCTGGCATGCACATGCGGCTAAACGCGCTGCACGAACACACGGCGCGCCTACCACTGGTCAGCGCCGAGGGCGTGGTTCCCGGCATGGGCTATGATACAGAGACAGCCATACGCTCGGGCGTGCTCCGCGGCATGAAATACGAGATTGAGGGTTACATACGCTCCATGCGCAGGAAATACCCCCAACTGGTTATCTTCCTTACCGGGGGGGACAAGATCAATTTTGATGCGAGGGTGAAGAACATCATTCTGGCTGACGAGTACATCGTGCCACGAGGCTTGAACAGAATCCTGGATTACAATGAATCCAATGAGGGCGATGATTTAGGATTAGGGAATAGAGAATAGAGAATAGGGATTAGGACGAAATGAAAGATACATTTAAATATTTAGTGCTATGGGCCATCATGATGCTGGCCACATCCTTACAAGCACAGACCAACGGGAGCAACTCGTCATATTCACGTTTCGGGCTCGGTACGCTGGCCGACCAGTCGCAGGGCTTCAATCGCGGCATGGGCAGCACTGGCATCGGCATCCGCCTGGGCAATCGGGTGAACATGCAGAATCCGGCATCCTACTCGGCCATTGATTCCCTCACATTCCTGTTCGATGTGGGCATGAACGTATCACTGGGCCATCTGTCATCCCAGACAGCCAGCATGAACGTGCGCAACTGTAACCTCGACTTCGTGAACGCCGGCCTCCGCCTACGTCGCGGGATGGGCCTGTCATTCGGATTTGTCCCCTATACCACCATCGGATACAACTTCTCGACCGAGAACAATGTGGCACGCCAATACCCCACCACACAGGCCATCACCAGCACAAGCAGCTACTCCGGCGACGGCGGGCTCCATCAGGTGTACGTAGGCCTGGGGTGGCGTCCCTTCGCTCAATTGTCCGTCGGAGTCAATGTGGGCTACCTGTGGGGCAGTTTCGACCATGAACTGAGACAGACATTCTCCGAGAATGGTTCAAGCACCTCCACCTACAGCGGACTGAACTCGATAGAGAATTCCGATATCAGCACCTACAAGATAGACTTCGGTGTGCAATATCCATTGCGACTCGATGCCGAGAACATGCTCACGCTCGGTGCCACGGCCGGCATCGGCCATCGCATTGCCAGCGACGCTACGCTGACACGCTATTCCAGCGCCGGCGACAGCCTGCAACTCACCGCCCGCCATCCCTTCGACCTCCCCTACACCTACGGAGTGGGCGCTTCATGGCAGCACAAGGAGAACCTTCTCGTGGCAGCCGACATACGGCAGGAACAATGGGCCGACTGCAAGATGCCCGTAATGAGGCGAAACGGCACAGCTACCACCTATGCAGGGGAGCGCGGTGCCTATAAGAATCGCACTCGAGTGGCCGTCGGAGCTCAGTACACACCCGACATTTATAGCAGCAAATTTGTGCGCCGCATGCAATATCGTGCCGGTGCCCACTTCTCCACGCCCTACCTGAAGATAAACGGCAAGGAAGGTCCTCGCGAGTACGGCCTGACTGCTGGTGTCGGAGTGCCAATTACCAACTTCTACAACAACCGTTCGATGGTCAACGTGAACCTGCAATGGCTGAGTCGCTCGCCCAGCGAGAAAGACATGATCAGAGAAAACTTCTTTATGATAAATCTCAGCATGACCTTCAACGAAGTCTGGTTCATGAAGTTCAAGATTAAATAATGAGAAGCGCCATCCTGTTTTTCCTCCTGTGCTGCTTGATAGCATGCGGCGGCGAGGTGGAGCACACAGCCGAAGCCATCACCGACGCCGATTCGCTGCCCTTCATGCACTCCGTGGGCATCAACACACTGATTTCCGATTCCGGCGTGATGCGCTACAGGTTGGTGGCCGAGGAGTGGGACATATACAACCCAGAAAACATGCCCTCCACATGGAAGTTCCGCAAAGGGCTGCTCATGGAGCGCTTCGACGAGAACTTCCACATCGACCTCTACGCACAGGCCGACACCGCCTATCTGCACGACCAGCGCACCTGGGAGTTGCGTGGGCGCGTGGTGATACGCAATGCCAAGAACGACATTTTCCTGACCGAGGAACTATTCTGGGACCTGACATCCCACGAGATGTGGAATCATCAGTACATGCACATTATCACGCCCGAGCGTGAGCTGGAGGGCACGGAGTTTCGCAGCAACGAGCAGATGACGAAGTACAGTGTCAGCAACTCGGCCGGAGCCTTCCCCGTTTCCGACACCGAAACTGCCAACACGGCCGATGCCGACAGCACACTGACGGCCGACTCCACCCTCACCCCCGAACCGCCCAAGCCCCTCAAGGCACCGGCGCCAAAGACCCAGCCCATAAAGTTCAACCCCCATCCTAATCCACAGACAGACGAATGATGCCGGACTCCGCTTTAATCATCGAGACACTCATCGTGCTTCTCTTTTCCGCCTTCTTCTCCGGGATGGAAATCGCGTTCGTAAGCAGCAACAAGCTTCGCTTCGAGATGGACCGGAACGAACGTGGTTTCTCATCACGCTTTATCGACACCTTCTATGCCCATCCCAACAACTTCATCTCCACGTTGCTTGTGGGCAACAACATCTGCTTGGTCATCTATGGAATACTGATGGCTAAGCTCATCAACGAGACGTTGCTCGTCCCCCTGGGCATTCACGTGGCCGACGGCGCATGCCCCCACGAATGGCTCTGCATCCTGATCCAGACACTGCTGGGCACGCTCATCGTGCTCGTCACCGGCGAATTTCTGCCCAAGACACTGTTCCGCCTCAACCCAAATCGCATGATGCGCATCTTTTCCCTCCCTACCTATATATTTTATATATTGCTGTGGCCCGTCAGCAAGTTCACCAGTTCGCTCAGCAAGGGCCTCTTGCGCATGATAGGTATGCACGTTGAGCAGGGACGGCAGGAGAAATCGTTTAGCAAGGTGGACCTCGACTATCTCATCCAGAGCAACATCGACAAGATTGAGGACGAAGAAAAGATTGAAGACGAAGTGAAGATATTCCAGAATGCGCTGGACTTCAGCAACGTGAAGGTACGCGACTGCATCGTACCACGCACCGAGATTGACGCCGTGGACCGCCAAACCGAACTGCGTGTCCTGCGCAGCCACTTCATCGAAAGTGGCCACAGCAAGGTCATCGTCTTCGAGGGCGATATCGACAACATCGTGGGATACATACACTCCTCCGAGATGTTCCGTCTGGGCGAGAACGACGACTGGACACGCTCCATCCGCGAGGCTCCCATCGTACCCGAGACGATGAACGCCCAAAAGCTGCTCAGCACACTGACTTCCCAGAAACGTTCGCTGGCTGTCGTCGTCGATGAGTTTGGCGGCACGAGCGGCATCGTCACCCTCGAGGACCTGGTCGAGGAAATTTTCGGCGACATTGAAGATGAGCATGACAACGTCAGCTATGTAGCCAAGAGCTTAGGCCAGGGCGAATACATTCTCTCGGCACGGCTCGAAATAGAGAAGGCCAACGAGATACTCGGCCTCGACCTGCCCGAGAGCGACGAGTATCTCACCGTAGGCGGACTCATCCTACACGAATATCAAAACTTCCCCAAGCTGAACGAAGTGGTAAGCTTTGGGCACTGGGAATTCAAAATAATCCAGAATACAACCACCAAGATTGAGCTTGTAAGGCTGAAAGTCCTGGAATAACCAAACTTTTCTGCCGCAACGTGTGCCAGAATGATTTTTTTTTCATATCTTTGTGCGCTTTTTGGTGACAAACGAACAGAAATAATAAATTAAACAATAAAACAAATGGCAGCATTACAAAAAATTCGCAGCTATGGGAAAGTCGTCATTATCGTTGTCGGACTTGCCCTCTTTGCATTCATCGCCGAGGAATTCGTGCGTGCGCTTTCCTACACACAGACCGAGAGCCACCAGCGTGTCGGCAAGATTTATGGTGAGAAGATCAACTATCAGGAGTTTAACGCCCTGGTGGACGAGTATTCTGACGTAATCAAGTTCAGCAACGGCCTGTCGTCGCTCACCGACGATCAGGTGTCCATGATCCGTGATCAGGTATGGCAGACACTGGTCAACAGCAAGCTCATCGAGCACGAGTGTGACAAGCTCGGCATCAGCGTGACCGATGCCGAACTGCAGGACATCATCAGCACCGGACGCAACCCCATGCTGGCACAGACGCCCTTCCGCACCCAGCAAGGCGGCTTCGACTCGAATGCCCTCAAGCAGTTCCTCTCCCAATATGACGAGATTATGAACTCGGCCGAGGTAGGCAACGACGTGAAGGACCAGTACATGCAGATGCACAATTACTGGAAGTTCATCGAGAAGACCGTGCGCCAGCAGACACTGGCCCAGAAGTATCAGTCGCTCCTCAGCGGTGCACTCATTAGCAATCCCGTGGCCGCCAAGGCACACTATGACGGACGTATCAACGAGAATGAGATACTGATGGCCGTCCTCCCGTACAACACCGCCGGCGACGTCACTGTCAGCGACAGCGAGCTGAAGGCAAAGTACAACGAGATGAAGGAGCAGTTCCGGGCTCAGTTTGAGACACGCGACATTCAGTACATCGATGTCGAGGTGAAGGCCAGCGAGGCAGACAAGCAGGCGCTCTACGAAGAGATGGAGGGCTATGCACGCTCACTCGAAGAGGGAGCCGAGCCCGCGAAGGTCGTACGCGAAGCATCCAGCCAGGTGGCCTACAGCACCCTCCCCATCCGCTGCGCCGCACTTCCCTCCGACATTGACAAGGAAGTCGATGCCATGGAGGTGGGACAGCAGAAGGGTCCGTACCTGAACGAGAAGGACAACACCCTGAACATCATCCGCATCATCGACAAGGTGATGCTCCCCGACTCCATCGAACTGCGTCAGATCGGCGTGCCCGGCGCAGACATGGCCAGCGTAGAGAAGACGGCCGACAGTATCATGACAGCCCTGGCCGCAGGCGAGAGCTTCGACACCATCGCCAAGAAGTATGACCAGAGCGCACTCAAGACATGGCTCACCAGCGCACAATATGAGCGCCAGAACGTGGACGAGAACAACCGCCACTTTATCGAAGCCATCAACAACGCTCCCCTGAACGTATACCAGAAGATCGTGCTCGACGGACAGGGCATCGTCATCGCTCAGGTCACCGACCGTCGCAACATCCTTCCTAAGTACAAAGTAGCCGTCATCAAGCGCACACAGGACTTCAGCAAGGAGACCTACAACAAGGCTTTCAACGACTTTAGCAGCTTCCTGGCCGGCAACGCCACTGCCGAGGACATCAATGCAAACGCAGCCGCAGCCGGCTACACCGTGCAGAACCGTCAGGGCATGGCCAGCGCCGAACACACCGTGGCCAACGTACATGGCACACGCGACGCACTGCGCTGGATATTCAACAAGGATACCAAGGTGGGCGATGTATCGCCGCTCTACGAATGCGGAGAGAACGACCACATGCTCGTAATAATCCTCAATGGCATACATAAGAAAGGCTATCAGACACTCGACGATGCCGAGGTGAAAGACCAGGTGAAAGCCGAGGCACTGAAGGACAAGCAGGCCGACGTGCTGATGGAGAAGATGAAGGGCGCACAGTCAATGAGCGACGTGACGAAGATTGCCGACGTCATCACAGACACCATCAAGCACATCACCTTCACGAGCAACGCCTTCATCTCCAAGGTGGGTAGCTCGGAGCCCGCACTGAGCGGTGCTGTGAGCCAGGCAGCCAAGGGCGACTTCCGCTGCGGTGTGAAGGGCAACGCCGGCATTTATGCATTCCAGGTGCTCAACCAGAACAAGCTCGCAGGCGAGTATGACCAGAAGAAGGAGGAAGAACAGGCCAGCATGATGAGCAAGCGCGCATCCAGCAGCTTCACCAGCGAACTCTATGAGAAGGCCAACGTGGTGGACAATCGCTACCTGTTCTACTAATCCGACAGAGAGACATACAAGCCTCCGTCTCCACCGACGGATAGCTACATCATCGGAGGGGTCCCGACAATACGCGGGACCCCTCCTCTCGTTTCCCCCCATACCCTCGTTCGTCTCCATAAAATGCACCGAAAACGGCAGCGTCCGGAAGAGCACGCTCCATCCGGCAGAAGAGCGTGCTCCATCGGCCCATGGAGCGTGCTCCTCCCGACGGTGAAGCCTGCCATGCGAATCCCCAACCCACCATAAAAAGAATTGAGGATGCGGCCGAAACCACATCCTCAATCATGTCGGAAAGAGGAGACTCGAACTCCCGACCCCTACGTCCCGAACGTAGTACGCTACCAACTGCGCTACTTTCCGATTGCCTTTGGCGCTGCAAAGTTACGAAGATTTCGCGGAACTTAGGCACGAAAGACACGTTTTTTTTAATTTTATCGCGTAAAAAGTTGCACGTATCGAAAAAACTCCCTACCTTTGCAACCGCAAAACCGAGGGGAACACGCCCGATGGCATGCAAAGAAATATTTCATGGTGTCATAGCTCAGTTGGTAGAGCAAAGGACTGAAAATCCTTGTGTCCCCGGTTCGATTCCTGGTGACACCACACAAGAGAGCATCGGATTACATCCGATGCTCTCTTGCGTATTTGCCTCGACAGCCAGTTATCGCGCAGGAAAAGCCAACGATGGAGTCACACAGACGACAGATTTATTCGCCTGTGGCGAGGGAAGAGTTTATCTATGATGTACGGGACAGGGAAGGCGGGGACAAGGAGCCGGCTCAGGAGGGATGTGAAGCCGACTCCGGAGGGAAACGGAACCGGGTGGATAGGGAAAACGGCTCGGGGCGGACGGTTGGACGGCCCGGGGCGTCTATTCGGACGGCCCGAGGCGTCTAACCAGACGGCCCGAGGCGTCTGAAGTCGAAATCTTTATCCTATAGCATATACGATATCACTAAAGTCCAGACAAATAGATACAATTAAGCGAGGGCAAAAGCAAGGAAAAGAGCGAGAAGTATGCTGATTGAAGCTCCGGCACCATATACATCCAGGACTTCAATTAAATCCGAATCGGTCAATAGATATAAGCACGCCTTCACACAGGCTGGTTTCATGCACCATGTACGAAAGATAGTAATTACTTTTTCTTACATTGAAGCATGCTATATGCCAAAATTCATGTATCTTTGCCACAGGATATCAATCAGAAACACCTATGAGACACATGCAGAAGCTATTCATCGCGGCCTTCCTGGGCCAAGTACTGCTCACGACCGCAACGGCTACAGGCAGCAGTACGAGCAATCAGCCTGCCACAACGGCGACTGTCACGGCAGACGAAGGAGAAGAGGGACGCAAACCTGTGGTCACCGTGAGCGAGGGCAAGCAGTGGGTGCGGCTAAGGAACTACAAGGACATCGTTGCAGGCAGTGCACTGGACTTCTCGAGCCAGCACCTGCAGGAGGCTCCCGCCGGGAAATACGGGTGGCTGAAGGCCGTGGGAGGCAGCTTCGAGTTCGAGAAACGCCCCGGCCAGGCACGCCGTTTCTACGGTGTGAACCTTTGCTTTACGGCCAACTATCCCACCCATGAGGTGGCCGACGTACTCACCGACCGTCTCGTACGCCTGGGCTACAACACAATACGCATCCATCACCACGACGATACATGGAACCACACCGATGCCGAGATGATCGACCGCCTGGACTATCTGCTGGCACAGGCCATGAAGAAGGGGCTCTATGTGACCACAGACATGTATGTCTCGCGGCGTGTCACATGGAAGGAACTGGGTGTGGAACGTGAGGGCGACGTGGGCATGGACCTCTTCAAGACACTGGTGGGCTGCTACGAACCGGCGTTCGAGAACTGGTGCCACTTTGCACGTCGATTCATGGAACACCGCAATCCCTATACCGGACGCATGTACAAGGACGAGCCTGGCATGCCGCTCATCTCGCTCATCAATGAGGGAGAGCTGTTCATGGGCTTCGACAGCAAAGCCGGGGAACCCATCGTGCAACAGGCCTACCGCGACTTCACCGGCCGCGACGAGAAGCTGGAAGCCTGGAAGGGCAGATTCATGGACTTCCAGGACCATCTGGAACGACGCATCGCCAAACGCTGCTCGGCCTTCCTGCGAGAAATGGGCTGCAAGGCACTGCTCACCAATGACAACAACGGATTCAAGCACGGCGAAGGCGAGTCTGCCACCTCGCTTTACGACTACGTGGACAACCATTTCTACATCGACCATCCGCAGTTTCTGGAGCGGAGCTGGTCGCTACCCTCGCGCTGCGACAACCGCAACCCCGTGACCTATGGCGGGCCCGAGATGTTCCGCAAGGGCTATGCCAAGGGATTCAGCAAGCCCTACACCATCACGGAGTGGAACTTCTCCGGCCCCGGACGCTACCGTGGGCTGGGCGGCATACTGACCGGTGCCCGCGCCGCCGTGCAGGATTGGGACGGCCTGTGGCGCTTCGCCTACGCCCACACGGCGGATGCACTGGTCGATAACGAGCAGCACTTCCCCGGCTACTTCGATGTCTCCACCGACCCGCTATCCCAAGCCTCCGACCGCGCCTCCATCTGCCTCTTCCTGCGGGGCGACGCTGTGAGCGACGACGAGCTGCAGATGGATCAGCAGACGGGCGTACTACGCCTCGCCACTGGGCGCACCTGTGGCATCTTTGCCCCAGAGGGGAAGTACACGGCAGGCGTGCTCTCGGCCGACATATCGGGAGCGCCCGGCACCGTTTGTCTCAGTTCGTTGGACGGGCGCGACCTCACGAAGTCGCGACACATGCAGCTCTCGCATATCACCGACGTACAGGGCGACGGCAATGTCTATGCCGACACCGAACGCAAGGTGCTCCTGCGTTGGGGCCACGGCACCCTCATCGAGCGGGGCAGCGCCCGGATACGCCTCCACCTCGACCACCCGCGCCGCCTCCGCGTCTACGAACTCGACACGGCCGGCCGCCGCGTGAAGCGACTCCCCACCTCCTGCGACGGCGGCGACCTCGTCTTCACCGTCTCCACCGACAGCGACGAGGGGCAGGGACGCATCTACTACGAGATAGCGCGACGGTAGGCTCAGAACTCGTCCTTCTCAAACTCGAGGCAGAGCTCGCCGTCCTCGTTGAGGAAGCCATGATGCTCGACGTTGCCCTCGTTCCACGCCACGTGTATGCGTCGCGGCGTAATACAGTTGAAAGCACTGAGGCATGACCACCGCATGTCGCATTTCACCCCCGTCTTCGGAATGATGAGGTAGGCCTCGTTGGGGCCGCTGTACGGCCCGTCGTGGCTTACGATGTACTGATTGTCGAAGACCGTGCGGGGCGGGCCAAAGCGGCAGAGGTAGGAAATCTCCTCACCCCCGACACAGACGTTCGCCTGCGTGTTCATCTCGTGACGCTGCATCTGTGTGTCGATAATCCAACTCTCGGTGAAATGCTCACTGGTGGCGAACGCCCAGCCTCCCACGAAACTCGAGTACCACTTGGCTTCGGGGCTGCAGACCTTTCCCTGGCGGTCGATGAAAACCATGTTTCCGTTCTGCTTCGACAACAGGGCGTAGCCGCACGAGAAGGGGTCGGGTTCGTAGGAGAAGCGAGGCTCAATGACCATCTTGCCCGTCGTGTCGATGAATCCCCAGCGGCGACCGTTCGGTGTCTCCTCGTACACGGCAGCCAGACCCTCGCTGAAGTTCTGTGCCTTCAACCAGTATTTCCCTATAGTCTTCCCTTGTTTGTTCACATAGGTGTAGCCTTTTTCCATTCCGCCATACAACTTTGCCCATCCGTCGATGAAGTCGCCGATGGGAGTCGCGTCTTCCTCGGCGTGGATGCCTTTCAGCACTTGCTCACCCTTCGTGTTGAAGAACGAGACGTAGATGCCCGACGTCTCGACCGCTGCAATCCCGCCGTTGTTGAACGGCCAGACACAACTGGCGTTGTCGCCTGCGGGTAGACGCTTGGCATTACCCTTCTTGTCGAGAATGTAGCAGAGATAGTTGTGGAAACCCGAGCCCGTCAGGACGTGCTCGAAGACGATACAGTGGTCTGCGCCGAAGGCAAAGTCCTGCGACATGGGCAGCGGCTTAGACCACTTGAAACCGCCGGGCAACTGGTTGCCGTCCTCATCATAGAAGCCCCACGTGCCGGTGTCCTCGTTGCAGACAGCCAGCATGCCGTCGCTGAAGCGATAGCTCGTCTCGTAATTGTTGATGACAATTTTCTTGACGGACGATGCCCGCAGCAACTTCTTGAAATACGGCTGCACGGCATTGTTGCGGTTCGCCTGTCGCAATCCCATGCCCTTCCACTTGCTCAGGTCCACGCGCGGTGTCTTCGCGTCGGCAGTGGGCGCCGACAGTTCCTTCTTCTCCTGCGTCTGCGACGGACTTCCAGCAGTTTGCGCGGCAGCCTCCTCCGGGCGAGCGGCGTCCGCGGATTGAATCCTTACCTCGACCGGCGTTGTCTCCAGTTCCTTCCCATCCACGGTCAGGAAGGCTGCGGGAATCGTATAGGTGCCCACCGAGTCGCCACGCAGGATGTAGGTGTAGGCGATGGTCGGAGTCGACTCGCTGACGGAGGCCTCCTTCTGCTGCGGCAGCGGGGGACAGCCCACGACGTGGAGTCCGCCTATCTCCTTGGGGATGGAGACGACCGAAGAGATACGGAAACCGCTGGCCTTGCGGGCATTGGTCGTGAAGACCAAATTAAACTTCTCGCCCACAATAGCTTGGTTCGGGGCGCTTACAGTAAAAGTGGGGGTCTGGGCACTCGCGCAAAGGCACAAATATAGGATGCTCAGAAAAAGAAATCGCTTCATACGTCGTACTGTTGATTATCGGGACAAAGGTAATACATTCCAGTCAAATAAGCAAATGATAGACATTTTTTTTCGATTGTGACCAGACGCATGCCACATTTCCGCCGAATTACGCATAAAGTCGCAGGAAACGGGAGGCAAATGCATATAATATGACGTCCGGCTGCATATTTCTCGTTCTTTATGCTCGCTATATGCAAAAAATGTCGTAACTTTGCCCAAGAAATATCACAAACCCAATAATTATGCACGAGAAGAAAGACAAGAAGGCACGGCTGCAGCTCATACGCATGATTGTGAGCAACCAGCCCATATCAAGCCAGTATGCCTTACTGGAAGAATTGGACAAGGCGGGGTTTATCAGTACGCAGACCACCCTGAGCCGTGATTTGAAGCTGCTACGTATAAGTAAGGTACGCGCGCGTAGTGGCGAGTCGGTTTACGTATTGCCCAACGACGGGCAGCACATGCCAGCGCCTCAGGCACACGAGGAAATCAATCTGGCCAAGTGGGCCGTGATGTTCTCCGGCAATCTGATGGTGGTCCACACACCTCCCGGCCATGCCAGCATGGTGGCCTATGACATCGACCGTGCCCGCGAGAGTATGTTCCTGGGCACCGTAGCCGGCGACGACACAGTACTTGTGGTACTGGCCGAAGGGGCAGAACGGGCCGAGGTGACCCGCCGCATCCAGAAGATTATCCCTTCATTACATGGCAAAGTAAAATACAAGGATTCTGACGATGGAAAATGAAATACAAATCGACGTGATGGTGGCCGACGAGAGTCACGAGAAATACGTGGACACCATCCTTAAAACCATAGCGGATGCAGCAAAGGACCGCGGGACGGGCATCGCCAAGCGCACTCACGAATACCTGGCCTCAAAGATGAAGGAGGCCAAGGCTGTCATTGCGCTCCATGAAGGCCGCTTTGCCGGCTTCAGCTACATCGAGACGTGGGGAAACAAGCAGTACGTGACAACCAGCGGACTCATCGTGCATCCCGACTACCGCCACCTGGGCATTGCGAAGCGCATCAAGGACATGACCTTCTCGCTGGCCCGTACACGATGGCCTCATGCCAAGATATTCTCACTGACGAGCGGCAAGGCGGTGATGAAGATGAATACCGCACTGGGATACCAGCCTGTCACCTTCGATGACCTGACGGATGACGAAGCGTTCTGGCATGGCTGCGAAGGTTGCGTGAACTATCCCGTGCTGAAGGAACGCAACCGAAAGTTCTGCATCTGCACAGCCATGCTCTTCGACCCGGAGGAGCATCTGCCCGTGAAGATTCCGCAGGAAGTGATTGAACGGATAAGGAGGATAGAGAAAAACGAGTCCACCTCCGCCAAGGAATAAACAATTGAACATAAGGATATGAACGGAAACAAGAAGAAAGTGGTGGTTGCCTTCAGCGGCGGCCTTGATACGAGCTACAATGTGATGTACCTCACCCGCGAGATGGGCTACGAGGTGTACGCCGCCTGTGCCAACACTGGCGGCTTCAGTGAGGAGCAGCTGCGGCAGAACGAGGAGAACGCCTACAAGCTGGGCGCCGTAAAATATGTCACGCTGGACGTGACCAACGAGTATTATAAGAAGAGTCTGCGCTACATGATCTATGGCAATGTGCTGCGCAACAACTGCTACCCTATCAGCGTCTCCTCGGAGCGCATCTTCCAGGCACTGGCCATCGCCCGCTATGCCAAGGAAATCGGTGCCGATGCCATCGCCCACGGCTCCACCGGTGCGGGCAACGATCAGATACGCTTCGACATGACCTTCCTCGTGATGGCTCCCGGCACGGAGATCATCACACTGACGCGCGACCGCAACCTCTCGCGCCAGGAGGAGGTGGACTATCTGAACGCCCACGGCTTCCATGCCGACTTCACGAAACTGAAGTATTCGTACAACGTGGGCATCTGGGGCACCAGCATCTGTGGCGGCGAGATACTCGACAGCACGAAGGGTCTGCCTGAAAGCGCCTATCTGAAACACCCCACCCGCAAGGGTAGCGAGATTCTGAGCATTGGGTTCAAGAAGGGCGAGATTTGCAGCGTGAACGGGGTGGAGTATGAAGACAAGATTGCCGCCATACAGGCCGTAGAGAAGATAGGCGCCGCCTACGCCATCGGACGCGACTGCCATGTGGGCGACACGATTATCGGCATCAAGGGTCGCGTAGGTTTCGAGGCCGCCGCCCCGATGCTCATCATCGGTGCCCACCGCTTCCTCGAGAAATACACCCTGAGCAAGTGGCAGCAGTACTGGAAGGACCAGGTGGCCAATTGGTACGGCATGTTCCTGCATGAGAGCCAGTATCTGGAGCCCGTGATGCCCGATATCGAGGCCATGCTCGAGAGCAGCCAGCGCCACGTGAACGGCACAGTGACGCTCGAGCTGCGTCCCTATTCGTTCCAGACCGTGGGCTGCGACACGCCCGACGACCTGGTGAAGAACAAGCTGGGCGAGTATGGCGAGACAGCCAAGGCATGGAGCAGCGAGGATGCCAAGGGCTTCATCAAAGTGACTTCGACACCGCTGCGCGCATATTATCTGGCACATCCGGGAGAAAGAGAATGATACGCATAGGCATCCTTGGCGCCGCAGGATATACGGGCGGCGAACTGATACGCGTGTTGCTCGGCCATCCCGAGGTTGAGATTGTCTTTGCCAACAGCGAGTCGAATGCGGGCAATCTGGTGAGCGACGTACACGAAGGACTCATCGGCGATACGCAGTTGCGCTTCACCGACGAGATGCCTTTCGAGCGTGTGGACGTTGTGTTCTTCTGCTTCGGACACGGCAAGAGCGCGGCCTTCCTGGCCGAGCATGCCATACCGCCCCACGTAAAGATAATCGACCTGGCCCAGGACTTCCGCATCCGGGGCAGTCATGACTACGTCTATGGTCTGCCCGAGACCCACCGCGACATCATCCGAACGGCACAGCATGTGGCCAATCCCGGTTGCTTTGCCACCTGCATCCAGCTGGCTCTGCTGCCGGCGCTGCAGGCCGGCCTCATCAGCGGCGACATCCACGTGAACGGCATCACGGGTAGCACAGGTGCTGGCCAGAAGCCATCGGCCACCACCCACTTCTCGTGGCGCAACGACAACATCTCCGTCTATAAGACCTTTACCCACCAGCATCTGCTCGAGATAAACCAGACAGTCCAGGAGCTGCGACACGGCTACGACGGGCGCGTCCTCTTCATCCCGCAGCGCGGTTGTTTTGCCCGTGGCATCTTCGTCACGGCCTACGCCCGATGCACGGCACCGCTGGAGGAGGTACAGCAGATTTACGCCGACTATTACCAGGACGCCGCCTTCACACACTTCGTCACCAAGAGCCCCGACATGAAGCAGGTGGTGGGCACCAACAAGGCAGTGGTCTATGTGGAACGCTACGAGGACCAGCTGCTCATGATATCCTGCATCGACAATCTGCTGAAGGGTGCCGTCGGGCAGGCGGTGCAGAACATGAACCTGATGTTCGGCCTCGACGAGCGCATGGGACTAAGCCTCAAGGCGTCGGCCTTCTAACAATGAACTATGAACTGAAGACTATGAACTTATTCAACGTATATCCCCTCTTCCCCATCAACATCGTGCGAGGCAAGGGTTGCCACGTATGGGACGAGACGGGGCAGGAGTATCTGGACCTCTATGGCGGGCACGCCGTCATCAGCATCGGCCACAGCCATCCCCACTATGTGGAGATGCTCAGCACGCAGCTGCAGCAGTTGGCCTTCTACAGCAACTCGGTGGTAAACAAGTTGCAGAGCCAGCTGGCCGAGCGCCTGGGCCGTGCCTGTGGATATGAAGACTACAGCCTGTTCCTTGTGAACAGCGGTGCCGAGGCCAACGAGAACGCCATGAAGCTGGCCAGTTTCCATACAGGGCGCACGCGCATCCTTTCGATGGAGAAAGCCTTCCACGGCCGCACCAGCCTGGCCGTCGAGGCAACGGCGAACCCCAAAATCATTGCCCCCATCAACAGCAACGGCCACGTCACCTACCTGACGCTGAACGACATCGAGCCGTGGCGTCGCGAGCTGGAGAAGGGCGACGTCTGCGCCTGCATCGTGGAGTGTATCCAGGGAGTGGGCGGCATACGTATGGTCAGTGCCGACTTCCTGCAAGGCCTGCGCCAGCTGTGCGACGAGTACGGCACCGTGCTCATCTGCGACGAGATACAGTGTGGCTACGGACGCTCCGGCCGCTTCTTTGCCCACCAATACCTGGGCGTCAAGCCCGACCTCATCACGGTGGCCAAGGGTATCGGCAACGGCTTTCCCATGAGTGCCCTGCTCATCGCACCGCATTTTCAGGCCGTCTATGGCCAGCTGGGCACCACCTTCGGCGGCAATCATCTGGCCTGTACCGCAGCCCTCGCCGTGCTCGACGTCATGGAACAGGAGCATCTGGTGGAGAATGCGGCCCGTATAGGCGAATATCTCATCCGCGAACTGAAGAAGTTCGTCGGGGGGAAGGTTGTCGAGGTGCGCGGCCGCGGACTGATGATAGGCATCGAGCTGAGCGAGCCCTACAAGGAGATACGCCAGCGCCTGCTCTTCGAGGAACACTGCTTCACGGGCTGCGCCGGAACGCACACCCTGCGCCTGCTGCCGCCTCTGTGCCTGACGATGGCCGAGGCCGACATGTTCCTCGAAAAACTGAAGAGAGTCGTATAGAAACTATAGGAACCCCCAAAAAGAACACCCCCATGACAGAAGACATCAAACAGATAGGCCAGCGGCTGAAAGGGCTGCGCGACGTGCTGGACATCGAGGCGAGCGAGGTGGCAGCCCTCTGTGGCATCACCACGGAGCAGTACGAGAAGATGGAGCGCGGCGAGAGCGAGCTCTCCGTGGCCAACCTTCAGAAAATCGCACGTGAGTATCAGGTGGACCTCGACGTGCTGCTCTTCGGCGAGGAGCCTCACATGAGCAACTATTTCCTCACCCGTCGCGGACAGGGCCTCAGCGTGGAACGCCGCAAGGCCTACCACTACGAGAGCCTGGCCAGCGGCTTCCGGGGACGTAAGGCAGAGCCCTTCATCGTCACCGTGTCGCCCAAGCCCGACGACGCGCCCCGAGAGAGCAACGCACATCCCGGACAGGAGTTCAACATGGTCTTCGAGGGCACCCTGGAGCTGACCATCGGAGAGAAGGTGCTCACGCTCAACGTGGGCGACAGCATTTACTTCGACGCCACCCAGCCCCATGGCATGCGGGCACTGGAGGGGAAGCCGGTCAAGTTTCTGGCCATCATCTTCTAACATTTCACGACAATGCTTGAAAGATTTCTGAAACAAACGCATTTCGTCTCCGAGGAGGACTACCGGCAACATCTGGAGTTCATCATTCCTCGGAACTTTAACTTTGCCTACGACGTCATGGACGCCTGGGCCGAGGAAGCGCCCCAGAAGCTGGCGCTCCTCTGGACCAACGACCACGGCGAGGAACACCGATATACATTTGCCGACCTGAAACGCCTCACGGACCAGGCCGCCTCCTATTACGCCACGCTCGGCATCGGCCGCGGCGACATGGTGATGCTCATCCTCAAGCGGCGCATCGAGTGGTGGATCAGCATCCTGGCCCTGCACAAGCTGGGAGCCATAGCCATTCCTGCCACCCACATGCTCACCAAGCACGACATCATCTATCGCAACAATGCCGCTTCGGTAAAGGCCATCATCTGCGTGGACGACCCCTACGTGACCGGCGAGATCGAGAAGGCACTGCCCGAGAGCCCCACGGTGGAGCAGGTCATCATCGTGGGCACTGAAAACGGCGGCACGCCACCAAATCCGTCGCGGCACTCCACCAAACCCGCCGCGACACTCCACCAAAACGTCGGTGGCACGCCACCCGCCTACCACTATTATCACGACGAGATTGACGCAGCCCCCGCCTTCGTCCGTCCCGCCTTTGTGAACACCAACGAGGACATCATGCTCATGTACTTCACCTCGGGCACCACGGGCGAGCCCAAGATGGTGGCCCACGACTTCCTCTACGCCATGGGCCACCTGACCACCGGCGTCTTCTGGCACAACCTCTCGCAGGACAGCATCCACCTCACCGTGGCCGACACGGGCTGGGGCAAGGCCGTCTGGGGCAAACTCTACGGGCAATGGTTTGCCGGAGCATGTGTCTTTGTCTATGACCACGAGAAGTTCGCCGCCGACAAGATACTGCGTCAGATGGAGCGATACCGCATCACCTCCTTCTGCGCCCCGCCCACGGTCTATCGCTTCCTCATTCGCGAGGACTTCTCGCAGTACGACCTCTCGGCCCTGCGCTATTGCACCACCGCCGGCGAGGCACTGAACCCCGCCGTATATCAGCGATTCTATGAGCTTACAGGCATCCGCCTCATGGAGGGATTCGGACAGACGGAGACCACCATGACCCTGGGCACCATGCCCTGGATGACGCCAAAGCCCGGCAGCATGGGCAAGCCCAATGCCCAGTATGACGTGGACCTCATACGCCCCGACGGCACTCCCTGCGAGGACGGCGAGAAGGGCGAGATTGTCGTCCGCGTGCGCGACGGCCACCGACCCCTCGGTCTCTTCCGCGAATACTATCGCGACGCAGCGCTGACACGGGCCACATGGTACGGCGGATACTACCATACGGGCGACATGGCCTGGCGCGATCAGGACGGCTACTACTGGTTCGAGGGACGCGCCGACGACGTCATCAAGAGTTCGGGCTATCGCATCGGGCCCTTCGAGGTGGAGAGCGCCCTGATGACCCACCCCGCTGTGGTGGAGTGCGCCATCACCGGCGTGCCCGACGACACACGCGGCATGGTGGTCAAGGCCACCGTAGTGCTGGGCCAGGAATGGAAACCGAAGGCCTCGCCCGAGCTGGTCAAGGAGTTGCAGGAGCACGTCAAGCACACCACCGCCCCCTACAAGTACCCGCGCATCATCGAGTTCGTCGATGAGCTGCCCAAGACCATCAGCGGCAAGATACGGCGCGTGGAGATCAGGCAAAACGATGCGTCAAAACCAGAAAACGGAATAAAATGAAATTCGCAATCATCGGCGCCGGCAACATGGGCGGCGCACTGGCCCGTGGACTGGCACAGGGCACACGGGTCAGGGAAGAGGACATCACGGTCAGCAATCCCAGCCCTGCAAAACTGGAACAGCTGAAGGAGGAGTACCCCAAGATCGGCACCACCACGGACAACTGCCAATGCGTTGCCGAGGCCGATGTCGTCGTCCTGGCCGTGAAACCCTGGAAGCTGGCCGAGGTAGCTGCTCAGCTTTCTCCCATCCTCGACAGCCGCTGGCAGAGGGTATGCTCCATGGTGGGAGGCATAGGACTCGACCGCCTTGAAGAACTGTTCCCCCTCATGCCCCTCTACTATCTAATCCCCAACACAGCCATCGCCACGCGCCAGAGCATGACATTCATCGCTTCGCGCCATACCACTCCGCAGGCAGACAGCGAGATGCTGGCCATTCTCCGCGAGCTGGGCGACGCCATGCTGGTGGAGGAGCGACTGATGAACGCCGGCATGGTGCTGGCCTCGTGTGGCATAGCCTATGCCCTGCGCTACATCCGCGCAGCCAGCGAGGGCGGCGTCCAGTTAGGCTTCCGTGCCGCCGAGGCCCAGCATATCGTGGCTCAGACCCTGCGCGGCGCCGCCAGCCTGCTCGAGCGCCCCAACGCCCATCCCGAGGCAGAGATCGACCGCGTCACCACGCCCGGCGGCCTCACCATCCGCGGACTGAACGCCATGGAGCAGGCCGGCTTCACCAACGCTGTAATCCGCGGACTCTTAGCAGCACTGCCAGAGAAGAAATAAGAGAAACATGACATACCAAAGAATCGCCATCAAGGTGGGCAGCAATGTCCTCACACGCGACGACGGCACGCTCGACATCACCCGCATGTCGGCACTCGTCGATCAGCTGGCTCTCCTGCGACGCGCCGGGCTCCAGGTCATCCTCATATCCTCGGGAGCCGTGGCCAGCGGACGCAGCGAGATGCACCTGCCACAGTCAGAGACCAGACGCATGGACAGCGTGGAGCAGCGACAGCTCTTCTCGGCCGTGGGGCAGGCCAAGCTGATGGGGCGCTACGTGGAGTTCTTCCGAGACCACGGCATCCATGTGGGACAGGTGTTGACCACCAAGGAGAACTTCTCCACACCCCGCCAGAACGAGAACCAGCGCCAGTGCATGCAGGCCATGCTGGACCACGACGTGCTGCCCATCGTCAACGAGAACGACACGGTGTGCATCACCGAACTGATGTTCACCGACAACGATGAACTCTCCGGCCTCATTGCCCGCCTGATGGGATGCCAGGCGCTGGTAATCCTCAGCAATGTGGACGGACTCTACGACGGCACGCCCAGCAGTCCCGAGGCAAGGCTCATCCGCGAGGTCAGGGCCGGGCAGGACATAGCCCAGTACATCAGTCAGGAACATTCGTCGGCCGGACGAGGCGGCATGGAGAGCAAGTGCCACATTGCGCTCGCCGCAGCCCAGGCCGGAATCCATGTCTATATCGCCAACGGCAAACGAGAACACGTGCTCACCGACCTGCTCCTCTCCCCCACTCCCTCACTCCCCTTTACACACTTCCTCCCATGAACACGCTCGATACCGCCTTTGCCTCTGTCCGGGATGCCAGCCGGTGCCTGACGGGCATCGAACCCACGACGATCAATGACGTATTGCTCGACCTGGCCGACGCCACCCTGCAGTCCATCCCCCAGCTACTCCAGGCCAACGCGCTCGACCTCCGTCAGATGCCCCAGGACGACCCGCGATATGACCGTCTGCAGCTGACGGAAAAACGCCTGGCCGACATCGCTGCCGACCTGCGCCAAGTGGCCTCGCTGCCCTCGCCCGTGGGTCGCGTGCTGAAGCACACCACGCTCCCCAATGGGCTCGAGCTCTCGCGCGTCAGCGTGCCCTTCGGCGTCATCGGCATCATCTTCGAGGCACGCCCAAATGTGTGCTTTGACTGCTTCTCGCTCTGCCTCAAGGCAGGCAGCGCCTGCATCCTGAAGGGCGGACGCGATGCCGAGCAGACATGCCGCGCCATCGTCAGCCTCATACGCCGTGTGCTTCAGCGTCACGGCCTGCCGCAGGAAACGGTGCTGCTACTCACCACCCACGAAGCTACGGACCAGTTGCTCCAGGCACGTGGACTGGTGGACCTCATCATCCCGCGCGGCAGCCAGCGACTAATAGAATATGTACGCACGCGGGCGCGCGTTCCTATTATAGAAACAGGGGCAGGCGTGGTGCATTGCTATGTGGATGCCGATGCCGACCTGCAGAAAGCCACGGCCATCGTGACGAACGCCAAGGCGCGACGCGTAAGCGTCTGCAACGCGCTGGACTGTCTGATTATCCACAGGCAGCGGCTGAAGGACCTGCCGCAGTTGTGCGGTCCGCTGCTGGAGATGGGATGCGTTGTTGAGGCCGACGAGCGCGCACTGCCCCATCTGCCGGGCGCCGTGCCTGTCACAGAGGCCTCGTTCGGCACCGAATTCCTGGCACTGCGCATGGCCGTGAAGACCGTGGATAACCTGGATGAGGCGCTCCGTCATATACAGACATTCGGCTCGGGTCACAGCGAATCAATCGTGACCGAGAACGAGACTACGGCACGCCGCTTCCTCGCCGAGGTCGATGCCGCCTGTGTCTATCACAACGCGCCGACGAGTTTCACCGACGGCGCCCAGTTCGGGCTGGGTGCAGAGATAGGCATCTCGACGCAGAAACTGCACGCCCGAGGCCCGATGGCGCTCGAGGAGATTACAACCTACAAGTGGATTGTGTGCGGCAACGGCCAGACGCGTCCTTAGAAATAAATCTTCCAATACGATGAAACGAATCGCCTGCATCCTGCTGATTTCCTTCTTCGCTCTCTGTGTCGGCGCTGTGCCGACGGCGGAGACAGACACCCTGCTGCGTGTGCTCCGCGAGGAACTGGCTGCCGACTTCGACGAGTTGCAGCAGCAAGACGTGAAGCCCTACTTCATGAGTTTCCGTGTGCTGGAGACATGGGAGGCCGACATAGTTGCCTCCTTTGGCTTCCTCTACAATTCGCACCAGCGCCACAATCGCACTTTCACCCCACAGGTGCGTGTCGGCTCGCCCGAGTTGGATAACTTCAAGTTTAGCAACCAATCCAGCGTCGGCTCGAGTGCCCTGCCCCTCGGCAACGGTTCGGCAGAGGCCCTTCGCGCTGCCATGTGGCTGCCGATGATTTCCGCATACGACCTCGCATCCAACGCCTATCGCAGCGCACAGAGTAAACTGCGCTCGCAGGCCGACAACGAAGACAAGGCGCCCTGCTTCAGCGCGCCCGTCGGAGAGAAGGGCGCGACGTACTACGAGGCACCTCTCGCCCGTCCCGCGCTAACAGCGGAGGAACAGCGTGCGTGGGAGACGCGTCTCTGCCACGTTACGGCAGCCTTCCGCCAGTATCCGCAGTTCAACAGGGCAGAAGCCGTACTGCAGATGGAGAACCAGCGTGCGCACTTGGTTAATACCGAGGGCGCGGCCATCGTGCAGAACCGCGTGAGTTTTCGTGTATTTATTCAGGCGTCAGTGAAAACAGAGGACGGCATGGTGTTGCCACTCTTGCAGAGTTTCTACGCCACGTCGCTGGGTGCTTTGCCCGACGAGGCAACGATGATTAGCGCCGCCGAGGACGTGGCTCGCCGCCTTGTCGCACTCGCCAAGGCGCCTGTCGCAGACCCTTATACGGGACCGGCGCTGTTGAGTGGTCCTGCCAGCGGCGTCTTCTTCCACGAGATATTCGGGCACCGGCTCGAGGGACACCGTATGAAGACAGGCGGACAGACGTTCCGCAAGATGGTGGGAGAGCAGGTGCTACCCACAGAATTTCAGGTATATTGCGACCCCACGCTAACGCACTACGGCGCGCAGCCTCTGAACGGCGGTTACGTCTACGACGACGAAGGGACACGAGCCCGTCGGGTGGACAATGTGGTGAACGGCGTGCTCAGGGAATTCCTGATGAGCCGCGTGCCACTGGACAGTTTTCCGCAGAGCAACGGCCACGGCCGCACGGCCGCTGGGCGCGACCCCGTGAGCCGGCAGTCGAACCTCGTGGTGGAGACACGAAAACCGCACACGGAGGCGGAATTGCGACACATGCTGCTCGACGAGGCACGCCGGCAGGGCAAGGAATACGGCTATCTCTTCCAGAGTGCCAGCGGTGGCTACACCAGAACGGGCGAGGGCGGGAGCATTAACTCGTTCGACGTGAAGCCGGTGGAGGTTTACCGCATCTATGTGGACGGGCGGCCCGACGAGCTGGTGCGCGGAGTGAGCCTCATCGGTACGCCCCTCGCTATGTTCTCTAACATCGCAGCGGGCGGCGACACACCCTCCTCGTTCATCGGCGTGTGTGGTGCCGAGAGCGGATGGGTGCCGGTGAGCGCCACCTCGCCCATGATATTCTGCACGAAGATAGAGACACAGCGTGTGCAGGCGAAGTCGTCTTTGATGCCGAACTTGGCCGCTCCGCAGATGGGACGGAAGAATGCCGCCGTGGCGGGCTCGGCTCCGGAGGATGTCGTCTTTCGTGCGCTGTCCGACGAGATGCAGCGTTCGATGGACAGCCTGCGCGCCGAAGGACAGCCAGCGCCGTTTCTCATCGACTACCGCCTGCAGCGTCAACGACAGGTGAAAATTACCGCTTCGCGTGGCGAACTCACGATGCTCGACTGTTGGCCGTGGACGCAGAACTTCGATGCGCAAGTAGTCTTGGGCGACCATCACTGCAGCAGCCTGCGAAACGCAGAACCAGACATGGACGGTCCCGGAATCCCAATGGCGTTGGACTATGACAACCTGCGCCGCCAGGCGTGGCTCGCCACAGATGCCAGATACAAGCAGGCCATCTCCGACCTTGAAAACAAGAAACGAGACCTGAAGAAGGTGACACGGCCCAAGGACGAGGAGGCGCTGGACGAGTTCTTCGCGGCAAAGCCCGTGGTGAGCGTTCAGAAACGCGCGCCCGAGAGCGAAAATCTGCGCACCGACGAACTGGCAGCCTACGCGCAGCGCCTCTCGCTCATCGCCAACGAGTTCCCCGAACTGACCGACAGCCGGGCGGAAATAACCCTAAGGCAGGCCGACATCTACCGCCTGACGAGCGAGGGCGTCCGCGTGGCACAGCCGCAGGACGACGTTGTAACCATCGTTTTCGACTTCCACCTATATCGTAAAGCGAACGTAGGGGATGTTAATTCCGAGCATGAGAAAAAATATAGTACAGCCAGCGAAGCATTGGCCGACAGTGCACAATTTATCCGGCAACTGCGCCAGTACGTAGGCAACCGGCTCAGTACGCTCCGCGACTCGATAGCCGAGGATTACTACGTGGGACCCGTGCTTCTGGAGAACGGCGCCAGCCGGAGAATATACAACCTAACCGGCTCCGGAAACTACATTTTCCGTGCGCGACATCCGTTTACGGAGAGCGACCGAAGCATCTTTGTGAGGCGCGACCGCAAGATTGTGGACGAGAAGATTAGTATTCGCCAAGACCCGACGCTGCGTCAGTGGGAAGGCAAGCCGCTTGTGGGCTACTACACAGCAGATGCCAACGGGCAGGCGCCGCAGGCCGTAACGCTGGTGGAACACGGCATCTTCCGTGGGCAACTATGTGGCGCCACGCCGGCACTGGGCACCCCTGCTCCGACGGGAAACCTGCGCTTCAACAATCCTTTCGACTGGCATGGCCCGATGGGCGTGAGTACGGCGCCCGGCGTGCTGCGTGTAGAAAGCAGCAAGACAGTTCCGCTGAGCAAGATGCGGAAAATGCTGCTACGCAGTGCCAAGCGCGAAGGCTACGACCATGCATACCTCTGGCGCGACGAATTTATGTACCGCATCAACGTCGAAGATGGCAGCGAAACGCTCATCGGACCGAAGGACATCAGGTTGGGGTCCGTGTATATTATTCGCCACATCGGTGCACTCTCCTCAGAGCAGGAGGCCGTGACGACGAGCGAATGGGGCGGCGCGCGCTTTTCCGTCGTAGGACCGAAGGCAATGCTGCTGAACGATATAGAGATAACGGCTGACGAGCCCGTAAAGAGGGCCAAGCCTGTGCTGACATTCTCGCTAAAAAGATAAACTAAAAGATAAAGGACATGAAAAGTTTTCTCAACGTCGAAGACTTGGGCCCACTGGCTCAAGCACTCGAGGAGGCACGTCAACTGAAGCAAGACCGCTTCCGTTTCGACCAACTGGGGCGCAACAAGACGCTGCTGATGGTCTTCTTCAACAACAGCCTTCGCACGCGACTTTCCACACAGAAGGCCGCCATGAATCTGGGCATGAACGTCATTGTGCTGGATGTGAACGCCGGCGCCTGGAAACTGGAGACAGAACGCGGCGTCATCATGGACGGCGACAAGAGCGAGCATCTGCTGGAGGCCATCCCCGTGATGGGCTCGTACTGCGACCTCATCGGCATCCGCTCCTTTGCCGGACTCACCGACCGCGACTATGACTATGCCGAGACTGTCTTCCAGCAGTTCGTGCGCTACAGCGGCCGTCCCGTCTTCGCCATGGAGACGGCCACTGTGCATCCCCTGCAAGCCTTTGCCGACCTCATCACCATCGAGGAACACAAGGAGAACCAGCGACCCAAGGTCGTACTGACCTGGGCCCCCCACCCGCGTTCCCTGCCGCAGGCCGTGCCCAACTCGTTTGCCCAGTGGATGATGGCGGCCGACGTGGACTTCGTCATCACGCATCCCGAGGGTTACGAACTCGACCCCGCCTTCACCCGAGGCGCCCGCATCGAGTACGACCAGCGCAAAGCCTTCGAGGGAGCCGACTTCGTCTATGCCAAAAACTGGAGTTGCCCGGGCGTCACCCGCCCCGACGACTACGGCAAGATACTCCACGACTACCACACGATGATGCATTGGACCGTCGATGCCGAACACATGAGCTGGACCCGCGACGCCCACTTCATGCACTGCCTGCCCGTGCGTCGAGGCATGATCGTCACCGACGACGTCATCGAAGGGCCCCGCTCGCTTGTCATCCCCGAGGCGGCTAATCGTGAGATCAGCGCCACGGTGGTCATCAAGCGAATGCTCGAAAGCCTCTGACTCTCACCACGGAAAGCGGCAGGATGTAACGCTCACTTCATCCTGCCGCTCTCCGTGGCGAAACAGCATCAGGTGAAACTCAAAATATCCCGCCATTTATTTTGTGGTTCCACAAAAAGAATGGATCTTTGAACCACAAAACCCTGTATCCTATGGCAGACCTACTCATTCTATGCACCTTCAAACGGCAAACCACTATGCACTCCTGCATAGTGGAGAATAAGTTAGTACCCCCCACCTACTAATAAACTAACCCCATCCACCTTATTGCACGCCCCTCAGGGAGTGTCCGCACATGCGGGCACAGCATTCGCCATGATTGCTGTGCCCGCATGCTATGTTTCTGCACAAAGAACAACTAACCTCAATACTAATCATTAAATAATTAAACACAATGAAGAAACTAAACTTACTTAAACTGCGAGCCACGCTCCTGCTCCTCCTCGGCGTCGTGGCCGTCAATGTGTGGGGAGAGACTGTGACGTACACGCTTACGATTAGCGCCAACGACTTCAATACAACAAGTTACGCGGCGAACAACAACGAGAAGACATCCAATGCAGTTTGTACCACAGACGAGACAAAGACTATGGAGGTAAAGTGGACCTCCTATCAAATAATGAAAAAAAACAGTGCCATGCAGTGGCAGAAGGACGCAGGCTATATATACAATAGCACAGATTTGGGCACGATAAAGAACATTTCATTCACCAGTCAATCTGGAAGCTTTACAAAGTATTATGGAACCGAAGCGCAGCCAAGTAGCAACACAACAGTAGGAAATGGCTTCTTCAAAATCATTAATGGAAGTTCAACAGGAAGCACTCAAAAGGTCATAGTAACGTTTGAAATAGAAGAAGGTGCTCCCGCAGCCGTTGCTGCTCCCTCGTTCTCTCTGCCTGAAGGAACGTATTACGGAGCACAGAGTGTGGAGCTGGCTTGTGCTACAGAGGGAGCCTCGATCTACTACACCACCGACGGTACGGAGCCCACGGCCAGCAGCACAGCATACACCGCTGCCATCCCCGGAAAGAAGTATATCAAGTAAAAAACAACCACCCACTAACAAACATACAGATTATGAAGAAGACATATATGAAACCTACTGTCGAGACGCACAAGGTGATGGTAAATCACATTATTTCCGCGTCCGGCATGAGCTATAAAGCGACAGAGGATAGCCTGAAAGGCACCCTGCAGGAGACCGACGCCACAGGAGCATCCCTGACCAAGGGACGCAACGTCTGGAACGACCAGTGGTAAGCGACAAAGCACAAAATCAAGCGAGGGGGATGCCGAATGGCATCCCCCTCGCAGTTTTTTATTATAGGATATTATAGGAACTATAAAAACTATAGGAAAAGACCTCTAAGCGCTGACGAACTCGTCGAGGAAGCGTACGTCGTTCTCGGAGAACATGCGCAGGTCCTTCACCTGATACTTCAGATTGGCGATGCGCTCGATACCCATGCCGAAAGCATAGCCCGTGTACTGCGTGCTGTCGATGCCACTGGCTTCGAGCACAGCGGGATCCACCATGCCGCAGCCCAGGATTTCGAGCCACCCGGCTCCCTTGCACAGGCTGCAACCCTTGCCGCCGCAGAGAGTACAGCTGACGTCCATCTCGGCACTGGGTTCCGTGAACGGGAAGTAGCTGGGGCGCAGGCGTATCTTGGTGTCGGGACCGAACATTTCCTGAGCAAAGAGCAGCAGCACCTGCTTCAGGTCAGTGAAGCTGACGTTGCGATCCACATAGAGTCCCTCCACCTGGTGGAAGAAACAGTGGGCACGGGCTGAGATGGCCTCGTTGCGATACACGCGGCCCGGGCAGATGACACGGATGGGAGGCTGTGTCGATTCCATCACTCGAGCCTGGACGCTGCTCGTATGGCTGCGCAGGATGATGTCAGGATGAGTCTCCACGAAGAAGGTATCCTGCATGTCGCGTGCGGGATGATCGTCGGCAAAGTTCATCGAGCTGTACACATGCCAATCGTCCTCCACCTCGGGCCCCTCGGCCAACGTGAATCCCAGTCGGCTGAAGATGTCCACAATCTCGTTCTTGACGATGGTAAGCGGATGGCGCGTGCCCAGGGGGATCGGGTAGGGAGTGCGGGTGAGGTCGATACCCGGTGCGGCAGCTTCCTGCACGCATGCAGCCTCCTTCAGCGCGTTGATCTTCTCCTGTGCGGCAGCCTTCAGCTCATTGATGCGCATGCCCACCTCCTTCTTCAGTTCGGCAGGCACAGAGCGGAAGTCGTTCATCAAGGCCGTGATCTCGCCCTTCTTGCTCAGGTACTTGATGCGCAGTGCTTCAGCCTCCTCAGCGTTCTTGGCGGAGAGGGCCTGCACCTCGGCCATTATCTTCTGTATTTTCTCTAACATAATGTTTGAAGTTATGTGCCATATTGGCTTATGCGGTACAAAGGTATAACTTTTTTATGAGAAATAGATGCACAAAGCAGTCTTTTCTTTATCAAAACGGGAACGGTGCTTTGCCATGTCGCAGAAATGCAGTTCCTTTGCAGTGATTTTCTGAGGAACAGGGGGTGAGGATTGAGATTAAAGATTAGAGATTACGAATAATGGATAACCAAAGACCGATATTGACGATAACGGGCAGCGACTCGACAGGGGCCTCGGGCATTCAGGCTGATGCACGCACGATTGCAGCCCTCGGCGGATATGCCGTGACGGCCATCACGTCGGTGACCGTGCAGACCACGCTGGGCATCCAGGAATTCTACGACTTGCCCGGCAACATCGTACAGGGACAGATCGAGGCCGTGATGAACGACATGCAGCCACGCGTGGTAAAGATAGGTATGGTGCGAACGCGCGAGGTGCTCGACGTCATCGTCACTTCGCTGCGACGCTACCGCCCGGAGCACGTCATCTACGACCCCGTGTTTCGCTCGGCTCAAGGCGAGGTGCTGGTGGAGCGTACGTTGGTGGACGAGATCCTGGAGCGTCTGCTCCCGCTGTGTACGCTGGTAGTGCGCCCCGAACAGCAGGATATGCACGGGCGTGCCAACTGCTACGCCAGCGCCGTAGCCTTCTATCTGAACGAAGGATGCAACGAGACCGAGGCACAGGAGCGAGCCGGGGCTTATGTAGCCACCCACTTTCCCCGCACCGACCTGCACGGCCGCAGCAGCGAGTTATATGCCGACTTTCTGACAGCCATCAGCCGCCATCTGCACACGAACGGCGACGTGCACTTCTATGCCGAACGGCTGAACGTCTCGCCCCGCTATCTCTCCCAGGTGACCCGACGCATTGCCGGCCACTCGCCCAAGGCCATCATCGACCGCCACATCATGGAGGCCATCGAGAAGGAACTGAAGTCGAGCACCCGCACCATCCAAGAGATAGCCTACGCCTATGGATTCTCCTCGCAGGCCCACCTCACCCGCTTCTTCAAGAAATATCGTGGCATGAGCCCGACCGCCTTCAGAAAGGCGTGACGGAGAGAGACACGACCGACATCGGCAGGACAGAGCAGCGCTGCTCATAACCACTTTAACCCCATCCCGCCACCAAACCATTTCACTTCATTAAGACGACAGACAAAAATGGAAGACAGACAGACACTGAACCGCCAACTGGCACAAATGCTCAAGGGCGGAGTAATCATGGACGTAACCACGCCCGAGCAGGCTCGCATTGCCGAGGACGCCGGCGCCTGCGCCGTCATGGCACTGGAGCGCATCCCGGCCGACATACGCGCAGCCGGCGGTGTGTCCCGCATGAGCGACCCCGCTATGATACGCGGCATCCAAGAGGCCGTCTCCATCCCGGTGATGGCCAAGTGCCGCATCGGACACACCGCTGAGGCACGCATCCTGCAAGCCATCGACATCGACTACATCGACGAGAGTGAAGTGCTCAGCCCGGCCGACGACGTATTCCACATCGACAAACGACAGTTCCGAGTGCCCTTCGTCTGTGGAGCACGCACCCTGGGCGAGGCCTTGCGCCGCATAGCCGAGGGGGCCACGATGATACGCACCAAGGGCGAGCCTGGCACGGGCGACGTGGTGCAGGCCGTCAGCCACATGCGGCAGATGCAGAGCGAGATACGCCGTATCGCAGCTCTGCGTGAGGACGAGCTCTGCGAGGCGGCCAAGCAACTCCAGGCACCGCTCGAGCTGGTACGCTTCGTTCACGAACAGGGTCATCTGCCCGTGGTGAACTTTGCCGCTGGCGGTGTGGCCACTCCGGCCGACGCCGCACTGATGATGGAGCTTGGTGCCGAGGGAGTCTTCGTGGGCAGCGGTATCTTCAAGAGCGGCGATCCCGCCAAGCGTGCCTCGGCCATCGTACAGGCCGTCACCAACTGGCAGGACGCCGACCTCCTGGCACGCCTCAGCGAAAACCTGGGCGAAGCAATGGTGGGCATCAACGCACAAGAGATTCAACTCCTCATGGCAGAGCGGGGACTATAAGGCCATGAAGATCGCAGTATTAGCCCTCCAAGGGGCATTCATCGAACACCGCCGCATGCTGGAGCGGATAGGCGTGGAGACATTCGAGGTGCGCAACCCACGTGACTGGTCGCACCCGAAGGACGGGCTGATACTGCCCGGGGGCGAATCTACGGTACAGGCACGCCTGCTCCACGAACTGGACCTCTTCGAACCGCTGCGGCGCGAGGCGGCCGACGGGCTTCCCGTCTTCGGCACCTGCGCCGGCCTCATCCTGCTCTCGACGATGCACCTCGGAGTCATGAACATCGAGGTGGCACGCAATGCCTACGGACGCCAGTCAGGCAGTTTTCGCACGACAGGACCGATGGAGCAGGTGGGCGACATGGTGCCCATGACCTTTATCCGCGCCCCCTACATCATGCGCCCCACGACACCGGACGTGCAGGTGCTGGCCCGAGTGGACGGTCGCATCGTGGCCGCCCGCCAGCATCATCTCCTGGTCACAGCCTTCCATCCCGAACTGGACGACGACCTGCGCATACACCGGCTATTCCTCGACATCGTCCGACGCTACAGCAAGCAATGTCCGGCACAACAGCAAGCAATGTCCGGCACAACAGCAAGCAATGTCCGGCACGACAGCAAGCAATGTCCGGCACGACACGTAGTCTGAAGGATGGCAGTATGCCATGCCCCTTGTACGATTTTACATCGTACGGACGATACTACACGTAGTATCGAGCCAAAGAACACGTCGCGAGAGAAAGAAGTAAGCATCGCGAGAGAGAAAACTGCACGTAGCGCTTGGCAATGTGAAAAGAAAAGCGTACTTTTGCAGCGTGTTTCAGAACAGGGCACTACAGCGCATGAAAAGGATATCCGGACTGTGGTCGGCGAGTTTGCTCGTGGTGATGTGCCTCTCCTGTGGGAGGGGGCGCCCAAATGAGTCGTTTGTCGAGCCGGTGGAGGACACGCTCCTCGTGGCCACAGACACGCTTTGCGAGGAGGAAGAGGTCGTGGAAGAGGCACGCATGGACGAGCATTTCGACGATTTCATGTTCACTTTCATCCACAGCCGTCGCCTGCAGCGCGAGCGTGTGGTATATCCTCTGCCCCGCACCGACGGCAAGAACCAGGCCGAGATGCTTCACAAGCTGGACTGCACGCGCGAGTTTGCGTTCATGGACGGCGACTTCTACACCGTGCTTTACGGCAACTCACTGCAAATTGATGAACAGAAACAACGCCCGCACGACCATGTACTTGTGGAGCATATCCTGCTCGACTCGCTCTCGATGCAGGTGTACGACTTCGAACGGCGCAGCGGCAAATGGGTACTCACAGCCATACGCGGACAGGACCTCCACACGGGTGAACTGTCCGACTTCCTGACCTTCTATGCCCACTTCAGTGCCGACAGTCTGTTCCAGCAACAGAGCATCGCCCAGCCGCTGAGCTACAGCACAACCGACTTCGAGAGCGACAACGCTTACATCGAGGGCACCATCGATGCCTCGCAGTGGGTATCCTTCGGCACCGAAATGCCACGCGGCGAAATCACCAACATACGATACGGACAAACGTACAACCCACACCACGTGGTGATGCAGAAGTGTGGGCTTGCCGATGGCATGCAGGAACTCTTCACCTTCGAGAAGCGCGGCAAGACATGGAGGCTCGTGGCGTATGAGAATTAAAAGCCTCACCCGCCCGGCCCGGACTACGTCGCTACGCCCTCCAACACTCAAACACATACTCGCGTTGCTTCGGGGAGAGGAGAGTTAAGAAAGATGATACGCGAAAAGGAATATAACATCCCCAACACCTTTGGCCTGAAGGCGAGGGCGCGACACTTCGTGGAATATGCCTCGGAGGCCGACCTGCTGTCGCTCCTGCCCGTGGAGGGTCCTGTTCTCCACATGGGCGCGGGCAGCAACCTGCTGTTCATGGGCGACTATGAGGGAACAGTGCTCCACTCGGCCATCACCGACATCACTCCCACCGAAGGGCCGGCCGGCGAAGTGCTGCTGCGTGTGGGAAGCGGCGTAACGTTCGACCACCTCGTGGAGCACTGCATCCGGCAGGGCTGGCATGGGCTGGAGAACCTCTCGCTCATCCCCGGCGAGGTGGGTGCCAGTGCGGTGCAAAACATCGGCGCATACGGTGTCGAGGCCTGCCAGTCCATCCACTGCGTCGAGGGCGTCATGCTTGACACGGGGGCAAGGTTCAGCATGCCGACGGCAGAATGCCGCTACGCCTATCGACAGAGTATCTTCAAACAAGAGTTGCGCGGACGCGTGGCCATCACTTACGTGACATTCCGTCTGAGCCGGGAGTTCAGGCCGCAGATAGGCTACGGTGGCATCCGCCAGGCAATGGCAGAGCAGGGGCTCGACGAGCACACGCTGACGCCCGAAGCGCTGCGCAGTATCATCATCGGCATACGCCGCCGCAAGCTGCCCGACCCCGACGTGCAGGGTAATGCCGGCAGTTTCTTCATGAACCCCATCGTGGAGCGCAGCCTCTACGAAGACATCCTCCGCCGCTGGCCGCAGGCACCACACTACGACGTGGACGCCACGCGGGTGAAGATTCCTGCCGCATGGCTGATAGAACAATGTGGGTGGAAGGGACGCGCCATGGGGCACGCCGCCGTACATGCCATCCAGCCACTGGTGCTCGTGAACATGGGAGGAGCCACCGCCCGAGAGATACTGGCCCTGTGCCAGGCCGTGCAGCAGAGCGTCGAGGAACGTTTCGGCATCTGCCTGCAGCCCGAGGTAAACATCATCCATTCACACCCAACCATGCTGCCATGAAGAAATTGTTCCTCTGCCTATACATCCTTCTGCTCTCCTCTGCCCTGCACGCCAGCGAGTGGGGACAGAGCCTCATCACTGCCACAGGCGGCATCACGTTCGAGAAGACGTACAACGTGGAAGTGGGCTATCACTACGTCTTCTTCCGCCACGTGGCCGTTGGCGCCAGCCTGGGATGCTGGGCCGAGTATAGCAGCGAGAAGCTGCAGGCACGCGAGATGTTCGACGGCATGGCCAGCCGCCTCTCGCGCCCCTACCTGAAGCCCTCCGTGATGCTCTTCACCCCAGCATTTGTCAACCTGGCCGTGTTACGCCTCAAGCTGGGCGTGGAGGGCTCGGCCATGTTCTCACCGCGCTTCACGAACACCATAGAGATGCACGATGGCGAAGGGCGCGAGATGCTGTTCAACTATCGCAGCCGGGCCGTGTCGTGGGGAGCAGCCGCATGGGTGCAGGCCGAGCTACTGCGGGTCATCATCGGTGTGGGCTACAGCGCGTCGTCGCTCGAGCTGAGCAAACACTTCTCGGCCACGACACGAACCACCTATGACGACTACCCGCAAGGCATCTTTGCACGCGTGGGCGTTTACTTTTAGGCAGCCCTCCACACACACGAGCATCGCTGCCCTGCCCCCTTGCATTTAGCGTGAGACATTGCATTTTGAGCCATTGAACCATTGAACATAGAACCCTTCGCATAATGAAGATTACGCTTCTCGGTACTGGCACCAGCGTGGGAGTGCCACAGATAGGATGCCACTGCCGTGTGTGCACGAGCAGCGACCCGCGCGACCGCCGCCTGCGCTGTTCGGCCTTGGTGCAGGACCAAGGCACCAACATACTCATCGACTGCGGCCCCGACTTCCGCGAGCAGATGCTGCGCATCGGTTTCGAGCAGCCGCTCGACGGCGTGCTCATCACCCACGAACACTACGACCATGTGGGCGGGATTGACGACCTGCGCCCCTTCTCCTACCTGCACAACCTACCGCTCTATGCCGACGAATATGCCATCACCCACCTACGACAGCGCCTCCCCTACTGCCTCGTGGTGAACCGCTATCCCGGAGTGCCGCAGCTGACGACCGAAGTGGTGGAGCCGCGCAAGGCGTTCCATGTAGGAGGACTGGAGGTCATGCCTCTGCGCGTGATGCATGGCAAGCTGCCCATCTTAGGCTTCCGCATCGGGCCGTTGGGGTATATCACCGACATGACTACGATGGACGAAGAGGACTTCCGGCTGCTGCAGGGAATCCGGCTGCTGGTGGTCAATGCGCTGCGCCACGAGCCACACCCCACGCATCAGACCGTGGAACAGGCCATCGCCTTCTCGCGCCAGCTGGGAGAACAGCTGCCCACGTATCTCATCCACATGAGCCATCATCTGGGCGTCCATGCCGAGGAGGACGCCAAGTTGCCGCCAAATATTCATCTGGCCTACGACGGCTTGGTGCTGAACGTCGGGGAATAACTAAGTACAATGAACGAACGCCGCGGCAGTGTCAGACGGACAAGGCCACGACGCATGCGCAAGCTATCACTGGCGACGACCATTGCATCGTCCTGCGGAAGCGCATCCTCACGATAGACATACTTCCATAGCGTGGCACGCCCGACATGAGGCTGCGCCTCCGAGGAGCGCTTTCTGGGATGCTCCAGCATGACGGGCTGGTCGGTCTCCGTAGGATTCACAAGCAGATAACTCCAACGGCCCAGGCTGTCACACAAGGCGGTGGCAGCCACCCACTCCGATCCCGTCTCCATCGGGAATACGCGGCTACCGGGTAGCACAGCGTGATAAATCATGCCGAGGGCAAAGTACTGGGGGCGCACCTCGTAGTCACAGCTCAGGTGGGCATAGATGCTGTCTCCCTCATACTCGCGCTTCAGATAGCGCCACAGGCCGAGCCGCTGCATGTTGCGCCGCGCCAGAGCCTCGCCACGACTGTAATACTGGTCGAGCAGACTCCAGTAGCTGGCGCCCGTAGCCCCGGCGTTGAGCAGGTTGATGACGACACGTGCCATGAGCAGGCCGCGCTCGTAGCGGTCGATGTCGCGCTGCACCGTGGCCCCCACGGTCTGGTTGCTGCCAAACTCGCCGATGAAGTGACGCTTGCCCACCCTGGCACACAATGCCACATTCTGCCGCTCCCAGTCGAGGATGCGTGAGTTGGGTGTCTCGTAGCCAAAGACGTACGTATGGGAATTGAAAAGTTCTGCCTCGCGAGACAGCGAGTCGCAGCAGGCAGCGAGGAAGGCCCGCGTATGCGAGCCGCCGTCCGAATTGTCAGAGAGGCTGAGATGCACCTCGCTGCTCAGACCGTCGTGCCGCAGCCGCTCGCCTAAGCGAAGGCACATACGAATGTATTGCCGCGCCTGGTCGTGCGTGGTAGAATGGAAACTCCAGTCCGGCTCGTTGACGGGCGTCACCTCATGGATACACCTGTAGCCCTTCACATGAAGCAGATGATGCAGGCACACGCTGAGATTCTCGGCCCACTCGTCATGCTCGGTGGGGCCAAACATCCAGCCTGGAACGGGCTGCGGATGCAGAAAGGTACCGGTGCGGGTGCCCCAGAAGGTCAGCGTGACTCGCATGCCCTCGGCCTGGGCGAAGTCGAGCACGTGATAGAGGCTCTGCATCTCGGGTCCATCAAAATGGAAACGGGCCGTGTCCGTGGTCAGCGGGCTGGCATCGTCGTTCTGCGGTTCGTACCACTCAGGCAGAATCATCACACGCAGTTTGGCAGGCCGCAGCAGACGGAGGCGGCGCAGCACCACACTGTCCCAATCCTCAGCACGCGTACCATTATTGGCCATCACGTTCTGGGGCAGGAAATGTGGGTCCAGTTCGACGCCCATTCCGTCCAGCACATTCGGCAGAGCGTTGCCCACACGAAGTGTAAGCACCGACTGCGCATCACAGAGAAGCGAGCATAGCAGACTCGCGCACGCGAGCACGCGTAACCTTATTATATACGTCATTCTTCCAAGCATAATACGATCCTTTCCACGGCAGCGACTGGCATTGAACATCCCACGCACCAGTGCAAAGGTACGGATTTTATTCGACATCAGGAATTATTCGGCAGAAAAACATTCCGGCCGGCACATCAGCGTACCGACCGGAATAAATCATGGAAAAGCTCATATATTGAGAGTCTTACTCTCTATTCACTTTACTTAAGTTTCGGGAGCTCTTAACTCGCCATTTTACATTATTTCCCATGACGTGTTCCTGTGGACTTTATCACGTGTGATAAACTCTTTTATCACGTGTCTGCGCGGCACGTTATGTAACTCGACCGAAACTCTTAAATCACTTTACCTTTACCTTCTTGCCATTGACGATATAGACGCCACCACGCAGGTGTTCCTTCGTCATCTTGATACCACCCAGGTTGTAAATCGCATCTCGACTCTGCCCGTCAGTGATGGTAAAGCGCTCCACGGCATCAGGATCCTCGTCGGCAAAGATAATCTTGACGTAGGCGGTACCGGGAGCGACAAACGAGGTGGGCACCTGCAGGTAAGCCTGCTGCCCGGCCAAACGTGTGGCGGCCTCGACTGCTCCGAAGCGGAACTCGTCATCGCCCTCGGCACGAAGCAGGAAGTTGCTTGCCTCGCCCTCGGTGGGAGCCACCGTGCCAGCCGTGAGCTGGGCCTTCAGCAGGTTGACATAGTAGGACTGCGACTCGGAATACGGCACCTTGTAGGTCACGCCGGCATCGCCCTTGAGCACCAGTCCCGTACCGGCAGGCACGTCATAGACGCGTACGAGCAGCACCTCGCCCTCCTGCTTGTTGTAACCCGCAGCGATATAAGCCTTCACGTCGGAACCCGTGAAGTTCAGGTCGAGCGGACAGCTGAAGGTGGCCATGCGGTCGGTCATGCGGACATACTCATAAAGCGAACGGAACACAGCCTCCACGGTGATGTTCTCTTCCACACGCTCAATCACATACTGGTTATTCACAACCTGAGCCGTGACATCGACGCCATTCACGGTGAGCGACACCAGCGTGGCATCGGGATCGTCCATGATGGTCAGCACCACGGTGTCGCCATACTTCGGCGCATCATTATCGACGCTCACTCCGTTGCCGGTGATGGTGACGCTGTAGGTCATGCGCTCCCACGTGGCGGTGTATGCACGATTGCCGGTGGAGCCCTTGGTAATGGTCACCTGCGAGGTGGGTGCCTCCAGCCCGGTTCCCGTCCAGCCGGCAAAGATGTAATGCTCGCGGGTGGGGTTCAAGAGGGTGAAGGTCTCGGTCTCGATATTGTAGGAAGTGGGATTCCCGGGCTCCACGCTGCCGCCGTCCAGCTCATAGGTGATGGCATAGTCGAGCGGCGTCCAGGTGGCCGTGTACTCGCGATTGCCGGTGGAGCCCTTCTCGATGGTCACGGTCTCCGCAGGCTTGTCCAGACCCGTGCCCGTCCATCCGGCAAAGACGTAATGCTCGCGGGTGGGATTCGCGAGAGTGAAGGTCTCGGTCTCGATGTTGTAGGTAAGCGGGTTGTCGGCCACGCCACCTGCGAGGTTGTAGGCTATCTGATAAGTAATCGGAGTATAGGTGGCCACAACGCTGATGTCGTTCATCAGGCTCTGTATTACATAGGTGTCGCCCTCGGGCTGCACTGTGCGGCCATCCACGGTGAGTGCCGTCAGCTCATAGCCCTCGTCGGCCCTCATTGTGAACGTCACGCTGGCACCACCCTCGATGAGCATCTCCGCCTTCTCGCCGCCGCTCACGGTCACTTCGCCCACCGTCAGGCTGCCGCCATGCGAGGCTTCGATGGCAAGCACATACGAGGCCGTCTCCACGTTCAGGAACTTCTGCCAGCCCGTGGCCTCGGCATAAGCAGCCTTCGTGCCACCGGGAATCCACAGCGTGGCTCCGCTATACGTCGCCTGGTTGAAGGCGTTCTCGTTAATTGCGATAGGCGTCTGCCAAGGAGCCTTCACCGTTTGGGCGGTCACGCCGCTCAACTGGAGGCCGATGTCCGTCACGCCCTTTCCGAACTCAATCTCCCGCGCAGCTGTGAAGGGCTGATTCGCATTGCCCTCTGTGACGATGTTACGACCCAGATAGAGCGACTCGAGCTGGTTCATGTCGCGGAAGAACACGCCGTAGGTATCGGCAAACAGCAGGGGCTGGTCGCTATCGGCAATGACAAGGCGACGTATGCCCTTGTCCTGATAGAACGTGCGGTAGCCATTCTCGCCGTTGGCCGTCTTACCGATGGACTGCACGGATGCCGGAATCGTCAGCTCTGCGAGTGCCTGGCAGTTGTAGATGGCCCATTGCTGTATCTCAACCAATGACGAGGGAAGCTGCAAATTGGCAAGCTTCACACAGCTCTCGAATGTGCTCTCAGGCAGAACCTTCAGGGCGGAGCCGAGTTCAACGCTCTCCAGATTGTCACAGTACTTGTACACCTCCGTGCCCATCGTAGCTACATTCTCGGCACCCGTAACGGCCGTCAGTTTGTCGCGGTCGTAGAAGAAGCGATGCGGCAGGCTGGTCACCTTGGAGCCGATGGTTGCTGAGGTCACGTTAGGGAATGGGCTGCCGTTCTGGTCTTCGTACACAAGGTTGCGGCCAAGGTAGAGGTCGTAGTCAGCTGACGGGGTGCGGAAAGTGCCGTAGAAGCCGTTCACGATAGCGCAAGGCTGGTCGCCATCCTCCAGAGTGATGCTGGTCAGGGGAGTAGAGCCGAAAGCTTGACTGCCGATGGTGGTCACCGCTCCGGGGATGCTTATAGCGGTCAGACCGCTGTTGGAAAAAGCCAACTCGCCGATAGTGGTCAGCGTCTGGGGCAGCGTAACACTTTTCATATTTTTGCAGCTCTCGAAGGCACTGTTGTCGATGGACGTCACGTTGCTGCCCATCGTCACAATCGTCTCGGCAATGTCTTCGTCGTCGCCGGAACTATAGAAAGCAGCTTTGCCGATGGTCTTCACCCCACTGCCAATCTTAAGGCTGACCAGTTTGTTGTCATCGTAGAACAAGCGCGGATTAATAGCAGTCACCTGGTCGCCGAACTCCACGCTCTTGGCATTGGAGGCAATGGGATTCTCCTCATTGAGTTCCAGCGTGCGACCGATATACACTGTCTTGTCGGCATCGCTGCCATAGAAGGTGCCGTAGAAGCCATTCCTCAGAGGCAGAGGCACTGCCGACTCCTGGATGCGGATGCTGGCAAGGCTGCTGCAATCGGCAAAGGCTCTGTTGCCGATGCTGTCCACCGAG
>CADAJS010000023.1 GCA_902788315.1 uncultured Bacteroidales bacterium
CAAAACTATATTCAAAAATGACAAAGACCGAAGCGGTTCAAGTGAACCTAATTTATTTAATTTTTAAACTCGTCCATTTTTAGTGGACACTAGTGATAATTATTAATAATATATACTAATAAGGTATTTTCCCGTCTATGTAAAGTGCAAAATGCAGATGTCCGAAATGAGTAAGTGAGTAAGTGAGTAACCTCCATTTTTTCCGCCCACGTGAGAGAAAAATTTTTCTCTGGTGTACGAGCAATAAACCGCCCTCGAAGCGGATGGCCGATTACTTCGACGAGCGAAGCGGCATAGCCGAGCGGAAGAGGCGACCTGACAACCTGATACCTAACGATACTGGAGCTTGCGAAAGTTGAGTTTTATAAGTTTAATGCTAATCTGGGACTATTCGAGTTTAAAACCCACGAAAGAAAAACACTACTACGCTGGAAAAACCATATTGTGCACGCGCGGATTAAATTATAATGTACGCGCGCGTACAAAATTATTTTAGCGAGAAAATAATGCAAAACCTACACCTCCCACATTTATATCTACTAATTTCAAATGGTTACAGAGGTGTAGGTTTTGTGTAGGTAAGGCATAAAGGAGTAGGTTTTGACCCGTTTTCCACCTTTTTTAAGGAAAGTTACAACAGCGCGTTCATGCGTGCCAGATACTTGCCGATGATGTCAAACTCGAGGTTGACCACCGAGCCGGGGCGGATGGAGTGGAAGTTAGTGTGCTCGAAGGTGTAGGGGATGATGCACACCTGGAACGTATCCTCCGTGGGGCGGCACACGGTGAGGCTCACACCGTTCACCGTCACGCTACCCTTGTCCACGGTGAAATATCCGTGGCGCACCATCTCGCGGTCTGCGGCATAGCGGAACGTGTACTGATGGCTCCCCTCCTGGTCTTCCACGTCGATACACTGGGCGGTGGTGTCCACATGTCCCTGCACGATGTGTCCGTCCAGCCGCCCGTTCAGCAGCATCGAGCGCTCCACGTTCACCTCGTCGCCCACCTGCAGCAGGCCCAGGTTCGATCGCTCCAGCGTCTCGCGCATGGCCGTTACGGTGTACGTATCGCCATCCAGCGCTACCACGGTGAGGCACACCCCGTTGTGGGCAATGCTCTGGTCGATACTGAGTTCGCCTACGAAATCGCACGTCAGCGTCAGATGCACATTATCCAGTTCCTTTCTGATGCCCGTCACGCGGGCCATTCCTTCTATAATACCTGAGAACATGAGTTATTCCTCCTTCTTGTTTTTTATTGAGTAGGTGACTATATAGTTTTCATTCATTCGTCTTCCTCCCCGTTCGCCGGTCTGCAGCCCTCTCTATAGGAGGAAACGTGTACAAAGGTACGAATAAGTGAGAGAAGTGCAAAAGGAAAGACGAAGTTTTTCGCATTGCACTAACGAGCAAGTGAAGGCAGAGGGTAAGCAATACGTATTCAACACGGTGCACGGACTACGTTACGAAGTACGTTTTTTCGAAGAACTGTCCATCGGCGGCTGCTGATGGCGCCGTAAGGCGAACTGCAAAACGGAGACTTCCATGCCTGGCTACAAGTCTGGAAGCGACTTTGCTTAGAGGCGACTATATAGCAGTCCTAATAGGTCTTGCAAATCCACATTCCGAAGAATCGGTCAGAAACACTGTAGATTTTTGTTCGCCCTTTGTCCTGATAGGTCAGAAGTTGTTTGTCCAACAACGTACTGATGGCATATTGCACTGAACTGGGTGATCGGAGTGCATGCTTCTTTACGAAAGCAACGGAAGTAACACCGCTGGCTTCTTTTTCTTTGGCTATGGCTATCAGCGTTTCTTTTTGCTGATAGTTCAGTTGGTTCATCACCGAGGCAAAGGTGCGACCTTTATCTTCAAGCATATCGTCCAATGTCTTGTTGATATCAGCCTCCTCTATCAGTTTGTCAGGGTCCAGATAGGCAAATGCATTGTGGAGCAGGTTGTGTACATAGTAGGTGTGTCCTTCAAAGAGGTCATAGGCATAGATTGCGGCTTCGGGCGAAATTTTCCGGCCTTGACTGATGAACTGTGTAATGGCAAAAGACGTATAGACATTCTTCGGAATGCTGTTCAGGAATAGCTGCTCTGCACTGTTATAAAATGGTTTTGTCGCGGAGTTGAACATGTTCTCAAGGATATGGCGGTTGCTGCCAGCATAGATGAACAGGCAGTTGTTCATCTTCTGGATGAAAGCACGCAGTGTGGCTTCTACGTTTTTCTCGGGATATTGGGATATCTGCTGAAACTCGTCAATGGCGAAGATACATGGCTTGTCTGCCTGTTCTAGGTATCGGAAGATTTCCTCCAGTGTCAATTCTGGTGTATGAATGTCGCCTAACTTGACGTCGAAAGTGGGGAAGCCTGTTAGCGGGTCATAGCCAAAACTGCCTGCCAGTGAATGAATGCCTGCCAGGAATTTATCAATCACGGCCTTACCCTTCGAAAGCAGGACGGAATAAATCTCCTTGCTGAGAAACATGACCAGTTCGTGCAGGCTGGTGGTCGGATATATGTCCGTATAGAAGGTATAATAGCTATTCTTAATGGCCGGGTGCTCAAACACGTGGCGGATCAACTGAGTCTTTCCCATTCTTCGGGGCGAAAACAACAAGATGTGCGCCTTGTTGTCAAGTGTGCGTACCATCCACAAGGTTTCTTTCTCCCTGTCGCAGAAATAGGGCTCCGGAATAATACCAGTAATGTAAAAAGGATTCTCCATCATACTTCTATTTTGCTGCAAAGTTACACAAAAGATCACAATTATACAAATCATATAATAGGATTTCAATATTCAATGAGCTGTTTTATGTTTTTTTTAGAGCAAACGGTTTATATAACGTTCTGAAGTTTCGGAAGTGGCTGCGGAGGAAAGCAGGCGAGCCTATCCCACACTGGAGAAATAGGTATTTTCCACCATACGACAAAGGAAATAGGGACACTTTATTTCAAAGAGATAACTGAACCACTCCATTTATAGCGTCGTAAAATGTGCCAAAAGTCGTGAGAAAACATAAAAAGGGAGTTTTTGACAGAGTAAAGTGAAGGAGATCGGACGGGCTACATGACCTTTTTTCGTAACTTTGCCGTCACAAACAACGAAAGATGAATATACATAAAGACCTCAACCTGCTCCTGGTCCTCCCTCTGTTGCTGGCATCCTGCCAGCAAGGCAAGGAGTCGCAGTCTGCAACAAGAGGCGACAATGAGGGTGCCCGGCAGATTACGTCCTGTCACATTGCCAGTCCGACTTCCGCCTGCGACTCGCTATTGTCGATCGCAGCCAGAGCGTATCGGGCAGGCGACATGCAACAAGCCATTGAAGTCAACACACGTGGACTGTCCGTTGCTCGCGCGGAAGGCAACGCCGTGAGCGAGGCCCTTTTCCTGTTCAACACCGGCGCATGCCAGACCTGGCTGAACCAGGTGGACGAGGGATTGGGACGCATGCAGAAGGCAATGGCTGTGCTGACGGCACAGACGGACAAAGACGTCCTGAAGCGCCTGCCGCTGATGTGGCAGGAAATGGCCAGTGCATACATTGCTGCCGAGCGTCCGGACAGTGCCATCCATGCCTGCCTGCAGCGCGAAGAGGCCATCACACAGGCCCAGGCCGCAGGCGTCTGTGACAGCATCATCGACCGACAGCGAGGCCAGAACGCCATCATGCTGGCCACCCTCTACAACCATTGCGGACAGGCCTCGGAGAGCCTGCAGGCCCTGCAACGCTTCAATGCGACACGCTACTCAAGTACCATCGAAGGAGCCCACGGCCTGCTGGACTATTATAACAGTACGGAACAGGAGGATGCCTACATTGAGACCTTTGCCCGGGCAAGTGCGTTCTTCGGTGCCGATACGGTGAACGAACGCTACCGCGACGAACTGGAGTTTCTGGTAAATGCCTATTACTGGAAGGACGACATCGAGGGCATGGCCAATGCCGCAGGGCGTGCCATGCGGCTGACGGAGGAGCTGGCTCAGCGCCGGATACAGGACGCATCGCTGGAATGGCAGGAACGCTTCCGCCTGGCCGAAATGCAGCGAAGCGCAGCACAGGAGCGCCAGCGGCATCGCACTGTCCTCACGGCAGGCATAGTCGCAGGCGTTGCATTGCTCCTCGTCATCATCCTCTTGCTGTGGTATGGGCGTCGGCTACGCCGCAAGAACCTGGCCCTCACACGTCAGGCACTGCGTGCAGCCTCGCTCGAGGAGATGCTCTCCGCACGTCGCGCGACGCGTCCGCCCAAACCAGTAGAGAGCGACGAGGCCATACTGGAACGCATCGATGTATGGCTCGACACAGACGACAACTTTCTACAGAAACTCACTATCCGCGACGTGGCACAGGCCATTGGTACCACACAGAAGCGCATCACCGAGGCCCTTGCATCGAAGGGTGGCGAGGGAGGTCTCAACGAGATTATCAACGAAAAACGTGTAGGCCGTGCCTGCCACCTTATCCAGCACGAGACGAACTATACCATCGAAGCCATAGCCATGGAATCGGGATTTCCGTCTGTGCGCACCTTCTATCGGAAGTTCCAGCAGAGCATGGGCCTCGCTCCTACCGAGTATCGGAAATCCCTCCAGGACCTGAAGCAGAAGACGATGTGACGGTCGAAGGCTCCAGCACAGGAGCGTTGGCGTCAGGCACTGCCGACAGTCCATCACGAAGAGCTGCTCCACGCTACACCTTACGCCCCCATACAAAGCAAGTTCCCCCTCACTGCAGGCAGATGCCGCAGGAGGGGGAGCCTCACTTTTCAACTCGAATCAGCTGTCACTCATTAACGGACGTAGGTCTTCCTGCCCTTAACGATGTAGAGTCCTCGAGGCAGTGTGCCAGAAGGCATGCGACGGCCCGTGAGGTCATAGATAGCATCGTTGGCGTTCACACCATTCCGTGTGTCCTGCACCATCTCGATACCTGTGGCATTCTCGTATGCGCCATCCTTCTTGATGACCACGCCGTGTGTCGGGTCAAGGACGGGGAGCTTGTCCTCGCCGATGGTCTGATACCATACCTGCTCGGAACGCTCGGCCTGCAGCAGATAGGCTGCCTCGCCGCTCTCGAGCTGTTCCTGCGTGAGGGCCGTGCCCTGCAGCGTAGCCACGGGAACCAGATAATAGCAGTTGGAGAACTTTGTCAGTTCCGAGGACGACTGGCGCACGAGCGTCGAGCTGTTCACGGGGCTGGCATCATAGATGGTGGCCACCATCGTGTTCTGCACCTCGAGGGGCGATTTATTCCAACCCACGAGTCCACCGGTATTCATGGCCTGAGGAGCGTTGACCGTACCCACGAAGGCGCAGTCGCGGATGACGGATGTGCCCGTCACATCGCGGTTGTCGGCACAGAAGCCGGAGATGCTCGAGTCACCGCTGTAGTTTGACTTCAGCGTCACGCTACTGTACACACGCTCCAGCACGAAGGGCTTCTCCTTGTTGTTGCTGATGAGCGAGGTGATCTTGCGTCGGCCGCCACCGTCGATGGTGCCGGTGATATTCAGGTCGTGGACATAGACACCGCGCGACTCAAGGATAGGTGCATAGCCGTCGGAGTCGGTGGCCTTCATGTTGATAGTCAGCGTGTGACCCTGTCCGTCAAGTTCGCCGGAGAAGAGGTTGAGGGGCACAATCTCCACCTCACTCAGGTCGATGTCCTTCATCAGGCGGGCCTTCGCCGTGCTCTCGCCCTTGTTCACCTGAGTGGTGAAATATACCCAATGAACCACGCTGTTCAGCTCGTAGAATCCATCCTTCTTCTCGGGAATCAGGTAACCATACGAGGCGTTCATCGTCTCGATGGCCTTCTGTGCCTGCTCGGTGGTGTAGCTGCCTGCCTCGTAGGCCTCTTCGATCTGCTTCAGCTGGGTATAGTAGGCGGTATAGCTGTCGGCATCCAGATAATAGCTCAGCGGGTCGAGACGGCTGGTGAGGTCGTACATCATACGATAGGCTTTCTTTCCCTCAAAGATATCGGCAAAGGCTTTCGAGAACTTCTCGATAAGTGCATAGCGGGCAGCATTGTCCGTGGCGGTGCCGGCCTCGGCCAGCAGGCTGCGCAGGTTCTCTCTCAGCGTCTGACTGAAGTTGGGTGCCTTGGCATAGTTTCCGTCGGTGATCACCTCATAGTTGTTCAGGATGGTATTGGCACGTGCCATCTGCCCCTCCAGCACGCTGGCGATACCCTCGCCTGCCTCGCTCACTTCGCCGAGATAGTACAGGCGGGCATTGGCAAAGCACGTCAGGTTGGAATTCACGCCGTTGTCGTCCACGCGAAGGCCCAGGGTGAGCTTGCCGTCGGTCACGTTCACGAGGATGCGGTTCACGTAGCGTCCGCCGTTGAAAGCATAGGCAGCGCCCATCTCGTGAGACGGTATGTAGTAGTCGGGACCGTTCAGCTCAAGCTGTATCCTGAAGTCGTATGGCAGCGTGTTGAGATCCTGTATCCAGCAGTTCTCGCCGTCGCGGGCGTCCGTGGCCGACAGTGCATCCTCGCACACAGCCATTACGGGCACCTCGTTCTCGCCTGCATAGAGCGTGGCGGCATAGTTGGTATTCAGCGCGTTGTCCAGCGAGCGTTCGGTGAAGAAGGAGGCATTCATCACGAGTTCATATACGCCGTTCTTCACGCCAGTGAGCGTCTGATAGCGATTCATCGTACCGCTGTAGCAGAAGCCTGCAGGCATTGGGCCGGCCGTGTTCGGAGTGCTGCCTCCCTTGCCGCTCCATCCTTTGTAGTTTTCGGAGAAGTCGGCATTCGTGAGCAGGTTGGTCACTTCGGAGCCAGCCGTGGCATTCGCTGCGATGACCCTCAGCAGCCATGCGTCGATACGCTTCATCTCAGACTCGAGGTCGGCCTTGGAGCATGTCTCCTGTTCCAAGATATAGGAATACTCTCCGAAGGGATTCTCGTCGCTGGGGGCTGCGTCGTTTGTCAGATAGTCCAGCAGGGCATCACACTGAGGTCCCTGCAGCTCGGGGTGTGCCTCGAGGTATGCCCTCGTCTCCTCTACCTTATTTATATATGTCTGATAGGCGGCCACGCTGGTGTCGAGCTGTGCCTTGACCTTCATCAGTTCGTCGAATGCAGCAGCAATCTCTGCCAGGGTGGTCTGCTCGCCGGCCTTCTGGGCCTGGGCTACGTATGCTTCCTTGAGCGACTTCTGAGCTACGAGGTCGGCCACATATTCAGCACCGGAATTGGTCAGAGCCTGGCGCAGCTCGGTTACGTCGCCGTCCACCACACATCCGCACATATCATTCACACAATAGACCACGCCGTGGGTGGAGTCGAGGGTCGGCACGTCGTCCTGGCCCACTGTCTGATACCATACGGGATGGGAGAACTGGCTGCCGTTGAGCAGGAAGGCGGCCTTACCGCCAGTGACGTCTTCCTCCGAGAGTTGTACGGCCTTGCCGTTGTCCTCGCGGGAGAGAGCCGGTCCGCCGTAGTAGCAGTTGGCATAGGCATTGCTGCCCGAGTTGCGCGAGAAGGTGGCACACCCCTCATTGTTGCACGCCATTTCGCCTATCATCAGGCAATTGTTGAAGGTCACCTTCGTACTGGCCCACCCGACCATACCGCCACAGTGGGTCGTCTGTGGACCGTGGATGGAACCGCCGAAGATAACGTCCTTCAGCGTGACGTTCGAATTGGGAATGGCAATGATACCGCCATGAGTGCCGTCGCCCTCCACCTGGCTCTGGATGTCCACGAAGCAAGTTACCTTCTCGATGGTGGACTGCACGTTGCTGGACTCGCCCACGACACCTCCAGCAAACTTTCTGCGCGTCGTCAGCGTTCCCGTCACGTTGAGGTTCTTGATGGTGGCACCTTCAATCCGGCGGAAGAGGGCTACATATTCGTTCTCGAGGTCCTCATAGTTGATGTTCACCGTATGCAGCTGTCCGTCGAAGATGCCCTTGTAGGTCATGTTTCCGGTGCCGAACATATAGTCTCCACTCGTATAGGAGGACATGTCGATGTCGGCCGTCAGGCGGACATTGGCCTGAGACGGTGTCTTGCCCTTGTTGATGCTTGCAGCAAGCCAGGCCATTGCATGTTCGTCGGTCACCGTGTACCAGCCATCCTCGCCGGGTGTCAGGTATTCGGGCTGCAGCGTCTGGCAGTTGGCGCAGAAACCGTGCACGAACTCATGGTCCTGACGTTTGCCGGCCTGCTCAGGATCGTTTGTATATCCGGCAGCACCCGTAATCGTGCCGTCGCAACTGACGCCTGCCGTCGAATAGACGCGTGCGTGGCTGGGATTGGGCATGGGGAAGGCATCCTCGTTCAGCGACTGGTAGTAGGCCAAAGCCGTCTGGTCGCCGTTCAGGAGGAAGCACAGCTCGCCGCTGGCCACCTGTTCGGCAGTGATTTCGGTACACTTGTCCGAGACAGAGGCAAAGCACGACGTGTTCAGATAATAGCAGTTGGTATAGACAGCATTATCGGGCTTGCGGTTGAACGTGTTGTTGTCATTGTCGGCCAGCTGATAGCGACCCATCACCACACAGTTCGTCACCTGCACGCCGGGCTTGCTCATATAGCCCACCAGGCCTCCGCACTTGAATGCCTCCATGCCCACCAGGCTGCCGGCAAAGATACAGTTCTCCACCACCGACGGAGTCTTGATACGCCCGATCATACCGCCGCTCGTGGCATCGCCCACACAGGTGGTGGTGATGTCCACGGTGCTCCAGCAGTTGCGCAGCGTGGATTCATACATGTCGCCCACGAAGCTGGCAGCCAGCTTGTTCGAGGCTTTCACGGTGCCCCGGGCACCCAGATTCTCGATGACTGCACCGTTCTGCAGGAACTTGAAGATGGCAATGCCCTGCTCGTCGGCTGCGTTAATGTTAAGCGTGATGGTGTGATACTGCCCGTCGAAGTGGCCCTCGTAGGTGGGAACCATACAGTCTTCGTTGAAACCATCCAGGTCGGCCATCAAACGGCCGTTAATCTTCACCTGGCCATCCTTGACAGCCTGGGCAAAGGCTTTAAACTCGTCGATCGAGTTGATTTCATAGAAACCGTCCGTCTGTTTCAGGTCGGACAATTCCGTGCCGTAGCTACGGCTTTGGGCGCCGGCTAACATTGCCAATGCAATCGTCCACGCCCGCAAGTAAGTTTTTAGCATAAATGTTTGTTTTTTGAAAAACTTCTCGTCGCAACCTCATCAATACTCTCAACATCGTATTCCCAGACTCTCTGCATTCAGGACAAATCTCCAGGGAGAACGACATCCAGCCGCTTCCCCCCCCACCGGCATGCGACGTTTGCGGATGAGGGAGAGACAAACTGTGGACCACAAAATTAGATAAAATCCGTTCCACAAAGACGCACGTCGAGGGAAAATACGCGCAGACGCGCATACCTTGTTGTGCCAAAAAGGGACAAACCACCCTTTATTCATATTTTTGGCAGACTGCACGAGGGGGCAAAATCGGCAGAAAGAGCACATCATGCGACGCTAGGAGCAGAAGGGAACAAATCCAGGCATTCACCCTCAGAACAGTCCACCTCGAAGGGTGGAAGGCACATGAAAAGATGGCAAAAAGTGCGAAATATCACAACAAAACGCGCCATACAGATTGAAGCAAAAGCCGACAGAAGCCGACAGAACGTGTTGTTCCTCCCGACGCAACACGCCGCATCGGCCGATGGAACACGCTGCGTTGACCTACGGAACACGCTCTTCCGTCGCGAGAATCTCGTAAAATCGACCCGACCTCCACTCCGTTCAAAAAATCGCAGAATTTTGCACCACTGTTAATCAGGCGGTTACAACAACATCCCCACACAAAAGACAGCAAAAACCATCGTTTTTCGGGCATTTTTGCCCCAGTTCGAAGGGGTGGTTTCTCGAGACTCAGAGACCACATTTTTCCGATTTCAGGACACAGCGAAAGACATCGGAACGAGCCGGACATCAGGCGGCCGCAGCCACCCTCCCACCCCTTGCATCGGCATAAGGAAGCGGGACGAGGTTGTCGGATTGTCAGTTACAACGTAATCCTTACTTATAAAAAACCTTAAAAACACGCTCGCAGGCAACGATAATTCAGAAAATTGACGTACCTTTGCACAGATATTACGCAAACATCAAACGTTTCATGAAAGAAAAGACTCTCTACGCGGTACTGGCATGCATGGCTGTCCTCACGGTCAGGGCACAGCAGACATGGAGCCTGCAGGACTGCATCAATCACGCGCTGCAGCACAACATCCAGATTCAGAAGAACCGCATCAGCCAGGAACAGGGCGAGGTCTCGCTTTGGCAGGACCAGGGCACGCTATTCCCGAGCCTGAGCTTCAGCACAAGCCAGTCGGCAGGCTACCGACCCTTCGAGGAGACCACCGCCATCGTCCAGAACGGTCAGGTGACCAACACGTCGAACAAGCTGACCTACCAGGGCTCCTACGGCCTGAACGCCAGCTGGACCGTATGGAACGGAGGCATCAACCGCAAGAACATCAAGGCACAGGAGCTGCAGAACGAGATTACGGAGCTGACCACCGAGCAGAGCGAACTCTCCATTCAGGAACAGATAGCCCAGCTGTACGTTCAGATAATGTACACCAAGGAGGCTAAACGGGTGAACGAGAAGCTCCTGGAGACGGCACAGAGCCAATATGACCGCGGGCAGGAGATGCTGGCACAGGGTCAGATGGCACGCGCCGACGTGGCACAGCTGGAGGCACAGCTGAGCAGCGCACGATACGACGTGACGAGCAGCGAGTCACAGATAGCCAACTACAAGCGACAGCTGAAGGCACTCCTGGAACTGGACCTGACCACGGCCTTTGACGTGGCAGGCGAGGTGCCGTCGGACGAGAAGGTGCTCGCCGCAGTGCCCAGTGCCGAGCAGGCCTACGAAACCGCCCTCGCCACGCGTCCCGAGATACGCAGTGCCGAACTGAGCATAGACGCTGCCGACATGCAACTGGACATCGCACGCCGCGGATTCCTGCCCACCGTGGGAGTGAGCGCAGGCGTGGGAGACAGCCATTACAGCGCCAGCCCCTACGGCACCGGCAAGCAGCTGAAGCGCAACCTGAATGCCAGCGCGGGAGTGACCGTCAGCGTGCCCATCTTCGACAACCGGCGCAATCAGGCCGCCGTGAAGCAGGCCAAGCTGCAGCAGGCCAACTCGCGCCTGGACCTGCAGGACCGCAAGAACGCCCTGAGCAGCACCATCGAGCAGTACTGGATCAACGCATGCACGGGGCAGCAGAACTTCATCGCGGCACGTTCGCGCGCCGAGAGCCAGCAGCAGAGCTACGACCTGCTAAGCGAGCAGTTTGCCGCCGGGCTGAAAAACGTGGTGGACGTGCTCGAGGGACGGGACAACCTGCTCTCGGCACAGCAAGCGATGTTGCAGAGCAAGTACACCACCCTGCTCAACGTGCAGCTGCTGAAGTTCTATACCGGAGAAAACATCGATTTATAACACAAGGAAACAGAATAATACATACAATACACAATGAAAAGGAGACACCTCATTCAGATGGCGGCGATGATGCTGACAGCAGGCATCGTAAGTAGCTGCGGAAAGAAGATCAGCTTCACCTACACCGAGGTGGAAGTCACACGCCAGGACATCACCACCAGCGTTACGGCCACCGGCACCATCGAACCCGTGACCAGCGTGGACGTGGGTACCCAGGTGAGCGGCATCGTCAGCAAGCTCTATGTGGACTATAACAGCATCGTCAAGGCAGGCGACGTCATCGCTGAGCTGGACCGCACCAACCTGCTCAGCGAACTGAGTTCGGCACAGGCCAACCTGAAGAGCGCACAGAGCGAACTGGAATACCAGCAGACCAACCACGAGCGCTACAAGACGCTCTACGACAAGGGCCTCATCAGCGCCAACGACTACGAGCAGGCACGACTGACATACATCCGTGCACAGCAGACCGTGACCACCCAGAAGGAGAACGTCAAGAAGGCGCAGACCAACCTGGGCTATGCCACCATCACCAGCCCCATCGACGGCGTGGTGCTGAGCAAGGAGGTGGAGGAGGGACAGACCGTGGCCTCCAGCTTCAACACCCCCACCCTCTTCACCATCGCACAGGACCTGACGGACATGCGCGTGATTGCCGACGTGGACGAGGCTGACATCGGCGAGGTGAAGGAAGGACAGCGAGTGTCGTTCACCGTCGATGCATTCCCCGACGACGTATTCCAAGGCACGGTGACGCAGGTGCGCCAGCAAGCCACGACGGAGAGCAACGTGGTGACCTATGAGGTGGTCATCAGCGCCCCGAACGAAGACCTCAAGCTGAAGCCCGGCCTGACAGCCAACGTAACCATCTACACCCTGGAGCTCCCCAACGTGCTCGCACTGCCCAACAAAGCCCTGCGCTTCAACCCCAGCGAGGCAATGCTCAACCCCGGAGAGAGCATTCATCCCACGGAGTCGAAGACAAAGGTGTGGGTAAAGAAAGGCCCCGAGCTGCACGCAATACCCGTGGAGCTGGGCACCACCAACGGCACACTGACCCAGGTGCTGAGCGGACTCAGCGAAGGCGACAAGGTAATCACCGAGGTGGTGAACGGAGCAGCAGCCCTGGAGGAAGCCAACGCGCCGCAGACACAGAACCCCTTCGCACCACGACCCAGAAACCGCAACAACAATAACAACGGAGCCAAGAAATAGCACCGGACAACCCCTACCACCCATGGAGCAGAAAGAAAACAGAAAGGTAGTCATCGAGCTGCAAAACGTGAAACGCGACTTCCACGTGGGCAGCGAGACGGTCAGAGCCCTGCGCGGAGTCAGCTTCAAGATTTACGAGGGAGAGTTCGTGACCATCATGGGCACCTCAGGCTCCGGCAAGAGCACCCTGCTCAACCAGCTCGGATGCCTGGACACGCCCACCAGCGGCGAATACATCCTGGACGGCACGCCCGTCAGGGCTATGCGTCGCAGCGAACGCGCCATCCTGCGAAACCGCAAGATAGGCTTCATCTTCCAGAACTATAACCTGCTGGCCAAGACCACAGCCGTGGAGAATGTCGAGCTGCCGCTGATGTACAACAAGACCTACTCCGCCCGCCAGCGCAAGCAGGCAGCCATCGAGGCACTGAAGGCCGTGGGACTGGGCGACCGACTGGACCACAAGAGCAACCAGATGTCCGGCGGACAGATGCAGCGCGTGGCCATCGCCCGCGCACTGGTGAACAACCCCGCCGTCGTACTGGCCGACGAGGCCACGGGAAACCTCGACACGCGCACCAGCTTCGAGATTCTCTGCCTCTTCCAGGACCTCCACCGGCAGGGACGCACCATCATCTTCGTCACCCACAACCCCGACATCGCCCTCTACAGCAGCCGCAACATCATGCTGCGCGACGGTGTCATCTGCGAGGACAAGGAGAACACCAACATCCTGGACGCACGCGAGGCTCTCGCCGCACTGCCTCGGGAGGAGGAGTAGAGAAAAGAAAACAATTAACAGAACAAAGTTGGGAATGGACAGAATATTAATCTTTAACGACGACGGCAAGACTGTGACTGGCGTGAGGAATAAATCCGTCACGCACATCACTATACCCAACAGCGTAACGGAGATTGGGAAGAGTACCTTCTCCGGTTGCTCATCGCTGCAAATCATTGACATTCCAAACAGTGTCACGAAGATTGGAGAGTGGGCCTTCTGGGGCTGCACCGCCCTGCGAAGCATCGACATACCCAATAGCGTCACAGAGATTGGAGAATCAGCCTTCCGCGACTGCACCGCGCTGCAAAGCATCCACATACCCAATAGCGTCACAGAGATTGGAGAATCAGCCTTCCGCGACTGCACCGCACTGAAAGAAATACGTGTTGACGAGGGGAATTCATGTTTTTCATCAATAGATGGAATCCTATTTAATAAAGACCATACCACGCTCATTCGTATACCGATTGGAAAGGAAACAGAACAATATTATTTACCCAACAGCGTCACAAAGATTGGAAAATCGGCCTTCGACGGCTGCACCGCACTGCAAAGCATCGACATACCCAACAGCGTCACAGAGATTGGAAGCGGAGCCTTCTCAGGCTGCACCGCACTGCAAAGCATCGACATACCCGACAGCGTCACTGAGATTGAAAGGTATGCCTTCTATGGCTGTGCCGCACTACAAAGCATCGACATTCCCAACAGCGTCACTGAGATAGGAACAGAGGCCTTCAGAAATTGCACTGCTCTGCAAAGCATCGACATTCCCAATAGCGTCACAAAAATTGGAGGCGGGACATTCCGGGGATGCACCGCACTGCAAAGCATCGACATCCCCAACAGCGTCACAGAGATTGGAGGCTGGGCCTTCTCGGGCTGCACCGCGCTGCAAAGCATCCATATCCCCAACAGCGTCACAGAGATTGGATACGATGCCTTCTCTGGCTGTAGCGCCCTGAAAGAAATACATGTTGGTGAAGGGAATCCATGTTATTCGTCAATAGATGGAATCTTGTTTAATAAAGAACTTACCGAACTAATATGCATGCCAATCGGGAAAAAAGTAGAACATTATTCTATCCCCGACAGCGTCACAAAGATTGAAGGCGGGGCCTTCGTGGGCTGCACGACGCTGCAAAGCATCAACATCCCCGACAGCGTCACAGAAATTGGAGGTGAGGCCTTCGGGGGCTGCGAAGCACTGCAAAGCATTGACATTCCCAACAGCGTCACAGAGATTGGCTACTTGGCCTTCTCGGGCTGCGTCGCGCTGCAAAGCATCCACATCCCCAACAGCGTCAAAGAGATTAGAGACGAGACTTTCGTGGGCTGTAGCGCCCTGCAAAGCATCGACATACCCAACAGCGTCACAAAGATTGGAGAATCGGCCTTCCACGACTGCACCGCATTGCTAAGCATATACATCCCAAACAGCGTCACAGAGATTGGAGATGAGGCATTCGTGGGCTGCACCGCACTGCAAAGCATTCACATACCCGACAGCATAACAAAGATTGGATACTGGGCCTTCTTTGACTGCACAACACTCAAAGAGATTCATTGTGGAATCAAAGCCCCAGAAGAAAAGAATTCTATAGGATTTGTTTGGGATTGGTATGTATGTGCCGATGATTTATACAAGAACTGTGTGCTGTACATACCGCCCGGCACACGATGGGCATACAGACACCACAAAGTATTTGGGAGGTTTGAAAACATAGAAATAGAGAGAGATTAATAATGATTAGTGATTATAAGTCGTAATTTATGAGTATAAAGAATCTTCTCAAAGTGGCCTTCACTGCCATCCTGAGCAATAAGTTCCGCTCCTTCCTAAGCATGCTGGGCATCATCATCGGCGTGGCAGCAGTCATCATCATGATGGCCATCGGACAGGGCTCCAAGCAGAGCGTGCGCGACGACCTCAGCAAGATGGGAACCAACCTGCTCACCATCCGGCCAGGTGCCGACATGCGAGGCGGCGTACGACGCGACCCCAGCGAGATGCAGACGCTGAAGATGGCCGACTATGAAGCCATCGTCAACGAGGCCACCCTCGTCACTCACGTGAGCCCAGAGGTGACCAGCAGCGGACAGGTAATCTACGGAGCCAAGAACACCAACACGTCCGTCTATGGCGAGAGTCCCGAGTATCTGGACATCAAGCTGTGGACGGTGGAGAACGGCTCGTGCTTCACCGAGGAGGACGTCAAGAAGAGCGCCAAGGTCTGCGTGGTGGGAAAGACCATCGTAGAACAACTCTTTGGCGACAAGAACTATGACGCCGTGGGAAAGACCATACGCTTCAAGAGCATCCCCTTCCGCATCGTAGGAATACTGAAGGCCAAGGGATACAACAACTGGGGTATGGACCAGGACAACGTGATGATAGCTCCCTACACCACCGTGATGAAGCGCATCGCAGCACAGACCTTCTTCAACAGCATCGTGATGAGCGCACTCAGCGAGGAACTCAGCGACGACGCCACCGAAGAGGTGACCGCCATCCTGCGGCGGAACCACAAGCTGAAGGAGGAGGCCGAGAGCGACTTCACCATCCGCTCGCAGCAGGAATGGATGGAGACCATGAGTAGCACGATGGACACCATCACCATCATCCTCGTGGTGGCAGCCGCATTCTCGCTGCTGGTGGCAGGCATCGGCATCATGAACATCATGCTGGTGAGCGTCACGGAACGCACCAAGGAGATTGGCCTGCGCATGTCGGTAGGGGCACGCGGCATCGACATCATGAGCCAGTTCCTCATCGAGAGCATCATGATAAGCCTCACCGGAGCCTTCCTGGGCATCGCCCTCGGCTACGGGGGCAGCTGGATGGCCAAGCACTTCTTCATGCTACCCAGCAGCGTACCGCTGTGGAGCGTGGGACTGAGCTTCAGCGTCTGCGCCTTCATCGGCATATTCTTCGGCTACGTGCCGGCACGCAAGGCCGCACGAATGGACCCCATCGAGGCACTCAGATATGAATAACCAACAAAACAAAAATATAATTATGAAAAAACTACTGCTTGTAGCCCTGTTGAGCATCCCGTTCATGCTCTCGGCAAAGAAAGAAGTGGATGCCAAGTACCTGCGCGGCGCCGTGCCCGAAGTCAATGGCATCGTCACATTCAGTGAGGACTTCTCCGTCCCCGGCAAGAGTCAGGACGAAATCTACCAGGTGATGTACAAGTTCGTGCAGGACAGCATCATCGGCAGAGGAATCAAGGGAGAACGTACGAGTATCATCTCCGACGGCAAGAAGGACGGAACCATCGTGGCACGCAACGAGGAATACATCGTCTTCCGTCGCTCAGCCTTCAACCTCGACCGCACCCGCTTCCGCTACCACCTGATTGTGAAGACAAGCGACGAGAAGGTGCACATGGAACTGACCAAGATTACCTATTATTATAATGAGGATGCCGAGGGAAAGAAGGGCCTGACATACAAGGCCGAGGAGTGGATCTCGGACAAGGAGGCCGTGAACAAGTCGAACACCCGACTCTATCCGCGCTGCGGAAAGTTCCGCATCAAGACGGTGGATCGCGTGGAGTCTGTCTTCGCAGCAGCCAAGAACAGTTTTGAAGGCTCCAAGGCTCCCGTACAGAGAACCAGGGTAATCAATTCCAAACGATGACCGACGAGGAATACTATCGTCAAGGCAATGAATACCGACAGCAGGGCAACTGGCAGAAGGCTATCGAATGCTATGCCGAAGCCATTGCCCTGAACCCCAATAGCCCAGCTGCCAAGGCACGCGAAATGCTGCTCAACATACTGAGCTATCGGTGCAAGGCATTGTATGATCCGTGAAAGGGATTAGAGTTCAAAGTTTTGGATTAGGGATTAGAGATTAGGGATTAGAAGTATCTGACAATTCTCATAACGAACAAGAATATGGGTAAGACAAGAGGGGCTGTCGTGGTAGATACAGATCGCTGCAAGGGCTGTGGCCTTTGCGTGGCGGCCTGCCCGCTACACCTGCTCCACCTTGCGGAGAAGTCCGTAAACATGAAAGGCTACTCCTATGTCGTGCAGGAGCAGTGGGAGGCATGCAATGGATGTACATCATGCGCCATCGTATGTCCCGACGCCTGCATCAGTGTCTATCGCACAAGGGAAGCCTGATAAAGACAGAGAGAAGAGAAAAAGACTATGGTAAAAGAACAGGAAACAATATTGTTGAAAGGCAATGAGGCCATCGCGCATGCAGCAATACGCTGTGGCTGCGATGGTTTCTTCGGTTATCCCATCACGCCGCAGAGCGAGATTCTCGAGACACTGGCACTCGAGAAGCCCTGGGAAACCACTGGCATGGTGGTGGTACAGGCCGAGAGCGAACTGGCCAGCATCAACATGGTCTATGGCGGAGGAGCCGTAGGAAAACGTGTGATGACCTCGTCCAGCAGCCCCGGAGTGGCACTGATGCAGGAAGGCATCACGTACATGGCAGGAGCCGAGATTCCGGGCGTCATCGTAAACGTACAGCGAGGAGGCCCGGGACTGGGCACTATCCAGCCCAGCCAAAGCGACTATTACCAGAGTACACGAGGCGGAGGAAACGGCGACTACAACGTCATCGTGCTGGCTCCAGCCAGCGTACAGGAGATGGCCGACTTCATGGACCTCGCCTTTACCCTCGCCTTCCGCTATCGCATGCCGGCAATCATCCTCTCCGACGGAGTCATCGGACAGATGATGGAGAAGGTGGTGCTGCCTCCCTATAAGCCACGCCGCACCGAAGAAGAGATACGCCGCGAATGCCCCTGGGCGGCCAACGGACGGAAAGGAAGACCGATGAACTATCTGACATCGCTCAGCCTGGATCCCGCATGGATGGAGAACCACAACAAGCATCTGCAAGCCAAGTACGAAAAGATACGGCAGTGTGAAGTGCGCTACGAGACCCAGGACATCGACGATGCCGAGTATCTGATTATCGCCTTCGGAAGTGCTGCACGCATTGCCCAGAAGTCCATCGAACTGTGCCGAGCCGAAGGCATCCGCATCGGCATGCTGCGACCCATCACCCTGTGGCCATTCCCCACGCAGGCCATCCAGCAAATCTCCGAGCGGGTGAAAGGCATCATGTGTGTGGAAATCAACGCCGGGCAGATGGTGGACGACGTCCGGCTCAGCGTAATGGGCCGCTGCCCCGTCTGTCACTACGGGCGCATGGGAGGCATGGTGCCCACACCCGAGGAAATCGTACAGGAGATAAAGACCCAACTCATAGAATAGACAGAGAACAATGAGCGAACGTGAAGAAATGACCCTCGAGGAACAGGTGGAACGTATCCGAAGCCGCAGGCGGAAACCAAAGTCGCACGACAAGGCACGACGATATCTGAACACCGCCTTCCTGCTGCTTGCAGCCGTAGGACTCGTATGGTTCTATTCCGACGACAATCACCGCCTGCTGGCCCTTGGCGTGATAGGCATCGGAATGGTATTGAAAATCGTGGAGTTCTTCCTGCGCTTCATGGGATAAGGGAGGGAAACACACGAGACATGACACATCGTTATATAGAGAGCAAAAGAACATGACAAGAGAAGAAATCATACAACCCTCGAACCTCGTCTATCAGAAACCCACGCTGATGAACGACACTCCGATGCACTATTGTCCGGGATGCAGCCACGGAATGGTACACAAGCTGATAGCCGAGGTAGTGGAGGAAATGGGGCTCACGGAGCGAACCACCGGCATCTGCCCCGTAGGCTGCGCCGTATTCGCGTATAACTATCTGGACATTGACTGGATCGAAGCCGCCCACGGACGTGCGCCGGCGGTGGCATGCGCCGTGAAGCGACTCTATCCGGACCACCTCGTCTTCACCTATCAGGGCGACGGCGACCTGGCCTGCATCGGCACAGGCGAGACCATCCACAGCCTGAACCGAGGTGACAATATCGCCATCATCTTCATAAACAACGCCATCTATGGCATGACCGGCGGACAGATGGCTCCCACCACCCTCATGGGGATGAAGACCTCCACATGCCCCTATGGCAGACAGGCCGATCTGCACGGATTCCCACTGAAGATCACCGAGATTGCTGCCACGCTCGAGGGTACATGCTACGTCACACGCCAGGCGGTGCACACCGTGGCAGCCATCAACCGCACCAAGCGTGCCATACGCCGCGCCTTCCAGAACTCGCTGGAGCATCGCGGCACATCGCTCGTCGAGGTGGTGAGCACATGCAGCAGCGGATGGAAGAAGACACCCGTCGAAGCTAACCAGTGGATGGAGGAACACATGTTCCCATTCTATCCCCTGGGCGACCTGAAGACAGAGGATCAGAAGAAGTGAAACGTCAGGAGCGAACAAGCAAACAAGCCAAGAAATGAAAGAAGAGATAATCATAGCCGGATTCGGTGGACAGGGTGTCCTGTCCATGGGCAAGATACTTGCATACAGTGCATTGATGGAGGGACACGAAGTCACTTGGATGCCAGCCTACGGGCCGGAACAACGCGGCGGAACCGCCAACGTCACAGTCATTATCAGCGACAAGCGCATCTCGAGTCCCATCCTGAGCACCTTCGACACTGCAGTCATCCTGAACCAGCCGTCGCTGGAACGCTTCGAGCCCACCATCCGTCCGGGCGGCACACTGATCTACGACGAGTATGGCATCTGCAAGCCACCCACACGCAAGGACCTCCACCTCTATCGCATCAACGCCATGGATGCCGCTGCCGAGATGCAGAATGTCAAGGGCTTCAACATGATTGTCCTGGGCGGACTGCTGCGGGTGCGCCCACTGGTTACCATCGAGAATGTGCTGCAAGCACTGCGCAAGACGCTGCCCGAACGCCACCATCACCTCATCCCCATGAACGAAGAAGCACTGCGCAAAGGGATGGAGATTATCCAACCGATGAATCCCTGATAGCCCATGTCGCGCCGTCTGTCCATATTCCTCATCCTTGCCGTCCTGTGCTGCATACCCCACAGCGCACGGGCTCAGGAGACATTGCGTCTCAATGGCGACGGGGAGAGCCGTGCCTCCACGGGCAATCAGCGCAATGCTGAGAAACGGGGCAGCGACCGTTTCTCGAACATTCCCGATACGACGGAGATAGAGATACCCATCGGACAGTTCCAGTGGCGCATAGAGCCGCGGCTGGGAACGGTGATTGATGCCGAGAATACCGACACCGCGGTGCACAACTTCCAGAACTTCAACCTCACGGAAGGCTACACGGGACAGTACAACTTCCTGGGCAATCTGGGTGCTCCACGCCTGAACCGCATCTTCCTGAACCGCGAGCAGAACGGCGATATTCTCTTCCTCGAGCCCTTCAGCTACTTCCGCGATGCCCTGCAGGACTTCCGCTTCACCAACACGCTGAGTCCCATCACCAACCTGGCATATCACAAGTGCGGTACCCGCGACAACGGACAGGACCGAGTGCGAGCCTACTTTGCCTCGAACATCAACAAAATCTCCGGCATCGGGTTCAAGCTGGACTACCTCTTCGGACGCGGATACTACAACAACCAGGCCAACAGCCAGTTCGGAAGCACGGTGTACGGATACTATCGCGGCGAACGCTACAATGCACACGCCTACATCAACATCAACCACATGAAGATGAGCGAGAACGGAGGCATCGAGGACGACCGTTACATCGAGGACCCACAGAGTTTCCCGCAGAGATACAGTTCGAAGGACATTCCCGTGACACTCTCCGAGACGTGGAACCGGAACCACGAGCAGACATTCTATCTCACCCATCGCTACAACGCCGGCTTCTATCGCGATATTGAGGTGCCAGACTCACTGAAGCCTCAGCCTCCCAGCACCACGGAGCTGCTCCTCCAGCTGCCAGACAGCATACGCACCATCCTGCGCACCGACAGCGTGCAGCGTGCCGCCGCAGTGGACTCCCTGCTCGAGGTGTGGCGCAGCGAACAGGTGACGCCGCAGGAGTTTGTTCCCGTCACCAGCTTCATCCACACCATGCAGCTTCACCGGCTCAAGCACGGCTATGTGGCCCATCGCACTCCCACCGACTATTACACGAACCACTACTATGGCGACTGGAACGACGTGAAGGACGAGACGCGGGCCCTACAGCTGCGCAACACGCTTGGGGTAGCGCTGCGCGAGGGCTTCAACCGATGGGCACAGAGCGGCATCTCGCTCTACGGCTCGCATCGCCTCAACACCTACACCCTGCCTCTGATAGATACCGCAGCCGACACCATACTCGACCATAAATACGTGGAGAACGACCTCTCCATTGGCGGTACGCTGAGCCGCACCCAGGGAAAGGCATTCCATTACAATGTGGATGGCGAGTTCTGGCTCGTAGGGCCCAAGGTGGGCGACTTCAACGTCGACGGGCAGAGCGATGTACACCTGCCCATGGGGCGTCGCGACACCCTGGGACACCGCCGCGACACCCTCGACATCGACCTGCGGGCCTACGTGCATCACCAGAAGCCCGACTTCTACCTGCGCCACTATCACAGCCAAGCCGCATGGTGGGACAATGGAGGGCTCGACCGCGAATTGCGCACCCGAGTGATGGGTACGCTCTCCCTCCGGCGCACCAAGACACGTCTCACCGTGGGGCTGGAGAACATGACGAACTACACCTACTTCGGCATGCAGAACACGCTGAAGTCCTCCGCACAGTCCAGCAGCACCCTCACCTCCGACTACACCCACGACGTAGCCGTGATGCAGGAGGGGGGCAACGTACAGGTGTTCAGCGCCACCCTGGCTCAAGACATCAAGCTCGGTCCCCTGCACTGGGACAGCGAGGTGACGTATCAGAAGACATCGAAGGCCAGTGTGCTGCCGCTGCCCGACCTCTCGCTCTACACCAACCTCTACCTGCTCTTCCGCATAGCCCGGGTGTTGCGCGTCCAGGTGGGTGGAGACATGCGCTACTTCACCTCTTACTATGCCCCCGACTATGCTCCCAGCATCTGTCAGTTTGCCACGCAGGACACGCGCTATGCTCGCATCAAGATAGGGAACTACCCCATCGTCAACGTCTATGCAAACATGCACCTGAAACACTGCCGCCTCTATCTCACCGTGAACCATGTCAATGAGGGCGACGGGCACGCCTTCTGGGCTCCCCACTACCCCATCGACCCGCTCACGTTCCACTTCGGCGTAAGCTGGAACTTCTTCAACTGACGGAGCTGCGAGGGCCATGAGGGGCCACGCTCTGACGAGAGAGGAGCGAGGAAAGCGAGAGAGGGCTGATGGCTGCGAAACCTTGGACTAAAGAAAAGAAAACCTAACAAAACAGCTAATAACAATGACACACAGAAGACATCTTTTCCTGCTGACCCTCCTGCTGGGCACACTCTGTGCCAACGCACAGGACACAGACCCACAGAGCGACACATGGGTCTGCGTGGACGAGCTGGGGCGCAACGTAGCCTCCAGCGACGAAGGAGTGAGCCGTACCGACATTGACGAGGAAGCCATCATCGGCATGTTCTACTATGTATGGCACGGGCAGCACGGAGCCGAGACCAAGGACAACACCCGACTCGTGGCTGCCAATCCCGAGAACCCCGCTTTCGGAGGATGGAACTCCTTCCACTGGGGAGGCAAGCCCGCACTGGGCTATTACACTGGCGGCACGCCCTACATCGTGGCTCGCCACATGCAGATGCTGATGGATGCAGGTATCGACTTCTACTTCTTCGACGTCACCAATGCCTTCACCTATGACGATCAAGTGAAGGTGGTGATGAAGGAAATAGACCGCCGCACGTCACTGGGCCTGCGCTCCCCGAAGCTGGTCTTCACCACCCATTCCTCCTCGCCCCAGACTGTCACCAGCCTCTACAACACGTTCTACAGCAAGCCGACATACGACAAATACTGGTTCATGTGGGACGGCAAGCCCCTCATCCTCGTGGAGAGCGGCACCGAATCGAGCCTCACCGACGAGGTGAAGTCACGCTTCACCTTCCGCTACAGCTGGGCATGGGATACGGGCGAGAAAAAGTGGGCGTGGCTGGCCAACTATCCCCAGGGCACCGGCACCAAGGGCGGGAAGGTAGAGCAGATTTCCGTCAGCGCCGCACAGCACCCCATCAGCCGCATCGGCAAGAGCTACCACAACGGCAAGGAGCCGGAGTTTGACAAGTACGGCCTCTGCAAGGAGACCCCGCAGGGACTCTATTTCCAGGAGCAGTGGACCCAGGCCCACAAGGTGCATCCCCCCGTGGTGATGATCACCCAGTGGAACGAGTGGATGGCACAGCGTTTCAAGATTGAGAACAGCTCGCAGTTCGGCATGGTGCGCCCCGGAGCGACGGCAAAGATTGGCGAGACGTACTTTGTCGATGTGTACAACCAGGAGTTCAGCCGCGACCTGGAGCCCAGCAGCGAATCGCTCATCCGCGACCACTACTACCTGCAGCTGGTGTCCAACGTGCGCCAGTATCGCGGCGTCCACCAGATACCCGTGCCCACCGTGAGCCGCAGCATACAGGTGGACGGAGACTTCGCCCAGTGGGAACCGATTGCAGCCGACTATCGCGACGAGCCGGGCGACGTATATTACACCTCGACGACAGCCCAGTCGAGCGTCGAGCGCCAACGCAGCTCCAACGACATCGTCCTGGCCAAGGTGACCAAGGATGCCGACAGCCTCTACTTCTACGTATCCACGCGCGAAAACATGCGCCAGCTCATCAACTCCAACGAGAAAGTACGCTGGATGTCGCTCCTCCTAAACACCGACCTCGACTACTCCAACGGATGGTACGGATACGACTACATGGTATCCAATGAGAATAAGGAGATGAAGCTCTTCCGCTATGCCGACGACGCCTGGCAGGCCCTCTCCCCCGTGCGCTATCGTGTCGAGGGCTCCGAGATGATGCTCGCGCTGAGCCGTGCGGAGACCGGGACCGAGAAAGACACCGACCTGGACTTCAAGTGGATAGACAACATCGAGAAGGCCACCACAGACATCCTCTACTTTGTGGCCAAGGGCGAGGCAGCCCCCAACGGGCGCTTCAACTACCGCTACAAGGGCTCGCGCCTGCTCACACGTCCCTTTCAGGGATACTTCTACATCGAGAACGCCTACTCCTCGTGGAGCAGCAAGAAGACCATGGCCATCCTGGACACCCCCTCGGGACGTCTCGACTGGGATGCCCTGGACCCACAGGACTCCCGCTTCGTCTGGCAGGTGACGCCCAACGGGGACGGCACCTACGCCCTGCGCAACGTAGCCAGCCGCCAGTACATAGGCCCGCTGGCACAGCCACAGCTCAATGGCGACGGGTGCGGCTCTGCCATCACCATGAGCGACAGCCCCGCAGCGCTCCGTATTGAAATGGCGTCCAACGGCTCGCTCCTCATCCACCACGGAGGCGCCTGCACCGCCCACGGCAAGGCCGCACAGTCCTTCCATGTCAACGGACACAACACCGACAAGGCCAACGCCGCCCCCGCCCCCGACGGCATCACCGCCTGGCTCGACGACAATCCCGACCTCTCGACATGGCGCCTCGCCGACGCCTCTGCCATCAGCTACCAGAACCAGCTGCAGGCCATGCTCTCCCTCTACTCGCGCGACAGCTATCCTGCAGGCACCGAGTTCGGACAATACAAGACCGCCTACGCCACAGCCTACCAGCAAGCCTACGATGCAGCCCGCCAGGCCTGCGACTCGGCCACCGACATCTTCGACCCCGCCACGCTCGCAGCCATGGAGCAGCTCCGGAAAGCCATCGCCGACGTAGAGACATCCGGCTACATTCCCATCACCGACGGCTATTACTACATAGCCAGCGCAGCCACCTGGGACGACTTCACCACCAAGGCCTTCCATGCCAGCACCAACTACATCAACGTGGCCGACCTCATCAAGGGAGGCATCGCCAGCCAGGCAGGGCGCGCCGTTTGCATCTTCCAGATTACGTACAACGAGGACGATGCCCATAGCTACACCATCTACAGTCCCGCGCTGAAAAAGTATGCAGGCAAGTGGAAGGCTGGCCAGGTGCCCATGGTGGCACAGACGAGCAAGGGAGCCGTATGCATTGAAAGCACTGGACACGGCACCGTCTCCATGCGCTATGTAAACGCCGACGACGAGAAGTTCTTCTACCCCTCCTATTACAACAAGGTGAGCTACACCACCACCGGCAAGAACTACCGCATCAAGGGCAGCCCCTGGCAGCCCGACAGCCTCTCCGAATGGTGTCTGATACCCACCCTGCCAGCCGAGGAGAACCCCTACGTGCTGAACGACACACTCTGCCAGCTGGACACGCTGCTCGACTCCCACCCCCTGCGACGCTACGAGGGCGGAGCCTACGATGCACTCCTGCTGGCCAACTTCGTCACCGCCCGCAACGAGGCACGGCAGGCCAACGAATCCCAGCAGGGCCACTACGGCGCCGTCCTGCAGGCACTCCAGGCTGCCATCGACGCCCTCGAGGGCCGGACAGCCATCCATCTCCCGAAGGCCGACTCACAGCCCGCTGCCGCCTCCATGCCCGCCTACGACCTCATGGGACGTCCCGCCACCCCCGCCTCGCGGGGCATCATCATCCGGCAGGGACGCAAGACATGGAGAAAATAGCGCCGCCCGATCCGTATCCGCCATCCCATATAATCCCTCCCCCCCGGGATTATGCCAGCCTCCTCCTATCTGCCCATGGCGGCGCCCATTTCAAACGCCTGCCTGAGGTGCTGCGGAAAGACGGTCTCGTGCCTGAGCTTCTTGCTCTCCGGGTCGAACAGCGTCCAGGGCCAGTCCGTCTTGCCATAGTCTTTCAGCTGCAGGGTGTCGCCGCTGACGAACACCTCCGTGGGGCCTACGAATCGGCTCATCACCTGCTGATAGTTCTCGACGAGCCCCCCGTACATTCCGTCCGGAGCATTGCTCGTCATGATGAGCAACACGGGAATCGGATGCTCGTTACAGCAGGGCAGCCCATGAAGGATTCGAGGTCGAGTTACATAACGTGCCGCGCAGCGCTTTATCACGCGTGATAAAAGAGTTTATCACACGTGATAAAGTCCACAGGAACACGTCATGGGAAATAATGTAAAATGGCGAGTTAAGAGCTCCCGAAACAACACGTCATGGGAAATAATGTAAAATGGCGAGTTAAGAGCTCCCGAAACTTAAGTTATTTATATTCGTTGGACTTCATCCTACAATTTCTTGTCATGGCAGAATCGATGCCTGCATCATTCTGTCCCATTTGGCTGAACGAAAAGGTTTAACATCTTCTCAACCAACGGCACGTACCACATGCGTACTTCCTCGGCCGTGGGCGTATGGTCGCCGGGGAAATGGAAGCTTCTTTCGTAATGTTTCAGGAAGAGCGGTTCGAAGTGCGCCAGCGTGTCCCGCTCGCCGAAGAGCCCCCATACGCGGTCCCTGCAGAGCGGGCTGCAGGAGTCGAATTGCACGGCCTCCACCTCGGCAAATTCCTCTATCAGGGCCGCGTCGATCGTGAAGTCCTGCCTGCCGTCCTTGCGGGGCGACTTGTACCGATGCTCGCCGATACGCCCTCCCAGGAACTCCGTCATCCTGAAATGCGGATTGCCGAGCAAGGCGGGGATGCCTTCGCCCGAGGCCAATATCTGCGCATAGAACGCCCCGCAGCTGTTGCCCACCAGCAGATGGGGCCGCTCCTCGTCTATCAAGCGGCGAATGAGGGCGAGGGCCTCCTTCGGGTGTGTCGGCAGATCGGGCGCGACCACCTCCGCACGCCCTCCGAAAGCATCTCGCAAGGCCATGGCCGGCACACACTGGCCGCTGGCAAAGAAGCCGTGGAGAAATAATATCTTATTCATTTGCTATCGACATCTTCATGTATCATTCCGCGTTCATCGGATGCCCTTGCCCGGCTCGTCAGGCGCCGTTTTTACTCGCGATGCATCCTTTCCTATGCGGTTTTACGCCTGTAAAGTTACATTTTTTCCGCGGCATTCCGCCCCTCTATGAAACAAAATTGAGGAAAAAGGGGCAAAAATCCCTCAGACGACCATCCGTCGCGGTGCGCCAGGCCACTCGAAGCACGCCTCCGGCGATGGCGGAACAGCAGCACGCACCCCCCTTATCGCCCCTTCCTGGCACTCTTATTGCAATAAGAGTACAGATACTCTTCCGCTCGACAAAGCGATAAAAATTTTCACCCCTTTCCCTTGCTTTTGTGCTCGCTTATTCGTAACTTTGCGAAGTCATAGATGGTTTTGCCCGCCTGAAAATGCAGCACGGAGGCGAAGGGAGGAAATCTGACATGACATAAATTCGGGAAAAAGTCACACTAAAGTACTGCGGAACATTGGGTATGACTTACAAAAACAAATACGTAAAAGTGATCCTCGCCGCTCTCGTAGCCCTCACATCGCTGGCGGGACGGGCAGAAGACGGGAAAGTGAGGCGCACTGCCCGAATGGCTTTCGCGGTTGAGCATCGGACATCTCACCATCAAAGGCAAGATGACGAGAAAAGAGAAACGCAGACTCTCGAGACAGCTGCGGAGTACCGCCTCGCAAATCACATACAGAAAGGCCGACTGAGAGCGGACGACGACCCCGCGAGTAACGAAAAAGAGAAAGAAAAGAACGATGAAATATGAAGTGAAGAAGACCCTGCGATGGGGGTTCATCGGGTGCGGCGAAGCCACGGAGAAGAAGAGCGGACCGGCCTTTGCCCAGATACCGGGCTCGAGCGTGGCCGCCGTGATGAGCCGCAGCCGGGAGAAGGCCGAATCCTATGCACGCAGGCACGGCATCTCGCGATGGTACACCGACGCACAGCAGCTCATCGACGACACGGAGGTGAACGCCGTATATATCGCCACACCGCCGTCCTCGCACGCCACATACGCCATCATGGCCATGAAGGCGGGAAAGCCGGTCTATGTGGAGAAACCGCTGGCCAGCAGCTACCTGGACTGCCAGCGCATCAACCGCGTGAGCGAGCAGACACGGGTGCCCTGCTTCGTGGCATACTACAGGAGGTATCTACCCTACTTCCACCGCGTCCGCGACCTGATACAGCAGGGGGCCATCGGAAAGGTGATCAGCGTGCAGCTGCGCTTCTCGGCTCCGCCGCGCGACCTGGACTATAACAGCACCAACCTGCCGTGGCGCGTACAGCGCGATATTGCAGGAGGCGGCTACTTCTACGACCTGGCCCCCCACCAGATAGACCTTCTGCAGGAAATCTTCGGCCCCATCGTGCGCGCCAAGGGATTCAGTGCCAACCTGGGAGGGCTCTACGAGACGGAGGACAGCGTGAGTGCCTGCTTCCAGTTTGCAAGCGGATTGCCGGGCAGCGGCTCCTGGTGTTTCGTGAGCCACGAGAGTGCACGCACAGACCGCATCCTGGTCATGGGAGAGCTGGGACAGCTGAGCTTCTCGGTATATACCTACGAGCCCATCACCCTGCACACCAGTGCCGGCCGGGAAGAGATTGCCGTGGAGAATCCTCCCTACGTGCAGATGCCGCTCATCGAGAGCGTGGTGCAACACCTGCAGGGCATCGGCAACTGCACGGCAGACAGCATCAGCTCCACGAGCGTGAACTGGGTGATGGACCGCATTCTGGGAAAAATTTGACGTGACACACAGACATCCATAAAAAAGGATTATGACACACAGACTTCTCATACTGGCAGTGTTCCTCGCAGGCACACTTCGCTCAGCGGCACAGACGAACGCCCCGCAGAGCGACACATGGGTGTGTACCGACGACCTGGGGCGCGTCGTGGCTTCAAGCGACGAGGGCGTCAGCCGCACGGACATGGACGAGGAAGCCGTCATCGGCATGTTCTATTTTCTGTCACAAGGCCAGCACGGCGCCGAGACGAAGGACATCACACGCATCGTAGCCGCCAACCCCGAGACTCCCGCCTTCGGACCGTGGAACGCGCCTCACTGGGGCGGCAAGCCCGCACTGGGCTACTACACATCGGGCACGCCCTACATCGTGGCACGCCACATGCAGATGCTCGTCGATGCGGGCATCGACTTCTACTTCTTCGATGTCACCAACGCCTATACATACGATGACCAGTTCAAGGTGGTGATGAAGGAGATTGACCGCCGCACCCAGCTCGGCCTGCGCTCCCCGAAGCTGGTCTTCACCACACACGCCGGCTCCGCCAATGTGGTCACCCACCTGTACAACAACTACTACGCCAAAACGGCGAACGACAAATACTGGTTCATGTGGGAAGGCAAGCCCCTCATCCTTGTCGAGAGCGGCACGGAAAACAGCCTGAGCGAGAAAGTCAGGAACCACTTCACGTTCCGTTACTGCTGGGCTTGGGAGACGGGGAACAAGAAGTGGGCATGGCTGGCCAACTATCCCCAGGGCAGCGGCACGTCGGGCGGGCGCCTGGAACAGATGTCCGTGAGTGCGGCCCAGCACGCCACCTCCAAGATTGGCAAGAGCTACCACAACGGCAAGCAGCCGCAGGTCGATAAGTACGGACTCTGCAAGGAGACACCGCAGGGGCTCTATTTCCAAGAGCAGTGGACCCAGGCCCACAGGGTGCACCCGCCCGTGCTGATGATTACCCAGTGGAACGAGTGGATTGCCCAGCGGTTCCAGATTACGGACGAGAGTCAGTTCAGCCAGGTGCGCCCCGGCGCCACTCCGCGCATCGGCGAGAGCTACTTTGTCGATGTCTATAACCAGGAGTTCAGCCGCGACATTGAGCCCAGCAGCGAGCCGCTCATCCGCGACAACTACTACCTACAGATGGTTTCCAACATACGGCAGTACCGAGGGGTCCACCAGATACCCGTCCCCACCGTGGCCCGCAGCATCGCGATTGACGGCAGCTTCGCGCAGTGGGAGGACATCACCCCCGACTTCCGCGACGAGCCCGGCGACGTCTATTACACCTCCACCACCGCCCAGACCAGCACCGAGCGCCTGCGCGCCTCGAACGACATCGTCAGCGCCAAGGTGACCAAGGACCGGGACAGCCTCTACTTCTACGTAGCCACACGCTACAACATACGCGCCCTCACCGACTCCAGCGAGAAGGTGCGATGGATGACGCTCCTCATCAATGCCGACCTTGACTACGCCAACGGATGGTACGGATATGACTACATGGTGTCCGACGAGAACCGCCAGCTGAAGTTCTTCCGATACACGGACGGAGCATGGCAGGCCGTCAGCGACGTACGCTGGCGCATGGAGGGAAAGGAGATGATGGTCGCCCTCAACCGGGAACAGACGGGGATGGAGGAGGATGCCGACTTCGACTTCAAGTGGATTGACAACATCCTGAAGTCCACCACGGACGTCCTGGACTTCGTGGCAAAGGGAGAGGCTGCGCCCAACGGACGATTCAACTACCGCTACAAGGGCTCCCGACTGCTCTCGCGTCCCTTCCAGGGGTACTTCTATATCGAGAATGCATATAACGCATGGCAGACGCGGAAGACCATGGCCCTGCTGGACACGCCCTCTGGGAGGCTCGACTGGAATGCCGAGGAAAGCGCGGACCAGCGCTTCATCTGGCACGTCGTCCCGAACGCCGACGGCACGTACAGCATACAGAACACGGCCAGCCGACGCTACATCGGACCCCTCGCCCAGCCCGCGCTGAACGGCGACGGATGCGGCTCCACCGTCCAGATGAGCGACACGCCCGCACCGCTCCACATCGAGATGGGCACGAACGGAGCCCTGCTCATCCACCACGGCGGCACGTGCACCGCCCACGCCAAGGCATGCCAGCCCTTCCACGCGAACGGACACAACACCGACAAGGCGGGCACAGCCCCCGCTCCCGACGGCGTCACCGCGTGGCTCGACGACAACCTGGACCTCTCCACATGGCGCCTCGCCGACGCCTCCGCCGTCAGCTACCACAACCAGCTCCAGGCAATGCTCTCGCTCTACACACGCGACAGCTACCCCGCCGGAGGCACCTTCGGGAGCTACAGGCCGGCCTACGCCGAGGCATACCTACAGGCCTACGACGCTGCCCGGGAAGCCTGCGATGCCGCCACCGACATCTTCGACCCCGCCCTGGACGAGGCCATGCAACGGCTACGCCAGGCCATCGAGGACGTGGAGGCAAAGGGGTACATCCCGCTGACCGACGGCTACTACTACATCACGAGCGCCGCCACGTGGGACGACTTCACCACCAAAGGCTTCCACGCCGCCACGAACTACATCAACGTGGCCGACCTCATCAAGGGGCGCATCGAGAGTCAGGGCGGGAAGGCCATCTGCATCTTCCAGGTCACCTACAACGACGACGAAGCCCACAGCTACACCATCTACAGCCCCTCGATGAACAAGTATGCCGGAAAGTGGAAATCGGGACAGGTGCCCATGGTGGAGGAGCGGAACAAGGCACCCATCTGTATCGAGCATACGGGACAAGGCACCGTGAACATGCACTACGCTGGAGCCACGGACGAAAGGACCTTCTATCCCGCCACCTACAGCAAAGCCAGCTACACCACGACGGGGGCTAACTTCCGTATCAAGGGCGCGCCTTGGCAGGAGGGCGGGCTCTACGAGTGGTGCCTGACTCCCACCCTGCCGGCCGAGGAGAATCCCTACGTGCTGAACGACACCCTCTGCCAGCTCGACACGCTGCTTGACTCCCACCCCCTGCGCCGATACGAGGGCGGGGGCTATGACGCTCTGCTCCTTGCCAACTTCATCACCGCGCGCAGCGAGGCACAGCAGGCTGACGACGCCCAGCAGGGACACTACACCGCCGTGCTCCGTGCCCTGCAGTCCGCCATTGACGCGCTCGAAGGACGCACGGGAGTCGGGAGCCTCACCCCCGACCCCTCTCCGAGGAGAGGGGAGAAAGCCTACGACCTCCAGGGACGCCCCGCCACGCCCGCCATGCGCGGCATCATCGTCCGAAAGGGAAAGAAGGTGTGGAAGAAATAAAGGGAGCAAAGTTCAAGGTTCAAGGTTCAAAGTTCAAAGTGGCTACGCCCTTGCGCTCTGTAACTTGAACTTTATACCTTGAACCTTGAACGCTGTACCTTGAACTTTGAACCTTCTCCCTTGAACTTTGAACCTTCTCCCTTGAACTTTGAACCTTTACCCCCCCAACTCCCTCCCATGCTCACCGACCTGTTCATCGACTTCGACGATACGCTGTATGACACACATGGCAATGCCGAGGTGGCATTGCAGGAACTCTTTGAGGAGTTCCACCTGGACCGATACTTTCCCTCGCTGGAGGCCTTCACCGTGCCCTACTGGCAGGCAAACATCGAGCTCTGGGGACAGTATGCCCAGGGGCAGATAGACCGCGACTATCTGATCATCGAACGCTTCCGGCGTCCGCTCGCCTGCGGCACGGGAGGCGAGCCCTCGCCTGCCTACTGCCTCACGGTGAGCGACCGCTTCCTGGCGCTCTGTGCCGAGAAGAGCGGCGTGGTGGACGGAGCCCACGATCTGATGGACTACCTGCGGCGCAAGGGCTACCGCCTGCACATGTGCAGCAACGGCTTCCACGAGGTGCAGTACAAGAAACTGAAGGCCTCGCGCCTCTACGAATATTTCGACAGCATCATCCTCTCCGAAGATGTAGGGGTGAACAAGCCGCACCCCGACTTCTTCCGCTATGCATTCCAGAAAACCGGAGCGCAGCCCGAGACGACACTGATGATCGGAGACAACCTGGACACCGACATACACGGAGCACGGGATGCAGGAATGAGGACCATCTTCTTCAACCGCTTTCCGGACGACTTCACCCCACCCGAGGGAGCATCCGACTACACCGTAACCCGACTGGCAGAGATTCAGGAGATACTCTGAGGGAGGGGTAAATAAAGCGAAGAGTGGAGAGGCACGCAATCAGCCTCTCCACTCTTCGTCCTATTGTACGCCCCGCTCTCTGTCAGGTCAGGACTGGCAGCAAGGGGGGGCTTCCTCCTTGCCATCATCCCGAATCGGGATTATTTCTTGGCCTTGGCAGCGGCCTTTGCGGCCTTGGCCTCGGCTTTAGCCTTAGCCTTGTCATACTTTTCCCAGAGCTTCTTCTTCACCGTCAGTGCCTTCTGAGCCTCGGTGCTGGCCTGGGCAGCCTGCTCGGCAGCAGCCTCATCCTCGGCCGAGGCATAGGCATGGGCGAACTGCTTCTGGATGTCCCAGTAGCCACGGGTGAAGTCGGGGAAGGCCACCGCCGCATTGTTATTGTCCATGCTCAGGGTGCCCAGCTCGGCCAGGCAGCACCACTCGGCCAGGTCATAGACGTCGATATCCAGAGGCAGGCCGTTCTGCAGACAATAGACCAGGCGCATGTCCATCAGGAAGTCCATGCCTCCGTGGCCTCCCACCTGTTTGGCCTTCTCGCCAAATCGCTTCAGGATGGGATGCTCGTACTTCTCCTCGAGTGCCTTCTGCTGCTCCTCGGACATAAAGTCGTGGGTGTCCAGCTTGTCAATCTGCGGCACTCCCGTCTCCTTCATAGCCGATCCCTCGAGGGCATACTTCGGCTCGGGGTACTTGGTGGCATAGCCCTTGGTGCCAATCAGTTTGTAGAGACGATTATAGGGCATGTATGTCATCACGTCGTGCTGAATCTCCACCACCCGGCCCTGAGCCGTGCGCATGAGGGTGGTGGTGTGATCACCATTGCGGAACTCCTTGCACTCGCGTCCGGTGCGTTTCTCTACCAGTTCGCGTCCCACGGCACTCTTGGTGTCCATGGCAACGAGCGTCACGAAGCGGTCGCCGCGATGGATGTTCATGGCCTGAGCCACAGGGCCCAGTCCGTGGGTGGCATAGACGTCGCCGCGATTCTCCATATTATACTTCAGGCGCCATCCGAGGCTGTCGGGGTCGGAGCCGTCGGGGTTCTTCCAATAGGCATCCCAGAAGGGCGAGAGGTTGTGCATGTAGGCTCCCTCGGCACGAATCACCTCGCCGAAGACGCCCTGCTGAGCCATGTTCAGCGCCGTCATCTCATACCAGTCGTAGCAGCAGTTCTCCAGCAGCATGCAGTGCTTGCGGGTGCGTTCCGAGAGGTTTATCAGTTCCCAGCACTGCTCCAGGTTCATGGCGCTGGGTACCTCGACAGCCACATGCTTGCCGTTCTCCAGCGCACACTTGGCCACGGGGAAATGGTGGTCCCAGTCGGTGGCAACATAAACCAGGTCGATATCAGCCCGCTGACACAGCGCCTCGTATCCCGTGGCGCCGCTGTATATCTCGGCAGGAGGCAGCCCAGCATCGCGAAGATACTTCTGGCACCTCTCGGCACGGCCCTCCTCATAATCACAGAGCGCCACAATCTGCACACCGGGAATGTGCGTGAAGCGGCTCACGGCACCCGGCCCGCGCATGCCCAGTCCCACAAAACCGACTCGCACGGTGGCAAGCCGCGGCGCGGTGAGGCCCACCACATGCTGCTGCCCCGCCGGGCGTGCCGGAGTGTCCACGACAATCGTACCGCCGTCCCAATGCCACTTGGTGCTGGGACTCTGACTCTGGGCCAGCACTGTGGCCGACGCACACAACATGGCCGTCATCATCGCTGCCCGTACTCGACACAGCAGCGAGCCGCCAGCAAAATTCATCAATGTTGTTTTTAGCTTCATAAAACCGAATAATTTGGTGTTAAACGTTCTTTTGCGTGGTAAAGTTAGGACTTTTGAATGAGATGAAGCACAGTCAGAGTGTGAATAAAGCTTAAAAAGACATTATCTTTTGCCCCTGAGAGGGGGAAGTTATGTAATAAAGCAGTATTTTTGCATGGAAAAGATGAAAAAGGAGAAGACAAAGACAGCCCTGCTGGGCATGACACTCGAGGAACTGCGGCAGGTGGCCGAGCAGATGGAAATGCCAGCGTTCACCGCGAAACAGATGGCACGATGGCTCTATGTGTCGCGGGTGAACGACATCGGAGCGATGAGCAATCTGTCCCAGAAACACCGCCTGGCACTGCAGGAATCCTACGAAGTGGGCGGAATGGCTCCCGTCGGGAACCAGCAGAGCGTGGACGGCACGGTAAAATACCTCTTCCCCACGGAAAGCGGCCACTGCGTGGAGTCGGTCTTCATCCCCGAGGGCGAACGCGCCACGCTCTGCGTGAGCACCCAGGTGGGATGCCGCATGGGATGCCGCTTCTGCATGACAGGACGACAGGGGTTCCAGGGCAACCTTACGGCAAAGGACATCCTGAACCAGATATTCATGCTGCCCGAGCGCGAGCGACTCACGAACGTGGTCTTCATGGGGCAGGGCGAGCCGATGGACAATGTGGACGCCGTGCTGAAGGCCACCGACATCCTGACGGCCGACTACGGCTTCGCCTGGAGTCCCCGCCGCATCACGGTCTCCAGCGTGGGAGTGCGCAAAGGCCTCGCACGCTTTCTCCAAGAGAGCGAGTGCCACCTAGCCATCAGCCTGCACAACCCCTTCGCCGAGGAACGGCGCGAGATCATGCCGGCCGAGAATGCCTTCTCCATCGACGAGTGCCTGGCTCTCCTGCACACCCAGGACTGGAGCCACCAGCGCCGGCTCAGCTTCGAGTACATCGTCTTTGCCGGGCTGAACGACAGCCAGCGCCACGCACGGGAACTCGTGAGAGAGCTGAGCCAGCTACACTGCCGCGTGAACCTCATCCGCTTCCATACGATTCCAGACACGCCGTTCCGCGGAGCCTCGGAGGAGAGAATGATCTGGCTGCGCGACTACCTGACACGCCACGGAGTGACCACCACCATCCGAGCCAGCCGGGGCGAAGACATCATGGCAGCCTGCGGACTGCTGAACACAGCCGTGGCCAACGGAGAATATCCGTTGCAGTAGCGACACACACATCAAGGACATACAGGAACATAAACCGTAACACACAATGAAACGACACAATATCCCCCACCGTCGCCTCCTCCGCAACTGCGGAGCCGGGATCATGATTCTGGTATTGCTCCTCCTGACCGGCAGCTGCGAGAAGGGGCTCATCTTCCCCATGGCCAGCGGACGGCCCTATGAGGTGCTCGTCATCATCGACACCGAACTGTGGGAAGCACCCGCCGGACGTGCCCTCTTCGACATCCTGGACACCGACGTGCCGGGCTTGCCCCAATCCGAACGTTCGTTCCGCATCTCACAAGCCGAACCCCAACACCTGGACCAGGCACTGCGCATCTTCCGCAACCTCATCATGGTGAACATCGACCCGATGCAGTTCACACAGACCCGCATGAAGTTCACGCGAGACAAATATGCCATGGACCAGATTGTGCTCAACATCAACTCGCCCTCCGAGGAATCGTTCCGCGAGTTCTGCGTCGCCCATCGGCAGGAGGTGGTGGACTTCCTCACCAAAACAGAGATGAACCGTCTCATCAAGCAGCTCGAAAAGCGATACTCGAAGGTGACCTACGACCTGGCATGGCAGAAGTTTGCCTGCAAGATGTATGCGCCCGACGAACTGAAGAGCTACAAGCAGGGCGACAATTTCTTCTGGACCAGCAACAACACCGCCACCGGAATGGAAAACATCTGCATGTACAGCTATCCCTACGAAGGCCCGGAGACGTTCAACAAGGAGTACATCCTGCAGAAGCGCGACTCGGTGATGAAGGAGAACCTCCCCGGCGAGAAGCCCGGCATGTACATGCAGACCGACACGCTCTACACCACAGTGAAGCCCATCGTCGTACACAACGGATACGCCATGGAGGCCCGTGGCCTGTGGATCATGCGCAATGATGCAATGGGAGGCCCCTTCGTGAGCCATAGCCGCGTGGACATGGAGACGGGGCGTGTCATTGTGGTCGAGGGCTTTGTCTATGCACCGGAGAAGATGAAGCGCGGACTCATGCGCCGGCTCGAAGGCTCGCTCTACACACTGCAGCTCCCGGCCGAACAATATTCAATGGAAATCAGCACAGACATCGACGAAGAGCCGGCCACGCCATCGTCACAGAAAGAAGATAAATAACCGCTGCCGCGAACCACATTCCGGCAAGAGAAAGCCATAGAAACAAGAAAACATATCACGAACCGCGACAGCAAGAAGCTCCCGACAAGGGAAGGCAGACCGCCGTAGCACAACATCACATTATCATGGAGAGAATTAAGATAGGAATCACACACGGCTACACGAACGGCGTGGGCTATGAAGTGATACTGAAGGCATTCGAGGAGCCCACTCTGCTCGAACTGTGTACCCCCATCGTTTATGGCAGCCCCAAGGTGGCCTCCTACCATCGAAAGGCATTGGGCCTAAACACCAACTTCACCACCATCCAGCACGCCGAGGAGGCACTGGAGAACCGGCTGAACATCGTGGAGTGTATCCAGGAAGAAGTCAAGGTGGACCTGGGACAGAAGACCGAGGAGGCCGACCGCGCCACGACAATCAGCATCGATGCCGCCAAACGAGGACTGGCCGCCAAGCACTTCGACGCACAAGTGATGGCACCGGGCGACAAGATGAGCACCGCCAATGGCACCACCATATTAATAAATGAACGCACGCGCGTAGCACTGCTCACCGACAACATCTCGTTCAGCGACGTGAGCAAGCACATCACATCCGAGGAGGTGAACCGTAAGATTGCCGACCTCGATCGCTGCCTCAAACGCGACTTCGCCATCTCAGGGCCCCGCATTGCCGTGCTTGCCCTGAATCCCGAACCAGGCGAGGAAGAAGAGAACATCATCAAGCCTGCCATCGAACAGGCTGGCGACAAACACATATTCGCCATGGGACCCTTTGCTGCCGACACATTCTTCGGCTCGCAAGCCTATCTGCACTACGACGGCATCCTGGCCATGTACCACGACCAGGGCTACATCCCCTTCCAGGTGCTCACGAACGAATATGCCATCGTACTGCACTCCGCAGAAGAGAGCGAGACGCTGACTGCAGCTCCGCTCGAGGATGCTCAGCTGGCCATCGCCGGCAAGGGCGAAGCAGATATCACCGCCTTCTGCAACGCCATCTATACGGTGACCGACGTACTTCGAAACAGAAAGCATTACGACGAAGCCCACCAGAATCCGCTCCCAAAACTATTCCACGACAAGCGTGAGGACAATCGCCGCAATACGCATGCCGAGGCACTGAATAAGACGGAGGAAGAGAAATAAAGTCGACGACGACAGACGTATGTCGGGAAAATTCTGTAACTTTGCAGACTAAATTGCTTGTTGCACTATCAGCATGAAGAATGAGATTGACTTAAAGCAGTTAAAGGTGCGCTACGGGATAGTGGGCCGGGACGAAGCGTTGGACGAGGCGCTGCACACCGCCGTGCAGGTGGCTCGCACCGACCTCTCTGTGCTCATCCAGGGCGAGAGCGGCGTGGGAAAGGAAGTCATTCCGCGTATCATCCACGACTTCAGCCTGCGCAAGAACAAGCGATACATCGCCATCAACTGCGGAAGTATTCCCGAAGGAACCATCGACAGCGAACTCTTCGGACACGAGAAGGGAGCCTTCACCAGTGCCATCGGCGAGCACGAGGGATACTTCGGTGCAGCCGACGGCGGCACACTCTTCCTGGACGAGGTGGGCGAACTGCCCATGAGCACTCAGGCCCGCCTGCTGCGAGTGTTGGAGACAGGCGAATATATCCGCGTGGGAAGCAACGAACCACGCCACACCAATGCCCGCATCGTGGCTGCCACCAATGTGGACATCCCCAACGCCATTCGCGAGGGACGCTTCCGCGAAGACCTCTACTACCGCCTTTGCACCATCAACATCCAGATGCCTCCCCTGCGTCAGCGACATGGCGATGCGGTGCTGCTGTTCAAGAAGTTCGCCATGGACACGGCAGCCAAGTACAATATCCCCGAACCCATACGCCTCACGCCCGAGGCCGAGACGGTGGTGAACAACTACAAGTGGCCCGGAAACATCCGCCAGTTGCTGAACATCACCGAGCAGCTCAACATTCTCTCCCAGGAACGCAGTATCACACCCGAGTTGCTGGCCAAGTATGGCATCGTGCCCAACTCCGACGAGACAGGCATCGCTCCCCTCAAGGCAAAGAACTTCGGCACAGAACACCGCGACTATGAGAACGAGATAAAATGGCTGGCCAGCGCGGTGATGGAGCTACGCAAGGAGATGAGCGAGCTCACGGCCTTGGTACATGCCGAAAGCACACACGAGGGTACGCCACACCCCCACTCCCTCAGCCCCGCCTCGCCACAGACCACGGCCCTTACAGCGCCCGGCCACTCCCTGCACACAGTGCCTTCAGCACACGTCCAGCCCATCGAGGAAGACATCCAGACGGCCGAGGAGATCGTGGAAGATGAAAACCTGAACCTCTTCGAAATGGAGAAGCGCAACATCCTCAAAGCCCTGCAACGCGCTCATTACCGCCGCAAGGCTGCTGCCGAGGACCTGGGCATCAGCGAGCGCACCCTCTATCGTAAAATCAAGGATTATGGCATCGAAGAATAAGTCGTCCCACATCGTTCCAGTCCGGATACTGAGCGTAGGCCTGCTGCTCCTGTGCCTGCTGCCCGTAGCCTGCAAGGTGGAGTACCGCTTCAACGGTGCCAGCATCGACTACACCGTCACGAAGACCATCCAGATAGACAACTTCCCCATCCGCAGCGCCTATGTCTGGCCGCCGATGCAGAGTATCTTCCAGAACAGACTGACGGACATCTATGCCCACCAGACCAAGCTGCGCCAGGTGAAGAAGAACGGCGACCTGCAGCTGGCAGGCGAGATAGTGAGCTTCGACCAATTCAATAAATCCATCTCCAGCGACGGATACAGCAGCCAAGTGCAGCTGAAGATGACGGTAAACGTACGCTTCGTCAACAACGCCAAGCACACAGACGACTTCGAACGCCAATTCTCTGCCACAGCCAGCTACGACGCCACACAGCAGCTCACCGCCGTGCAGGAAGAGCTCGTCACACAGATGTCAAAGGACATTACAGAACAGATTTTCAACGCCACAGTGGCCAACTGGTAACCCTACGCCCCAAAACGATGCAACGCCGACTGACCGAATACATCCGCAAGCCCGATACGCTGGACGCACATGCCATTGCAGCCCTGCGCAACCTGCTGCAGCGTTCGCCCTACTGCCACTCGGCACGCATCCTGCTCCTGCACGCGCTCTATCGCATGCACGACCCAGCCTTCGACGAGGAACTGCGACGCAGTGCCCTGCTTGTCCCCAACCGTCAGTCGATCTTCCGCCTCATCGAGGAGAAGCACTATCTGAGCGAGCAGCACAAGCTGCGCTTCGACTATGACCTGAACGACGAAGAAGAGACCGGAGACCGCACCGAAACGCTCATCGACAGCTTCCTCCACACGCTGCCCGAGGAAAAGCAGACCATGCCACGCGTTGTGGACGCCACCCAGGACTACATCGGATTCCTCATGCAGCACGCCGATGAGGAAGACATTCCCCACACGATGCCCACCATAGACAAGGAGGGCATCATCGACGATTTCCTGCAGGCAGGCGACCAGAGAATTCTCATACAAAAAGAAAACAGCGACACCCCTCCGACGGAAACCTTGCCAAGTGACACAGAAGACGACGAAAACGAGATTTTGACCGAAAGATTGGCCCACATATACATAAAACAAGGCAAATTTGAGAAGGCAATCGAAATAATCCAGCGTCTTTCCTTGAAATATCCAAAAAAAAATCGTTACTTTGCAGACCAAATTCGATTTCTTGGCAAATTAGTCATCAATAGTAAGAACATAAAATAATAAAAAATAGTTATACAACATGTACACTTCAATTGTAATTCTCGTGGTGATTGCATCCGTGCTGATGTGCCTTATTGTGCTGGTTCAGGAATCTAAGGGAGGCGGTCTGGCTGCCGATTACACCAACAGCAACCAAGTGCTGGGCGCCCCGAAGACCACCAACTTCATCGAGAAAGCCACATGGACACTGGCAGCCGCAATGATCGTGCTCAGCGTTCTCAGCGTAGCCTTCCTGCCCAAGACGACCGGCAGCGGTTCCGTGATGGAGGCTCCCGCCCTGGAGCAGAAGGCCACCAATCCCAACAATCTGCCGGGTATCACTCAGCCCTCTGCCACAGAGACTCCCGCTGAGACTCCTGCAGAAGCACCTGCCGAGACACCCGCAAACTAATCCGGCAAGGGACTCACGAAGCAAGATTCTCCCCGTCCACACAGACAGACGGCAGACAATCATGCATGCAATCCTGACCGCTGACAGCGGTTCGACCAAGACACACTGGGTATTATCCAGCGAGCAAGGCGACATTCTGGAAATCAAGACGGTCGGTATCAACCCCGTGCGCGACTCCCAGAGTGTCGTCTTGCATGTGTTGCATCACGAGCTTCTTCCCCAGATGCCCGACAGCTGCCATCCGCAGCTCATCCACTTCTATGGAGCGGGATGTATCGCCCCGTTCAGCCAGACGGTATGCGATGCCCTGGCCAGCCTCTTCCCCGAAGCCGAAATCCATGTAGATACCGACCTCATGGGCGCAGCACGCGCCCTGTGCGGCAACGGGCCGGGCATCGTGTGCATTCTGGGCACGGGAGCCAACTGTGGCCTCTACGACGGGCAGCGCATCATAGAAAGCGTGCCGCCACTGGGCTTCATTCTGGGCGACGAAGGCAGCGGCGCAGTGCTGGGACGCACGTTGCTGGGCAACGTATTCAAGGGGCTCTTAGACCAATCCGTCATTGAAGCTTTTCGCAGTGAGACAGGCCTCAGCCAGGCCGACGTCATCCAGCATGTTTACCGGGAAAGCCAGCCCAATGTATTCCTGGCTTCGATGGTTCCCTTCATCACACGCCACATGGACAATCGGGGCGTGGAAGAAATGGTCGTAGAAGCCTTCCGCCAGTTCGTCCGTCGCAACGTGGTGCGCTTCAAGGCGCTCCATTCTGATGTAAATTTTGTAGGAAGCATCGCCCATGTATTCCGGCCTCAGCTCAGCGAGGCGCTGACCCGAGAGGGAATGAGACTGGGCTGCGTGATCCAAGACCCCGCCATGCAAATGGCTGTATATCACAGGGAGAACGCCTGAGACTCCCGTCCCTCACATTCTCGCATAACGGCAGAGGGAGCCGAACAAAACAAAGGTTAAAAAAATGACATCAAAAGTAGGAATATGTTAAAAAACATATTTGCATCGTTGCGCGCTATCGCAAAACCCACTAACTTTGCACTCGTTATCCTGAAAACAATCTTTTTACCTTAGACTGAACTAATACCTAAAGGAGCGGAGGGGGGAACGCTGTGAAGCCGACTCCCCTCTATTAGTTTACAGAAAATCTGTGAATATACAATCCCCCCAACATACGGACAAAACCGACGCCCCACGCTGGCAGCCTGCGTAGTGTCAAGAAAAAGGGCTCGGAGACGGAAGAATCGTAACCCTCTCTGTTACAGCATTATTTTCCGAAGCATGCTGCAGGGCCCGATGGAACACGTTCCACAGACCGATGGAACACGCTCCTCAAACCGATGGAACACGCTCCTCGGGACGGTGAGGCACTCCCCGTCCGCCCACATGGCATGATGCGTCAAGAAAAAGGAAAGACAACAGAGAAAGTGGCTACAGCGAGCGGTTGATATTGGCGATATAATCCAGCAGCTCGTCGCGCCCGAGGCCCGACTGGGCGCTGGTGACGAAGTGAGGCGGCAGTTCCTCCCACTCCTCCTCCAGCGTCTGCATGAAGCGCTTCACGCTGGCCGTCGTCTTGGCATTCGACTGCTTGTCTGCCTTCGTAAACACAATGGCAAAGGGAATTCCGTTCTCGCCCAACCAGGTGACAAACTCCAAGTCGATGCGCTGTGGTTCGTGACGCACATCAATGAGCAAGAAGAGGCATGTCATCTGCTCGCGACGCAGGATATAGCCCGAGATCATACGCTGCAGGCCATCCTGCTCCTTCTTGCTGCGCTTGGCATAGCCGTAGCCAGGCAGGTCCACCAAGTGCCACGCGCCGTTGATCAGAAAATAGTTGATGAGCATGGTCTTGCCTGGCGTGGCGGATGTCTTGGCCAGGCGGGCATGCCCCGTAAGCATATTGATCAGGCTGGACTTGCCCACATTGCTACGCCCGATGAATGCATACTCGGGCAGCGTGCTGTCGGGGCACAGTTCCACGCTTGGCAGGCTGACCTTATATTCGGCCGATTTGATCTGCATCATATCGTTGCGTCTGCGAATTTAGAAACTGTAACTCATACCCAGACCAAGGTTCTCCTCCACGCGGATGCCCTTGTTGGTCTTCACATTATCGTCAAATGTGGGATGAATGTTCAGCGTGGCGTTGAAATACTTGTTGATGGTGAAGTTGAACGTATTCGTCCAGTCGAACTGCGTCTTGTGGAGATTGCTGAACCAGTAGAAGCGTCCCGTCCAGCGCACCTGCGGCATGATGGTCCAAGCATAGGTGAGCGTGGCCGTGGGACCGAAGGCGTGAGACGAGTGGTGGCCGGGTCGCACACCATAGCGAGTGACAAGGCTCGCGCGCTGCACATAGCGTATATTATAAGCCAGAGGGGCCACCGAGAGCGCGCCGGTGATGGGTTTCTTCTTCCCGAGCTTGTAGCTGTAGGTCATACCGGGACCGATGGTGACGTCGAGCGGCGAGAGGCAGTCCTCATATACCTGGTCGGTATTGGGCGAATAGTTGGGTACAATCTTGGTGGACATACGCACGGTAATGGTATAGGAGAGGGTCTTGTAAGCCTTCAGACCGGCATTTGTGGTATAGACCACCTGATTGTTCGTGGGACGGAAGGTGCGGTTCTTGTCCGTCTTGCTCGTCTGGAAGCCCAGGCGGAAGTCCAGGTTGTTGGTCCATGTGAACTTCCGTTCGTCGTTATAGTTGGCGTTCAGGATGATGGTAGTCAGGCCGGAATACTTGTTCTCGCCGCCCGGCCAGTTGTGTGAATAGGCATACTGTGTGAAGTTGAGGGCCGTGCTCCCCGGGAACTTCCAGAAGTTGGGACGGCGAGTCTTCACCTCCACGGAGTCCACTCCCTCGGGCTTCAGGCTGGCCGCTGCCACACGGGTGGCCAGCTGGTCCTCCGTGTGAATCTTCTCTGCGATGTCCTCGCGAATCTTACCCTGTTCCTTCAGCGTGGTCTCGGTCTGCTCCACCATCGAGGGGTTCTCCACGTAGAGGCGGGCCAATGCCTGGTTCACCATCTGAACCCGCTGCACGTGCATGTCGGCCGAGAGCGAGTCTTCCTCGCTGATAATCTGGTGCAGGGGGGCTGAATAGAGCGTGGGCGTGGAAAGCACCTGGAAGAGATAGGCATCAGGGATGACGTTCGAATCGTGGGCTTGCTGGTTGGCGGTCTCGCGCTGGTCCACGAGGAACTGCAGCGCAGCATTGTACTGTTCCGTAATGGGAAAGAACACTGTATCGGTGAGTACAGTCTCGTCAGTCATCTCCTGAGCATTGCCCATGAGGGGCATCATCGAGAGTAAAAGGGCAGGAAAAAAAGCTCGTTTCATCATTCAGAGTATGTCTATGTATTCAAATTCCAAGCAAAGATACGCTTTTTTCGCGGTTAAATGGGTATAATGTGGAGTTTTTTTCTTAATTTTGCAACTTAATAGAGCATATGAGACATTAAAACGCCCCACGACGTGGCAAAGACTGAATATATATCCCGGACGGGCAACGCGGAACGCGACGCCGCCTCACGCATGCGCGCGTACATATTCTATATTTGCCTCTGCAAAGAAAACAAATAGACTATGGACAAGAATACAATTACCGGATTCGTACTGATTACCCTTGTAGTAATAGCCTTCAGCTGGTTCAGCCGTCCCAGCGAGGCCGAGCTGAGACAGCGACAGGAACAGGACAGCATTGCAGCAGCCATGCAGCAGCAACAGGAGGAGAGAATCAAGCAGGAACTGGCCGAGGCCGCCACGGCGCAGGCACTCCCGGCCGACAGCGCCTCGCTCTTCTTCGCAAAGCGAGAGGGACAGGAGCAGGAAATAGTGCTCGAAAACAATGTAGTGAAAGTCACGCTCAGCACCCTGGGCGGCACCGTGGAGCAGGCTGAACTGAAAGGTTTCGACAGCCGCTACGGCGGAAACGTGACCCTGCTCTCGCGAAAGGAGACTCAGATGAGCTTTGCCTTCGAAGGCAAGCAGGAGAACATCATCACCTCCGACTATTATTTCCGTCCCGAAGCAGTGACGGACACCAGCGTCACCATGATGCTCGACCAGCCGGGAAAGGTACTGGCCATCAGCTATCAGCTGCGCCCCGACTCGTACATGCTGGACATCAACATCAGCACACAAGGCCTGAGCGGGTTCTTCTCGCCCAGCACCAAGACGATGACTGTAAACTGGACCGACCGCATCATGCAGCAGGAGAAAGGCTACGACTTCGAGAACCGATACAGCACCCTCACCTATAAGCGGACAGACAAGGGCACCAAACACCTGAAGGAGACACGCAATGACGAGAAGACGGTGGACGAGCCGCTCGACTGGATTGCCTTCAAGAACCAGTTCTTCAGTGCCGTGATGATTGCGCCGGACAACTTTACCGATGCCCACCTGACCAGCATTCAGGAGACAGAGAAGAAAGCCGGATTCCTGAAGACCTACGGGGCCGAGGCGAAGACGGCCTTTGATCCCACCGGCAGTCAGCCCACGCGCATGCAGTTCTACCTCGGGCCGAACGACTTTCACAAGCTGAAGGCACACAACGACCTGACCCTTGCCCCGAAGGACCTCGAACTGGAGAAGCTCGTCGATCTGGGCTGGCCGCTGTTCCGATGGATCAACCGTTGGTTCATCATCTATCTCTTCGACTGGCTCACAGCCTTTGGCCTGCCCATGGGCATCGTGCTGGCCCTGCTCACCATCATCGTGAAGACACTGGTCTATCCCACCACGAAGAAGAGTTTCATGAGCAGCGCCAAGATGCGCGTACTGAAGCCGCAGATCGATGCGCTCAACCAGAAGTATCCCAAGCAGGAAGACGCCATGAAGAAGCAGCAGGAGATGATGCAGATATACTCTCAGTACGGCGTGAGCCCCATGGGAGGCTGTCTGCCCATGCTCATCCAGACACCGATCTGGATCGCCCTCTTCAACTTCGTACCCAACGCCATCGAGTTGCGAGGGCAGAGTTTCCTCTGGGCCGACGACCTCAGCGCATACGACGACATCATCCGGTGGGGCAAGGACCTGTGGCTCATCGGTGACCACCTGAGCATCTTCTGCGTGCTGTTCTGCCTGACAAACATCATCAACACATGGATCAGCATGCGCCAGCAGCAGAACCAGCTCACGGGCGAACAGGCTCAGCAGATGAAGATGATGCAGTACATGATGTACTTCATGCCACTGATGTTCTTCTTCATGTTCAACAACTACAGCTCCGGCCTGTGCTACTATTACTTCCTCTCCGGCCTGCTGAACATCCTGATGATGTGGTATCTGCGCCGCTCGACAGACGATGCCAAGCTCCTGGCCAAGCTGGAGGCTTATCGCGAGCAGCACAAGAACGACCCGAAGAAGACCTCGGGAATGGCTGCGCGCCTCGAAGCATTACAGAAGATGGCGGAGGAACAGCAGAGGAACAACCGCAGATAAAGACCTCTTCTGAGAGATGACAAAAAGTAAATGGCGAATAACGGAATAGCTACATGAAGATAGGATTCGACAACGAGAAATACCTCCGCATACAATCAGAGCAGATACGTAAACGCATCGCCCAGTTCGACGGCAAGCTATACCTCGAATTAGGCGGCAAGCTCTTTGACGACCATCATGCCTCGCGCGTACTCCCGGGGTTCAAGCCTGACAGCAAGCTGCGCATGTTTGCCCAGCTGCGCGACAGCATCGAGATAGTCATCGTCATCAGTGCCGAAGACATCGAGAAGAATAAGGTGCGCGCCGACCTGGGCATCACCTACGACGAAGACGTGCTCCGCCTGCGCGACGAGTTCATGAAACGAGACTTCATGGTGGGCTCGGTAGTCATTACCCATTACAACGGCCAGCGGGCTGCCGACCAGTTCCGCCATCGACTGGAACGCATGGGCATCAAATCTTACATCCACTACCTCATCGACGGATACCCTCACAATGTCGAACTGATTGCCAGCGACGAAGGCTTCGGAAAGAACGACTATGTGGAGACGTCGCGCGAGCTGGTCATCGTCACGGCACCCGGCCCGGGCAGCGGCAAGATGGCCGTATGCCTGTCCCAGTTGTACAACGAGAACGTACGCGGCATCCGGGCCGGATATGCCAAGTTCGAGACATTCCCCGTATGGAACCTGCCGCTGAAGCATCCCGTGAACATCGCCTACGAAGCAGCCACTGCCGACCTGGACGATGTCAACATGATCGACCCCTTCCATCTGGAGGCCTACGACAAGATAGCCATTAACTACAACCGCGACATCGAAATATTCCCCGTGCTAAATGCACTCTTCGAGGGTATATATGGCGAGAATCCGTACAAGTCACCCACCGACATGGGCGTGAACATGGTGGGATTCTGCATCTCTGACGACGAGGTATGCTGTCAGGCCAGCCGCGACGAGATTATCCGCCGCTATTATACAGCGACCAACAAGATGGCAGACGGTGCCGACAACGAACGCGAGGTGAACAAGATCCTGATGCTCTTCAATCAGGCCAAGATTACGACCGCCTACCGACGCGTCACCGTGGCCGCGTCCACAAAGCAGGAACTCTCTGGCCATACAGCCGCCGCCATCGAACTCGAGGACGGAACCATCATCACAGGCAAATCCTCGCCGCTCCTCGGCTGCAGTGCCGCGGTACTGCTTAACGCCACAAAGCACATGGCTGGCATCAGCCACGAGGCAAAGCTCATCCCGCAGAGCCTCATCGAACCCGTACAGAAGACCAAGATTGAATATCTGGGAGGCAAGAACCCACGCCTGCACACCGATGAGGTACTGGTGGCACTGAGCATGCTGTCGAAGGACGACGAGCAGTGTCGCCGCGCACTGGAACAACTGCCTCGCCTGCGAGGATGCCAAGTGCACAGCACCGTGATGCTGAGCGAGGTGGACCGCAAAATATTCAACAAGCTGGGCTGCGGCCTCACATGCGACCCCGTAAAGAAGAAATGAGAGGAAGGGCCATATACGCAAAGAACGACAACCGAAAACGATAAAAAACCTAGTTATGCGCCACAAAGTACTCACACTCATGTCCGCCGTCATATTGCTGGCAGCATGCAACAGCACTAACGACAAGACCCAAATGGAAATCGGAAAGCACACGGACTTCAAGCTCGAGGGCAACAGCACTAACGACAAGACCCAAATGGAAATCGGAAAGCACACGGACTTCAAGCTCGAGGGCAGCCACATGACACCCGAGGCACTCTGGGCAATGGGCCGAATCGGCAGCTATGCCGCTTCGCCCGACGGCACCAAGGCCGCCTACCAAGTAACCTACTACAGTGTGGAGCAGAACAAGAGCCACACTGTGCTGTATATAATGAATGCCGACGGCAGCGAACAGACGCTCCTGACCACTTCGGACAAGAGCGAAAGCGACCCCACTTGGATTGATGCACAGCACATTGCATTCCTCACCGAAGGCGAGATTTGGAGTATGAATGTGCAGGGCAAGGAGCGCAAACAGCTCACGAAGACAGACGGCACCGTAGAGGGTTTCCTCCTGTCGCCCGACGCCTCGAAAGCTATCATAGTGAAGAGCGTTCCCTTCCATGACATCATCAAGGAGCGGCCCGCCGACCTACCCAAAAGCACCGGCCGCGTCATCACCGACCTGATGTACCGCCACTGGGACCACTACGTAGAGACAATTCCCCACCCCTTCGTGCTCAATCTGGAGACTGGCGAGGAATTCGACATCCTCGAAGGCCAGCCCTACGAATGCCCCATGGAACCTTTCGGCGGAGTAGAGCAACTGGCTTGGAGCCCCGACTCGAAGCACATTGCCTTCACCTGCCGCACCAAGATCGGCCTAGCATATAGCATAAGCACTGACAGCGACATTTTCCTCTACAATGTGGAAAGTGGCAATCTCTACGGCGGCACTAAGAATCTGTGCAAAAAAGGTGCTGAATTTGATGTTGTGCCCGACGGATGCCTCCCATACGAGTGTGACAACCTGCTCGACCCAACCAAGACGCTCAAGAATCAATTTGTAAATACCACCGACGAGTGGGGGGATTACAACGTTGGGTACGACCAGAATCCTAAGTTCTCACCCGACGGCCGCTACGTGGCATGGCTCAGCATGGCGCGCGACGGCTATGAGAGCGACCGTCAGCGACTCTGCATCTACGACCTCAAGGCCGACACAAAGACTTACGTCACAGAGTCGTTCGACTCAAACGTGGACGACTTCTGCTGGGCTGCCGACTCGCATACCTTATATTATATAGGTGTATGGCATGGCACGGTCAACCTCTACCGCACGAACCTCGAGGGCGAGGTGGCACAGCTGACGGCCGAGCAAGCCGATTTCGGCTCGCTGCAGCTGATGAACGACGGACAGCACCTGCTCATGGAGAAGCACGACCACATGCATCCGGCCGACCTCTATGCAGTGACGCCCGGCGAGACGCCCGAAGCGACATCCATCAATCAGCTTACCTATGAAAATCAGCACATCCTCGACCAGCTGACCGAGGGCAGCAGTGAGCCACGTTGGGTGACAAGCACCAGCGGCGAGCAGATGCTCTACTGGGTGATCAAGCCCCCACACTTCGACCCATCGAAGAAATATCCCACCCTGCTCTTCTGCGAGGGCGGCCCGCAGAGCCCCGTCTCGCAATTCTGGTCATACCGATGGAACTTCCGCATCATGGCTGAGCAGGGCTACGTCGTCATTGCCCCCAACCGCCACGGCCTGCCGGGCTTCGGCAGCGAGTGGTGCGAGGAAATCTCGGGCGACTGGACCGGCCTGTGCATGCAGGACTATCTGACGGCCATCGACGATGCCTGCGACCAGTTGCCCTACGTGGACCGCGATCGTCTGGGTGCCGTAGGCGCATCGTTCGGAGGCTTCAGCGTTTACTATCTGGCAGGCCACCACGAGAAGCGCTTCAAGTGCTTCATTGCCCACGACGGCGCCTTCAACCTCGAAGCCATGTACACCGAGACGGAGGAGAACTGGTTCTCCAACTGGGAGTACGACGATGCCTACTGGAACAAGGACCGCACAGCCAATGCAGACAAGACCTACCGCAACTCGCCCCATCTCTTCGTGGACAAGTGGGACACGCCCATCCTGTGCATCCACGGCGAGAAAGACTATCGTATCAATGCCACTCAGGGCATGAGTGCCTTCAACGCCGCCCGCATGCGGGGCATTGAGGCTGAGCTGTTGCTCTATCCCGACGAGAACCACTGGGTGCTGAAGCCCCAGAACGGCATCCTCTGGCAGCGCACCTTCTTCCAGTGGCTCGACCGCTGGCTGAAATAAAGAACACCGGACTTCGGAGCCGTCGGAATAATCAGATTATTCTGGCTGCTCCGATTACTGTTACCTCCCCTATTACATCGACGAACAATTAACACAAAGAATATGTCAAAACCCACCACCCTTCGCGACAGCGCGGCGATGCGCTGGACCGCATTGCTGCTCCTGGCACTGGCCATGTTCTGCAGCTACATCTTCATGGACATCCTCTCCCCCATCAAGGACCTGATGCAGGAGACACGCGGATGGGACTCCACCGCGTTTGGTACGATGCAGGGCAGCGAGGTCTTCCTCAATGTCTTTGCCTTCTTCCTCATCTTTGCCGGAATCATCCTGGACAAGATGGGCGTGCGCTTCACCGCCGTGCTCTCGGCTGTGGTAATGCTCGTCGGTGCAATCATCAAGTGGTATGCCGTGAGCGAAGCCTTCACGAGCAGCCCACTTGCTACCTGGTTCACCGAGCATCTGAACTACATCCCCGTCTTTGACGAACTGGGTGTCTCGCCGTTCTATGAGGGCATGCCCGCCTCGGCCAAGTTTGCAGCCTGTGGCTTCATGATATTCGGCTGCGGCTGCGAGATGGCAGGTATCACCGTGAGCCGCGGTATCGTGAAGTGGTTCAAGGGCCGCGAGATGGCGCTGGCCATGGGCTCGGAGATGGCACTGGCGCGTCTGGGCGTAGCCACCTGCATGATATTCTCGCCCTTCTTTGCCCGTCTGGGCGGACAGGTCAGTGTGAGCCGTTCGGTAGCCTTCGGTGTGGTGCTGATGTGCATTGCCCTCATCATGACCATCGTCTATTTCTTCATGGACAAGAAGCTGGACGCACAGACTGGCGAGGCTGAGGAGAAAGACGATCCCTTCAAGATCAGCGACCTGGGCAAGATACTTACCGACTCGGGCTTCTGGATTGTAGCCCTGCTCTGCGTACTCTACTACTCGGCCATCTTCCCGTTCCAGAAGTATGCCGTGAACATGCTGCAATGCAACCTCACGCTCACCGCTCCGGCCGAGGATTCCTTCTGGGCCAGTTCCACGGTGACCATCGTGCAGTACATCATCATGCTCCTCGTGGCAGCCACCGGCTTTGCCAGCAACTTCCAGAAACAGTCGGGCCGTCGCTACAGCCTGCTCTGCCTATCGATTATCGCCCTCGTGGCCTACTGCTACATGGGCTACATGCGCCAGTCGGCCGAGAGCATCTTTGCCGTGTTCCCCCTGCTGGCCGTGCTCATCACGCCCATCCTGGGCAGCTATCTCGACCATCACGGCAAGGCCGCTTCGATGCTGGTGCTGGGTAGCGTGCTGCTCATCGCCTGCCACCTGACGTTTGCCTTCGTGCTGCCGATGTTCAAGGGCAATGCCGTGGGCGGTATCATCATTGCCTACACCACGATCCTGGTGCTCGGAGCCTCGTTCTCGCTGGTGCCCGCCTCGCTGTGGCCCAGTGTGCCCAAGCTGGTGGACGCCAAGGTCATCGGTTCTGCCTATGCACTCATCTTCTGGATTCAGAACATCGGTCTGTGGCTCTTCCCGCTGCTCATCGGCAAGGTGCTGGACAAGACGAATCCCGGCGTCACCGACCCCACACAGTTCAACTATACCGCACCTCTGGTAATGCTTGCCTCACTGGGCGTGGCCGCTCTCGTGCTTGGCTTCGTGCTGAAGGTGGTGGACCGCAAGAAGGGCCTCGGCCTGGAGGAACCAAACATCAAGTAGAGACCTCCAGAGATTAAACAGATCATTAAATCGCAAACAAGCAAATCATCATATTATGAACCTTAAAGGAAGAAGAGAAAGCTCGAACGTGGAAGATCGCCGCGGAATGAGCACAGGAGCCAAAGCCGGAGTAGGCGGACTGGCCGGTATTATTCTTATAGCCGTGATGACCTTCATGCAGGGAGGTGGCATCGGCGACGTAGTGACCAACGTAATCCAGCAGGGCGGCCTCGGCTCCGTACAGGAAGAACAGGTAGAGGGACAGCGCGAATTCACCGAGGAGGAGCAGGAACTGGCCACCTTCTCGCGCCAGGTACTGGCATCCACCGAGGACGTCTGGACCAAGGTCTTCCAGCAGATGGGCAAGACGTATTATCCCCCCACGCTGGTGCTCTTCACGGGCAGCGTCAACAGTGCCTGCGGACAGGCCAGCGCATCGGTGGGCCCGTTCTATTGCTCGGGCGACCAGAAACTGTACATCGACCTCTCGTTCTTCTCCGAGATGAAGTCGCAGCTGGGAGCCGACGGTGACTTCTCCTATGCCTACGTCATCGCCCACGAGGTGGGTCACCACGTGGAGAACCTCCTGGGCACACTCAACGAGGCACACAAGCAGATGAGCCAGGTGGACAAGGTGGAGGCCAACAAGATCAGCGTACGCCTGGAGCTGCTGGCCGACTACTATGCCGGCGTATGGGGCCACTATGAGAATGCCGCCTACGGCTCGCTCGAGGCAGGCGATATCGAGGAGGCCATCGACTGTGCACAGAAGATTGGCGACAACTACCTGCAGAAGAAGGCACGCGGATACGTGCAGCCCGAATCGTTCACCCACGGCACCAGCGCCCAGCGCATGAAGTGGCTGAAGCGCGGACTGGAAACCGGCGACATGCGCACGACGACGTTCGGCATCAGCGAATCGGCACTGTAATCCGAGTAGGTAGAGTAGTTAAAGTAGTTAGAGCCATTAGTTTCCGCATAGGATGACATGTGGCTTAACTACTTTAACTGCTCTAACCCCTTAAATATACTTACAACCTCCAAGCTAAACAGACAGACTATGAGAAGAACACTCCTGGCCGCCGTGCTGCTCATTGCGGCATGCGCCTATGGCAAGAACGAGATTTCCATTGAGACCAGCCACATACAGCTGGTGCTGCAAGTGAAGGATGACGGACGTCTCTACCAGACCTATCTGGGCGAGCGTATCGAAGGTATCGATGACCTCTCCGTCTTCAATATGCCCCGCCTGCGCCGCTCCCACACGCTGACGCGAGGCTTCGAGGCATACCCCGTGGTGGGCACGGAGGACTTCTTCGAACAGGCACTCGAGATTACCCACGCCGACGGCAACCCTACCTCGGTACTCAAGTATGTCAGCCATGAGCAGAAGCCTGGTGAGGGCTTCACCGAGACCATCATCCAGCTGCGCGACGACGTATATCCCCTCAGCGTCACCCTCCACTATGCGGCATACGCCAACGAGGACATCATACGTCAGTGGAGCGAAATCAAGCACGACGAGAAAGGGAAGGTTTACCTGGGCCGCTACTATTCGTCGATGCTCTACCTTGAGGAACGAGCCTATTACCTCACCGAGTTTGCCAGCGACTGGGCACGCGAGATGCAGATGAGCAGCCAGCAGCTCCAGTATGGCAAGAAGATCATCGACTCCCGCCTCGGCGCCCGTGCCACGATGTTTGCACAGCCCTTCTTCGAAGTCGGACTGGACAGCCCCGCCAGCGAGGAGGAGGGACGCGTGCTCATGGGAACACTGGGATGGACGGGCAACTTCCGCTTCACCTTCGAGGTGGACAACAACGGTGCACTGCGCATCGTCTCGGGCATAAACCCCGACGCCTCGCGCTATCTCCTGCCGCGTGGCCAGGTGTTCCGCACGCCCGACTTCTATTTCACCCTCTCCTCCCAGGGCGTAGGCGAGGGAAGCCGACGTTTCCAGCGCTGGGCCCTGCGCCACCAGCTCCACATGGGCGCCGAGGACCGCATGACGTTGCTCAACAACTGGGAGAACACATATTTCGACTTCAACGAGGAGAAGCTTACCAACCTCTTCGGCGAAGCCAAGTCGCTGGGTGTCGATCTGTTCCTGCTCGACGACGGATGGTTCGGCAACAAGTATCCCCGCAGCAACGACAAGGCAGGCCTGGGCGACTGGGAGGCCACACGTGAGAAACTGCCCAACGGCGTGCCGGCACTGGTGAAGGCCGCCAACGAACGAGGCGTGGAGTTCGGCATCTGGATAGAGCCCGAGATGGTGAACCCCAAGAGTGAGCTGGCCGAACAACACCCCGACTGGATCATCCGCCTGCCCGAACGCGATACCTACTACCAGCGCAACCAGCTCGTACTCGACCTCACGAACCCCAAGGTCCAGGACTATGTCTTCTCCATCGTGGACCGTCTGATGCAGGAGAACCCGCGGCTGAAGTTCTTCAAGTGGGACTGCAACTCGCCTATCACCAATATCTATTCGGCTTACGAGAAAGAACAGCAGGGCAACCTCTACGTGGACTTCGTGCGCGGACTGTACAATGTCCTGCAGCGCATCCAGGCAAAGTATCCCCAGCTCTATATGATGATGTGCTCGGGCGGAGGCGGTCGCTCTGACTTCGAGGGCCTGCGCTACTTCAGCGAGTTCTGGCTCTCAGACAACACAGACCCCGTGGAGCGCCTCTTCATCCAATGGGGCTACTCGCAGTTCATGCCCTCGAAGGCCATGTGTGCCCATGTGACCAACTGGAACTCGCGAGCTTCCGTCAAGTTCCGCGTCGATGTGGCCTTCTCCTGTAAGCTGGGCTTTGACATCGGCCTGAAGGGTCTCTCGGAGCAGGAGTTGCACTACTGTCAGCATGCCATCGCCGAGTACAACCGCCTCAAGCCGCTCATCTTCAGCCCCAACCTCTATCGTCTCTATTCGCCTTACGAGGGACCCCATTGCGTGATGCAGCGCGTCAGCGACGACCAGGCCCATGCCCTCCTGATGGCCTATGACATCCATCCGCGCTATGGCGAGCGCGTGGTGCCAGTGCGTCTGCGAGGCCTCAATGCCCAGATGCGCTACCGCGTGCGCGAGATATGTCTCATGGAGGGACAGAAGAGCCGACTCGCCTGTAACGACAAGGTATATTCGGGCGACTATCTGATGAAAGCCGGCCTCGCCATCCTCAGCGCCAGCGACATGACGAGCCACATCATCGAGCTCACGCGCGAATAGCCCTTCCCCCGCCACTGTCGGCGCATTCCTCCCCACCACACAGCCGCCGCCCATGCCACTAATCTGGCACAGGGCGGCGGCCTGCGTTTTCCTCCCGTGAGAATGTGGCACGCCGCACCTCGAAACGCGGCACGCCACACAAGCCGACGCGGCACGCCGCACCGACGGATGAGGCACGCCTCTCTGAGCGACGCCACACGAAAGCCCCCTCGAGCCACTCTCAGAAAAACCGTAGGCCCGCCCTTCCCAGGCAGGCCTACGCTGCATTTTAACCCTAATCGGTCAATAGACTGTTATGCGCTACACGAGATTTCTTTTTGTCTCATCATAACGCTATTGACCGATTAGGGTTTAACGGATAAAACTTCTAATTTTTTTGGCGCTGACAGAACATGCTCACTGCAGGCGGAACATCATGGGCATATTGAAATGACTGCGCACGGGCTCGCCTTTCTCGTTCTGTGCGGGTGTCCATCGGGGCATCATTTTCAGCACACGGATGGCCTCAGCCTCCAGCATGTCGCCCAGGTCGTCGCCTGCCTTGGGAACATCCGTGGCCTCTGGATTGTCCTTCTTAAAGGCAACCACGTTAATCTCTGACAACGTTTTCCCGGGGCCACGCACCTTGTGTATGTCCGAGATGCTGCCATCCTTCTCCACCACGAACCCCATAACCACGCGCCCCTGGAATCCCATGTACTGGCACACCTTGGGGTACTTGATGTTCTGAGCCATAAACTTGTAACATTCCGCAAACCCACCGGGGTACTCGGCATTCTTGGCCGGCGTGTTATAGACGGAATCATTGGCAGGAGCAAATGAATTATTTGCCTCCATCGCTTGCCGGTTCAGAGAATTCTCCGTACCTTTGACCGACATTAAATCAGTCGGCCGAACGTACTCTTGCTCGGAAAAATCCAAATTTATTTGGTTTTTCGCTCGCTTCTCCGTACCTTTGCCGGCGAGATTGTTCACTGCGCCCTCCACGGGGCTGACGATTTTCGGCGTGGCGAAGACACTGAGGGCCAACGCCGCCGCGGGGATGACATAGAGCGCTCGGGCTCGCATCCACGCACTTGACTTGCTTTTCTTGCACATCATAGTGATACGTTTTAAAGTTAAACTGTGATTGAAGTTGTTGGCGAAAGCGTAGGAACCGGAGCCAACAGCTTTTTTTATAACCAGCATCTGATATCCACGTGCCGAGATGCCCTGACGGAGGACATAGTCGTCGGCCTCGTATTCATGTACGTCGCGCAGGCTGATAGCCAGCATATAGACGAGCGGATTCCACCATTGCAGCATCTCTACCAGCGTGAGCAGCAGCACGTCCCACGAGTGGCGAGCACGGATGTGACCGGTCTCGTGGAGCAGAATCTCGCGTCCGTTCTCCTCATAGTCCTGCCTGCTGATAACCACGTGGTTCATCCAGCTGAAGGGCGACACGTCGCGCGCCTGGCAATGAACCGTCATGCCGTCGCGCCGCTCCACCCACAGGCTACCGCGCCCGACGCCCCGCACCAGCCGCCCCATCTGCCACATGCGGGCCAGCAGCACGCCGCACATACCTATAATATATATAGCAGAGAGCACGGCAAAGAGTGTCAAGCCACCCGCCGCTGCGCCACTTCCACCCATGATCTCCACCTCGTCCAGCATCGTCACAGGCACGCCCAGCTCCAGCAGCTGCATCTGCGCCGCGTGGACCACGGGCTGGCGATCCAGCGACAGCCACGAGACGTTGCACAAGGGGAGAACCAGCGACAGCACCAGGACAGCGAGCAACATCGCACGGTTGAAGCGGAAAAAACTCTCGCGGCGTAGCATCAGCACATACGGCACGTAGAGCAGCGCCAGCACGAAAGCCGACTTCAGCGAATACAGCAGCAGGGCAGCCATCACACCTCACCTCCCTCCTCTACCATCGAGAGCATTGCCTGCACCTCCTGGGCCGTCAGCTTCTCCTCCCGCACAAAATAATTGAGCATCGAGCGCACGCTGCCCCCGAAGAAGCGGTGCTTCACGGCCTGCATCGTACGCCGTGTGTATTCGTCCTTCGAGATGAGGGGCACGTAGCGATGGGTCTTCCCCTGCCCCTTTGTCTTGTGGAAGTCCAGGTAGCCCTTCTCGTAGAGCACCTTCAAATAGGTGGCCACGGTCGTATATGCCGGTTTCGGCTCGTCCATCCGTTCCAGGATGTCCCATGCACAGACATCGCCACCCAGCTGCCAGATGATGTCCATCACCTGAAACTCCACGCGTGTCAATGTATCTTCACTTCGTTTCATAATCCGTTTCCTTTAGCGTTACACCGGCAAAGGTAAGACGAAACATCGAATATCGCAATGTTTCGATATTGAAAACTTTCAATATTGCATCACTTTTAACGTTTATTCGTAGTAATAGGAGGAAAAGGCATGCATATTCGACATGAAATGGAATCTTTGACCAGCGTCGAAGGTACTTTCGCTCGACAGTGCAAAATGAAAAACATCCGTTTTCCCTTTGCACTATGCTCGCTTATTCGTACCTTTGTAACGCAAAAACCATATAATACACGAGAATATGAAGAGAATGCTCCTCGCATGCTGCGCCGCCGTAATCGGGCTCGGCGCCTGCACAAGTCCGAAGATTGACAGTTGTCCGCTCGAAGGCTACACGCTGGTCTGGAACGACGAGTTCAAGGGAAACAAACTTGACACCGCAAAGTGGACGTATCAGGAGTCACCTGCCGGATGGGTGAACAACGAGCTGCAGACCTACGTCAAGGGCCTGACGCCCGAGGGAGCATCCACCGTCGAAGTGGGTGACGGGACGCTGAAGATCCACGCCCTGAAGGAGGGCGACAAGGTGTACTCCGGCCGTATCTATGGCCACCGCCAGACGGGGTTCCAGTACGGCTACGTCGAGGCACGCATCAAGCTGCCCGTGGGTCGCGGCACATGGCCGGCCTTCTGGATGATGCCCGTCAAGCACGTCAAGGGATGGCCTGCCGACGGCGAGATAGACATCATGGAGGAGGTGGGAGCCAACCCGAACTACGTGTCCTCCTCCATCCACTGCAAGGCATACAACCACCCGATGAAGACGCAGAAGACGCACGAGATGCTCTGCCCCACGGCTGAGACTGACTTCCACGTCTATGCCATGGAGTGGACCCCCGACTATATCCGCACCTATGTGGACGGAGAGGAGCAGTTCTATTTCGAGAACGACCAGGCTGGCAACGACGACACCTGGCCCTATAAGACAGCCTTCTACCCCATCCTCAACGTGGCATGGGGCGGTGACTGGGGTGGCTATAAGGGCATCGACTGGGAGGCCCTGCCCGTGACAATGGAGGTGGACTACGTGCGCGTCTGGCAGAAGAGATGACCACCTTCACTGACGACCAGCTCCCCGGGAGCGTACTGCTTCATGCCTGCTGTGCGCCGTGTTCCAGCGCCATCGTGGAATGGATGTTGGCCCACGGCGTACAGCCCACCATCTACTACTACAACCCGAACATCTGGCCACGCGAGGAGTACGAGATACGCAAGGAGGAGAGCAAGCGGCACGCCACAAGCCTAGGCATTCAGTGGGTGGACGGCGATTATAACCACACGACGTGGCTCCAGTGTGTGCAAGGCTTGGAGACGGAGCCCGAGCGCGGACGCCGCTGCCAGCAATGCTTCACGCTGCGTCTGACTGCCGCTGCCCGCGAAGCCCGGCGACAGGGCATCGAGGTGTTTGCCACCACCCTGACCTCCTCACGCTGGAAGAGCCTCGACCAGATAAATCAGGCTGGCCTCGCGGCCGAGCAGACGGTGCCGGGCACGACGTTCTGGGCACAGAACTGGCGCAAGGGAGGCCTGCAGGAGCGCCGCAACCAGCTGCTCCACGAGTATGCCTTCTACAACCAGCAGTACTGCGGATGCGAGTTCAGTGTGAGGGGAAGTAAAGAGTAGAGATTACCGCACGGTAATATGGAAGCAGCCCTGCTTGATTTCGTGCTTGATATAGCAGCGGCCTTCCTGGCGCAGGTCGCGTAACACTTCGCTCAACACCCACTTCAGCGTATCATTCTGAACCTTCCGACGCTCCGGACCATCGGGCGGCGAGACGGTGGTGTAGCGATTATAACAGATGTCAAACGTGGTGGCGAAGCGATGGCAGCTCTGCTCGCTGGCGTTGCCATTATGCTGCATGAGGCGAGCCACATCCTCCTCCGTGCGTAATACGCTGGTCACGATAATCTTGTGCAAGGGCACACCCTTCACGTAGAGGCTGTCGAGGAAATTCTCTCCGATGGTCTGCAGGAGTGTGCTTGCCCGAGGCACCAGATAGGGAATGCTGCTGCGCATGGCAGGGTCTATATCAAAGAAAGGATTACATCCCACATAGACCAGTTCGCTCTTGCGCTCCTCCGCCTGGCGGCGATTCTTCACCGGTCTCACGCCCCATCGACGGGCAGCCTGTATCTGCACGTCCTGCACGTCGGGGAAGGCCACATTATAGGAGGGCACACTGCGAATGGGATGAGGTTTGAAAGCAGGTCCAGCCTCACCCCCGGCAGCCTCACCCCCGGCCCCTCTCCAAGGAGAGGGGGGAGGATACCCTTGCCTCCCCTGAGCGGAGTCTCCCCTCTCCACGGAGAGGGGCCGGGGGTGAGGCTGTTGGGGCTGCATCGTGTAACGCACCACAGCCAGCACGCCAAGCGTGGCAGCACAGAGCCCCAAATAGAGTTTTTTCTTTAGTCTTCTCATAAATCGCGAACAAAGTTAAGGAAAAAAGTGGCATAATCAAAATAGAATGCGTAATTTTGTACCAGAAAAGGCAAAAGTACACGCAAGAACTGCTCATGATAGAAAAACATATCGTCATCGAGGACATCGATCCCGTAGTACTCTACGGGGTGAACAACTGCAATCTGCAACTGGTCAAGGCACTCTATCCCAAGCTGCGCATCGCAGCACGCGGAAACGTCATCCATGTCATGGGCGACGAACTGCAGATGAGTGCCTTCGAGGAGAATATCGAGAAGTTGCAGAAACACTGCCTCACCTACAACAGCCTGAGCGAGGAGGATGTCATCCAGATTACCAAAGGCGAGAAGACAGGGCGCGAGGGCGTGGAGGGTGTCATCGTGTACAGCGTGACGGGAAAACCCATCACGGCACGCAGCGAGAACCAGCAACGGCTGGTCGAAGCCTATGGGCAGAGCGACCTCATCTTTGCCGTAGGGCCGGCCGGTTCGGGAAAGACATACACGAGCATCGCGCTGGCCGTGCGTGCGCTCAAGAACAAGGAGATACGCAAGATTATCCTCTCGCGCCCCGCTGTGGAGGCCGGTGAGAAACTGGGCTTCCTTCCGGGCGACATGAAGGAGAAAATCGACCCCTACCTGCAACCGCTCTACGACGCACTCGAGGACATGATTCCCGCACAGAAGCTGCGCGAGATGATGGAGCAGGACATCATCCAGATAGCCCCGCTGGCCTTCATGCGAGGCCGCACGCTGAACGATGCAGTGGTCATCCTGGACGAGGCACAGAACACCACCAGTGCACAGATCAAGATGTTCCTCACTCGCATGGGCATGAACTCCAAGATGATCGTGACGGGCGACATGACACAGATCGACCTGCCGCACAACGTGCGCTCGGGACTGACAGAGGCGCTGGAAATCCTGCACGACATTCCCGGCATAGCCATCATACACCTGAACAAGAAGGACATCGTACGCCACCGCCTGGTGACCCGCATCGTGGAGGCCTACGAGAAAAGCCTCACCCCCAGCCCCTCCCCGAGGAGAGAGGGAGGAGAACAGTCCAAAGGAGAATTAAAGTAAAGTAAAGAAACATAGGACCCATGCCCCCAAAGAAGGTCCTCCCCCTCGGGGGATTAGAGGGGGGGCCATATTATGAAAGCATTAACAAGAACCGACTTCAACCTGCCCGGACAGGTGAGTGTGTACCACGGTAAGGTACGCGACGTGTATAACATCAATGACGACCTCATGGTCATGGTGGCCACCGACCGTATATCTGCCTTTGACGTCATCCTGCCCAAGGGAATCCCCTTCAAGGGGCAGGTACTCAATCAGATTGCCGCCAGCTTCCTGGATGCCACGGCCGACATCGTGCCCAATTGGAAACTGGCCACCCCCGACCCGATGGTCACCGTGGGCCTCAAGGCAGAAGGCTTCCGTGTGGAGATGATCATCCGCGGCTACCTGACAGGCTCTGCCTGGCGCGAGTACAAGAACGGATGCCGCGAGCTGTGCGGCGTACGCCTGCCCGATGGCATGCGTGAGAACGAACGCTTCCCCGAGCCCATCATCACCCCGACCACCAAGGCTGAGGAGGGACACGACGAGAACATCTCGCGCGAGGAAATCATCCGTCAGGGTATCGTGTCCCGCGAGGACTATGAGGTGATGGAGCGCTATACCCGCGCCCTCTTCCAGCGGGGCACCGAGATAGCCGCCAAGAAAGGCCTCATCCTGGTGGATACGAAGTACGAGTTCGGCAAGCGCGACGGAAAGGTAATCCTCATCGACGAGATCCACACGCCAGACTCGAGCCGCTACTTCTATGCCGAGGGCTACGAGGAGAAGTTCCGCGCCGGCGAGCCTCAGAAGCAGCTCTCCAAGGAGTTCGTGCGCCAGTGGCTCATCGAACACAACTTCATGAACCAGCCCGGACAGGTGATGCCCGAGATTACCGACGAATATGCCCAGAGCGTGAGCGAGCGCTACATCGAGCTCTACGAACATATCGTGGGCGAGAAGTTCACCCCGGCCGATACGGAAGGCGACATCCAGGCACGCATCGAGCGTAACGTCACCCAGTGGCTGGAGGCACATAAATAAACCACACGGATGCCCTACGCACAGGAAGAGATAAAGCCCTACGAACGGGATGGGACGAAACGCGAGCAGGTGGAGGAGATGTTTGACCACATCGCCCCCACCTACGACTCGCTCAACCATATCATGTCGCTGGGCATTGACCGCGGCTGGCGGCGCAAGTCCATCGATGCCCTGCGCCCCTTCGCCCCGCAGCACATCCTGGACATTGCCACAGGCACCGGCGACTTTGCCCTGCTGGCAGCCCGGCGGCTTCGTCCCCAGGAGATTATCGGAGCCGACATCTCCGAGGGCATGATGCAGGTGGGACGACACAAGGTGGAGCAGGCCGGCATGCAGGACATCATCTCCTTCCAGACCGAGGACTGCACCCACCTCTCCTTCCCCGACGGGCGGTTCGATGCCGTCACCATTGCCTATGGTGCCCGTAACTTCCAGGACCTGGACACCGCACTGTGCGAGACACATCGCGTGCTCACGCCCGGCGGCCATCTCCTGCTGGTGGAGCTCACTGCCCCGCCCCGCTTCCCGATGAAGCAACTCTTCTGGATCTATTCCCACATCGCCATGCCCGTCATGGGTCGCCTCATCAGCCACGACGCCACGGCCTATACCTATCTGCCCGCCTCCATGCAGGCATTCCCGCAGGCTGAGGTCATGCAGGAGATTCTGCACAAGGCCGGCTATGCGCACGTCAGCTGGCGTCGCTTCACGATGGGCATCTGCACAATGTATATTGCACAAAAGTAAACACATAAACGACAACACATGAGAACAAGACTACTCCTATCCGCCCTCCTCTGCCTCTCTTTTCTGACAGCCACGGCCGAGGATGCCCCCATCAAACGCGAGGTACGCGGCGCATGGCTGGCCACGGTCTATTGCATCGACTGGCCCACGACGACCGGCACTGGCGTTACGATACGCAACGAACAGAAGACTGAGCTGCGTAACTACATCAACATCCTCTATACCTGCAACCTCAACGCTGTCTATTTCCAGGTGCGCCCCATGGCCGACGCCCTCTATCGGTCGAGCCTCGAGCCGTGGAGCAGCTACATCACCGGCACCCGAGGGAAAGACCCGGGATGGGACCCGCTGCAGTTCGCCATCGAGGAATGTCACCGTCGCGGCATGGAATGCCATGCCTGGATCAATCCCTACCGATGGGCCACGACGGCGGCCGGATGGAGCACGCCGCAGGACCTGAAGCTGAAGGAGGACGGCATGCTCATCAGCTATACGAACGGCAACGGAGCCACCACCACCATCCTGAACCCGGCGCTCCAGGCCACCCGTGACCGCATCACAGCCGTCTGCCGAGAAATCATACAGAACTATGACGTGGACGGAATCATCTTCGACGACTACTTCTACCCCAGCGGTATGCCAGCCACAAGCGCCGCTGAAGACTATACCGACTACAAGAACTCGCGCAGCCGCCTCTCCATGGCCGACTGGCGGCGCGAGAACGTGAACAAGATGGTGGCCGACGTATATAATATGATACAGGAGGAGAATCCTGCCATCCGATTCGGCATCTCGCCGGCCGGCGCAGCATGCACCGACGCCACGGTGGCCGCCAAACACGGCATCACGAAATGCCCCGTGGCCAGCGACTGGCAGTACAACGGCATCTTCTCCGACCCCGTGGCTTGGCTCAAGGCCGGCACCATCGACTACATCTCGCCGCAGCTCTATTGGAAGACCAATCACTCCACCAACCCCTTCGACCCGCTGACGAAGTGGTGGTCCTACGTGGCCAAGCATTTCAAGCGTCATCACTATGCCAGCCACTCGCTCACCTTCCTGCAGTCGAGCAATACGGAGAGCGACTGGGAGGAGGTGGGCGAACAGCTCCAATGCTCGCGCAACCGCACCGAGAACGCTGCCCCCGGCTCCATCTACTACTCCGCCTGCGATATCGACGGCAAGAAGGTGAAGGGATTCGGCACCTGGCTCAAGAAGAACAAGTACCAGCACCCGGCACTGCACCCGGCCATCGACTGGAAAGATACCTATCCCCGCGACCGTGTGCGCCAGCTGGTGCAGACATCGACACGCCTGGCATGGGAGGCCCAGGAGGGCATGCGCTATACCGTCTATGCCATCCCCGACGACACGCCAAACGAACAGGCATACACCACAAAGGGCAACGAGCTGAAGGCGGATTATCTGATTGCCGTCCTCTACAGCCCCAGCTACAGCATCCCCAGCACTTACCGCAAGGGCTACCACTTCGCCGTCTGTGTGCTGGACCGCCTGGGCAATGAGTTCGCACCGCGCTTCACCAACGAGGAGGAACTGCCGGCGGCCGATACGCCTCAGCTCATCTGGCCTGCCGACGGAGCCACCTTCCGTCCGGACGTCCGCCTCATCTGGACCGAAGGAGAGGCAGATGAATACACGGTGGAGGTGTCGCGCGACAAACGCTTCACCAAACTGCTCCTCACGGCCGACTCGGGATGGGAGAGCGAGAACGGCAGCCTGGCACTCTCCACCAAGACCAGCCTGTGGACCAATGGCACATACTATTGGCGCATCAAGGCACGCACCGCCGGATGCGAAGAATCATCCAGCGAGATACGCAGCTTCACCATCTCACTCAAGGCTGACAGCGACGGTACCAGCATCGACGATATGGCTGCCGAGGAGCAGGCCACGATGTCTGTCCACGGACGCGAGATTGCCTTCAGTCAGACGGCCAGCATCGTGCGTGTGCAGAACCTGCAGGGAATCGTCGTGGCCGAGTATCGCGACGTGCGGGCATTCCGCATGGACCCGCTGCCTCACGGCATCTACATCGTAAAGGCACGCGTAGGCAATGAGATTCTGACGAATAAGATTAAGTTGTAGGAGGATTTGGGATTAGGGATTCTTTGCACTAAAGGCAAAGAATCTCTCGCTCGGCTCTGCCGCTTCTTCAACACCTGCTGTGGCAGGCAGAAGCGACCAAAGGTCGAGCGCGCCTTTAGTGCGAAGAATCTCTATAGTACTTGCCACTATACACTCACCACTTTCTACACTGACTATACACTATACACTTTAAACTATACACTTTAAACTATACACTTTAAACTATACACTTTAATAAAATGGATACGTATGGCATTATTGGATTCCCCTTGGGACACAGCTTCAGCCGGGGGTTCTTCACCGAGAAGTTTCGCCGCGAGGGCATTGCGGCGGAATATCTGAACTTCCCCATCGAGGACGTGAGTGGGCTGAAGCAGGTGCTGGCAGAGCATCCTGCCCTACGCGGGCTCAACGTGACGCTCCCCCACAAGCAGGCGGTAATCCCTCTGCTCGACGAGCTGAGCGAGGAGGCACGCCGCATCGGGGCGGTCAATGTGATCCGAGTGCGCTGGCACGACGGGAAGCCCGTATTGAAGGGGTTCAACAGCGATGTCATCGGATTCACGCGTAGCATCCGTCCCCTGCTGAAGCCGCACCACCACAAGGCGCTCATCCTGGGCACGGGCGGAGCCAGCCGGGCCATACACACCGGACTGGAGAGCCTGGGCGTGGAATGGAGGTACGTGAGCCGCACGCCACACGAAGGCCGCTTCATCTATGACGAGCTCACGGCAGAGGTGCTCCGCGAATATCCTGTCATCGTGAACTGCTCGCCCGTGGGCATGTTCCCGCATGTGGACGAGTGTCCTGCCCTGCCCTACGAGGCGCTGAGTGGGGAGAACCTTCTCTTCGACCTCGTTTATAATCCCGAGGAGACCCAGTTCATGCGGCGTGGTGCCGAGCATGGCGCTGTGGTGAAGAACGGACTGGAGATGCTGCACATACAGGCCGTGGCCAGCTGGGAGTTCTGGAACAGCGAGGACTGAGCCTCCCCCATCCAGCCACCGCCTGAAGGGAGGGAGACAAGAACGTGTTGCATCGGATTTTCCCACGTGTGGGAAAGTCCGATGTTGCATGCTCTTCTGGTGCCTGTTACAGTATCCAATATCATCAGTCACACGCGATGATAAAAGCCTATTTATCTAATTCAATTACCTTGCCTGTCCCGCTAGTATGCTTTCCATCAAATAAGCTTAAACCCGAATCGTGCTTTCGGTACGGGGCGATATCGAGCTAAATCGAGCGTCAAGCATGTCTGCATATGGTGCTCCCGTACCCGCCGCATAGAGAGATATGCCACCATCTCTTTTGTGGCACTCCACCAAAATGTCCGTGGCACTCCACCAAAATGTCCGTGGCACTCCACCGCAAAAAGCCCCAAGCAGTGGATGCTTGGGGCACGTCGTTTGTAGCCTGCTTTATTCGTCTTTCGACTCTTCCTTCGATTCCTTCTTGGGATTCTTGACCGGAGCGCCACTCAACATGGCCTCCATGATCTTGCTGGAGAGTTCGTCGCAGAGTTCGGGGTTGTCACGCAGGAGGTTCTTTACCGCATCGCGACCCTGAGCCAGCTTGCTTCCCTTGTAGCTGAACCACGAGCCGCTCTTCTCTATGATGTCATACGCAACGCTCAAGTCCAGGATCTCGCCCGTACGGCTGATGCCTTCGCCAAACATAATGTCGAACTCGGCCTTGCGGAAGGGAGGCGCCACCTTGTTCTTCACCACCTTTACCTTCGTCTGGTAACCCATGATCTTGTCCCCGTCCTTGATGGCCTGGCTCTTGCGGATGTCCAGACGGATGCTGGCGTAGAACTTCAGTGCGTTGCCGCCGGTGGTGGTCTCGGGACTGCCGTACATCACACCGATCTTCTCGCGCAACTGGTTGATGAAGATGCATACGGTGTTGGTCTTGCTCACGGTGGCCGTCATCTTGCGCAGCGCCTGACTCATCAGTCGAGCCTGCAGGCCCACCTTGTTCTCACCCATGTCTCCCTCGATCTCCGCCTTTGGCGTAAGGGCGGCCACCGAGTCCACCACCATGATGTCCACGGCTGCGCTACGGATAAGCTGGTCGGCAATTTCGAGTGCCTGCTCGCCATTGTCGGGCTGACTCATCAGCAAATCGTCCACGTTCACACCCAGTTTTTCGGCATAGACAGGGTCGAATGCATGCTCTGCATCGATATATGCAGCAATGCCCCCCATCCGCTGTGCCTCGGCAATGGCATGAATGGCCAGCGTGGTCTTACCGGACGACTCCGGACCGAAGATCTCGATGATACGTCCGCGAGGATAGCCCCCCACTCCCAGTGCCTGGTTCAGGGACAGCGAACCGGTGGGAATCACCTCGACATTCTCCGTCTTGCGGTCGCCCAGCTTCATGATGGAACCCTTGCCGAAATCCTTCTCTATCTTGGTCATTGCCGCTTGGAGAGCCTTCAGCTTGGCTTCCTTCACATCGACCTGTACTTCTTCTTTCTTTGCCATAATGGTTATTTATTATTAATGTAATTTCTTCAAACTCAGTATCTCGTTGTCGTCCACAATGCAACGTACTGTGCCACATCGCATATCAAAAACCATGCACTCAGTCCCGCCGCTTGGCTCGTCCAAAAAATATGAACAACCCTAAACCTCCAAGTCCACATCATGCAGCTCGTGCCAAGGCAGGCCCTGCTTGTTCAGTTGTTCCATGAAAGGATCGGGGTCGAACTCCTCCACGTTGTGCACACCAGCCTTCTTCCACCGTCCCTCGAGGAACATCATGGCTCCGATCATGGCCGGCACACCGGTGGTGTACGAGACACCCTGCATGCCCGTCTCCTCGTAGGCCGCCTGGTGGGAGCAGTTGTTATAGACGTAATACGTGTGCTCCTTTCCGTCCTTCAGTCCCCGTATGCGGCAACCGATGCTCGTCTCGCCGTCGTAGTTCTGGCCGAGATCCTGCGGGTTGGGCAGCACAGCCTTGAGGAACTGCAGGGGCACTATCTTGACCGTTGCCTCGCCCGTACCGTCAGCCTTCGGAGCACGATACTCCACCTCGTCGATACGGCTCATGCCGATGTTCTGGATGACGTCGAGATACGTCAGATACTGTTGTCCGAAGGTCATCCAGAAGCGAGCGCGACGGATGGTGGGATAGTTGATGACCAGCGACTCTATCTCCTCGTGGTGGAGCAGATAGCTCTCGCGCGGACCGATGCCGGGATACGTGAGCGGCTGGTGGATCTCCATGGGCTCCGTCTCGATGTACTTGCCGTTCTCCCAGTAGAGACCCTTCTGCGTGATTTCGCGGATGTTAATCTCGGGATTGAAGTTCGTGGCAAACGCCTTGTGATGGTTGCCGGCATTGCAGTCCACAATATCCAGATACTGTATCTCGTCGAAATGATGCTTGGCGGCGTATGCCGTGAAGATGCTCGTCACGCCCGGATCGAAGCCGCATCCCAGGATGGCCGTCAGTCCGGCCTTCTCGAAACGCTCGCGATAAGCCCACTGCCACGAGTACTCGAAGTGTGCCTCATCCTTTGGCTCATAGTTGGCCGTGTCCAGATAGTTACACCCCGTCTGCAGGCAAGCCTCCATGATGGTGAGGTCCTGATACGGCAGGGCCAGGTTCATCACGATGTCGGGCTTGTAGCCGGAAAGCAGAGCCACCAGCTCGTCCACACTGTCGGCATCCACACGTGCCGTCTTGACCTGCGTGCCATACTTCTCGTTCAACACCTTGGCCAGAGCCACGCACTTGGCCTCCGTGCGGCTGGCTATCATCACTTCAGTGAACACCTGGGGGTTCTGCGCCACCTTGTGCGCAGCGACAGTGGCCACGCCACCAGCTCCGATAATCAATACTTTTCCCATCTTATAATTGTCTTGTTTGGTTCATTTATACGTTTTGGCGAGTGCAAACATACAAAAAAAAGTCCAAAGCCGCAAAGACTTTGGACTCTTTTTGTGTATCTTGTGTCCGAATGTATCGTTTAGAAGCCAGGACCGCCAAATCCGCCGGGGCCACCAAAGCCGCCACGACCTCCGAAACCACCACGCTGGCCCTGTCCCTGCCCCTGACGGTTCTGCGGGCGCTGCTGACCGAAGATCTTGATGAGCTGCTTGGGCGAGAGCGTCTTGGAGAACTCGGCATAGTACTTCTTCTGCACCTCCAGACGCTTCTGCATACCCTCGATCTGCTTCTCCTGGCGCTCGAAGTATGACTGGATCATCTTCTCCAGCTCCTCGTCGCTCATCTCGGTGGTCTTCTTACGCTCGCCCTGCTGTGCCTCCCCGCGGTTGCCCTGCTGACGCATTTCGCCAAACAGTTCCTCCTGATACTGGGTGTACTTCTCTATGAAAGCCGTCTTGGCATCGTCCTTCAGGTCGAAATCCTTGGCCAGACGCTCGGCATTCTGCTTCACCATCTCGCCACGGGCCTTTGCCATATCCTCGGGGTTCATACGCTCGCGCTGGGCGTTCACTTGGCCTGCACATACCAGTGCCATTGCCATCATAATAAGAATCTTCTTCATGTCTTTTTCCGTTTTAAAAGTGATTAAAAATCCAGTTTGTTTCTTTCTCGTTTTCTGTTCTTATAGACACGAAGCAGCGAGGATGGTTTAAGTCCGTCACCCCTTAAATTCTGTTAATCAAGAGCCCGACCTATACTTTTAAAGTGCACTTTTAAAGTGTAAAGTGTACTTTTAAAGTGTAAAGTGTATAGTGTATAGTTTAAAGTCAGTGGCGCTCTCCGAGCGCAGTGTAAAGTTTAGAGAGTAAAGTGCCCTAATCCGTGCCATCTGTGTCATCTGTGCGACAATACGAACGCATACTGATATAATTCGTAATATTCGTGTCATTCGTGTTCTCGTCTACTTATTCAAGTAATCGACTTGCCACTATACACTCACCACTGACTTTAACTATAAACATTAAACAGGCGAAGCCAGTTACTGACTATAAACTTTACGCTCGGCTCTGCCGCTTGGCTCGTCCAAGTAATCGGCTCTGCCGCTTCGCTTGTCGAAGAACTATACACTTTAAACTTTAAAAGTGAACAGAGCGCTCATCAGAAAACGTCCGCAAACAGGCATGCGACAAACAACTTTTTAGTTGAAAATACACATTAATAACACAAAAGTTCGACTTCATCATTGCAAAATCGCAGTTTTTCTTTGTCATATCCGCAGAAAAGTGTAATTTTGCAGCATGAGAGCAACTTGAAGCAAATGATAACAAAAGAACAAGTAGAGGATTTCCTAAAGAGCCTGAAAGAAAAAATCAAGGTATTTGATATTATTTTCCGAGACGACAGAGGCAAGAACCTCCAGACACTGGCCACATTGGAAATTACCCCGACCTACCGCAAAGAGGTCGTTCTAAGCATAGAACCCGAAGACTACGTGGAAGGACCTATTGTGGACACCCTCAACAAGATGGGAGAAATGTGGGTGTTTGGCCGGAACGTCAAAAAGCAAGAAGTGTACATTAAGATAATGCCTGGACGACCCAACAGCAGTACCATCTGCATTTCATTCCATATTGCAGAACACCCATTGAATTATCCATTTAAGAACTGAATGTTATGATTAAGCAAACGATGACAAGCCCGTTCACAGGAGGTGTGGCCACACTTCATAGCGAACCATCTTCTTTGGTATTCCGAAAAGAGACCTTTTATTTCATCCACCAGTTCTACGAGTGTCAGGACACACACGAGCGCTTTAGCACGACCGAGCTTGACGAAGCAAACCTGGCACAGGTTTATAACCAGTATCGTGCCAAGTACGGCATTCCATTTCCTGAAGAGATAAAGCATATTCGTCAGCATTATGGTCTTTCCGCAACCAAAATGTCGGAAATACTCGGATTTGGAGAGAACCAATATCGTTTATACGAGAATGGCGATATGCCGAGCGAGGCCAATGGCAAAGTGCTGATGTCAATTATGAACCCAGATTTCTTCCGCACTTTTATAGAGAATGCAAGAGAGCAGTTCTCAGAGGATGAGTATGCTAAGCTGATGGCAAAGGCAAGCAGCTGGAAAACAGGAAAATATCCGCAATTTGTATTGGATTATGTCTTCAATTACAATCGGAGGACAGCATATAACGGCTTTGCTACGCAGTCTATTGACAAGCTGAAGAACATTATGCTTTTCTTTATTGAAAAAGAGAACGGAGTGTTCTTTACCAAGATGAACAAACTGCTGTTTTATACAGACTTTCTGGCATATCGCATCATGGGTAAGGGGATGACAGGTTTGTCATATAAGGCTATTACGCATGGGCCTGTGCCTCTGAGGTGGGATCGCATCTACAGTTTCTATGACGAGATCCAACAGGAGATTGTCCAGTTTCCGGATGGAAGAGCAGGCACGAAATTAGTTTCGACGTCATCACCGGACAGCGCTGATTTCAGTGAAAATGAGTTGGAGATTTTGGAATACGTGTTCGAGAGATTCAAGAAAGAGACACCTGCACAGATTTCGGAAACAAGCCATCATGAAGACGCATGGTTAAAATATCTGAATAACGACAAACTCATCAATTATGAAATGGCATTTACACTGAAGGCCATTTGATTACCATATTCAAGCGAAGCCAGTTACTGACTATACACTATACGCTCGACTATGTCGCTTGGCTCGTCCAAGTAATCGGCTTCTTGCGTCCCTGTGGTAGCAAGCGCCACCCTACGGGATGTCAAGCGGCCGCTTCGCTCGTCGAAGTAATCGGCTCCGCCGCTTGGCTCGTCCAAGAACCCTGAAGGTTTAGCTCGACGACCCGATGGGGAAAGTCAACCATAATTGACTCTAACCTGATAAATTGCCTTCAAATCATCATCGTCATCACCACCGGCAGCAGCGTCGTGGCTCCGTCCCTGCGCAGGTCCTTCGTGTAAATCAAGAACCGCTCACCCACCCGCTGCGAAAACTTCTCACAGAACGCATCCAGCGAGGCGTGCGTCTTATAGCCCGACGACTTCACCTCCAACGGCCAAATCTTGCTGCCCCGCGACAGCAGGAAGTCCACCTCATAATTGTGTTTTCCACTCTCCGTGGGCCACGTATGGTAGAACAACTTGCTGCCCGCTGCCGTCAGCATCTGCGCCACCACATTCTCATACACATATCCCATATTGGCACTCAACTTGTCGCTCAGCAACTTCTGATAAATCACATTCTCCGTCACGTCCTTGTCCCAAAAAGCCAGCGTCACAAACAGCCCCGTATCATTCAGGAACATCTTATACCGTCCCCTGTCCTCATTCAATGCCAGCCCCACGTTCGGATCATCCGCATGGTGCGAAAACACCACCACCTGCGAGTCCTCCATATCCTGCAAAATCTCCTCTACACGGTCCTGCTTCCCCTGCTCTATCACACTCGAAATCTGATAGCGTGAAGCATTCTTGTTCAATTGTCCCGGCACCGCATAGAACATCCTTGTAGCCTTTCCTGTCGGGTCAATCTTACGAAAGTCATCAGCATAGAGTTCAATAATCTCCCGCTTAACCGCATCCACCGCGCTCAAATTGTTCGTTTCCAGATACTCGTTCACTGCCTGCGGCATACCGCCCACCAGCATATACAGCCGGAAATCGCGTAGCACCTTCTTCGTCACGGCATCGCCCATCGAACGCTTTGCCTCGTAAGCCTCGCGCAGCATCCCTATAGACACCTCGTCGCCCAGTGCCCAGCGGAATTCCTCATAGTCCATCGGGCACAACGTCAGCCGTGCCTCCTCACTCGGTATCCTGATTTTTTTCGTGTTCTTCCTGATAGAGATAAGCGACCCCGTTTCGATATAGTCGAAGCGATGATCCTTCACCAACTTTCTGATAGCCTGCCGTGCCTTGGGACAGTCCTGCACCTCGTCAAATATAATCACCGACTTCCTTGGCGTAAGCCTCACATTATAATAATACTGAAGTTGGAGCAGCAAGTCATCCAAGTTCGAGATGTCCTCAAACAAATCCTTCACCTCCTGAGCCGCTTCCGTGAAATCAATCATCAGATACGATTCATACTCCCGCTTGGCGAACTCCTCTGCCAGTGTCGATTTACCCACACGTCTGGCACCCTTAATCAGGAGCGCAGTCTGTCCGTCACGCTCCTGTTTCCATTGGAGCATCTTTTCGTATAGCTTTCGCCTGAATATTCTGTATCCCATCTTATTACAGTTTCGACATCAATAATAAAATCAGTGCAAAAATACACATTTTGTCGAAATTCTCACAATTTATTTTGTTATTTATGCCGTAATTCTCACAATTTTAACATATCCTGCCAAAATTCTCAAAGTCTATCAAACAAAAAATGCCGAAATTCTCACCTTATTCCTTTAACCACCCATCAAGGTTATCGTCAGCGTTGAACTTGCGCTCGACTATGTCGCTTGGCTCGTCCAAGTAATCGGCTTGCCGCTTCGCTTGTCGAAGAACTATACACTATACACTTTAAAAGTGCACTCACTACTGACTTTACACTATAAACTATAAACTATAAACTTTAAAAGTACACTATCCAACTGACCTTACACTATACGCTCGGCTCCGCCGCTTCGCCTTTAGTGCGAAGAACTATACACTTTACACTTTAAAAGTGCACTATACACTTTAAAAGCGAAGCAACCGCTCGGCTCTGCCGCTCCGCCTTTACTGCAAAGAACTATACACTATTCAACTGACTATAAACTATACACTTTAAACTATACACTTTAAAGTGCCGCTTACCAATTCAATCCTCATTCAGACTTATGAAAGGTAATGACTAATTGGGACTGCACCTAAAAAGGGGTTGGATGCTTACTCCTCACCTAAAGGTTTATTAGAAAGAAATTCTGCCTTCTTTGCCATTGCCATACTTGTTATTTGGATTAACAATTTTCATTCTAGTAGTTCTATCCCACCCCTACTTCATTATCTCCCTAATAATATCAAACAGCTTGTACATCTGAGAGTAAGACTTGTACACCTCCGGCTCTGTTTCATGCAACTTGTCCAGTTCGCGCGATAGCTCAATCGCTTTCGCCATATCACCCTTCTCCTTCAGTTCACGGTAGATGTGGGTCTTGTTGAAGAAAGCCTCCGTCTTGTCATAGTTCGGGATATGCCTTTTCAGCGCCTGTGCCACGGCATCGTAATCAGCATACTCCTTGCTTGACGGACCCGGCATGTAATGCATCAGAAACCAATACTCTGTACATGGGCTGGACTCAACAAAGATAATATCCGGATTCTCTCGCTTCAATGCCTTGTAGTGCTCCATCTTGTCGTGGCGACCTTCTATCACGTCCATATCTATCAGACACAACACGTAATCAAACCCTGCCCCCAGACGCTCCTGTGCCAGTCTCACGATGTCATCCACGTCCGAATGCTTAGGGATACCGGGCACCAGACTGAACCTATACCGTTCCGTGGTCCGCATGTCGTCCACATAACGATACTCCGTCAGTCCCTCGCCAATGATGGCGATGCTCTTCCGAACCTTCCTATTCGCCGCTCTCTTCTCCATAGTACTCATCCATATCCATGTAAATACTGTCCAGGAACGGCAGGTTCACCAGTTTCTCCTGCCTGTATGCGTTATACACCGACAGCGTCTTGTGCAGCCCGAGGGTCGATAGCCTCACCAGTTGCGTCTCGCCACCATCGTTCTTGTCCGTAAACCAGATAACATCCCTACGTATATAATCCTCGTCCAGCAGATTGATGTCGTGTGTCGAAAGCACCAACTGCCCGCCCCGCTTGCTATTCACCAGGAACACCCTGATAAAATACGACAGCAACTCGTAGTGAATACTTGTCTCCACCTCGTCGATGGGCAGTATCACACCACGAACCAGCAGGTCATACAGCAGCGTAGCCAACCCCATATATCGCTTCGTTCCCCGCGATTCCAGCGCCTCGTCCAGTTCCTTGTCGCCATTGCTGGTGTGGTGGACAAAAAACATCTCGTCCGAATGCAGCGTCCCCTTCTTCAGGATTTCCGCCTTTGCCTTCTCCGGCATCCCAGAAGTATTCTTAATCACAAGTTCCATTTCAGGAGTAATGCTCACTTCCTCCTCGTGGATAGCAATATCAGAGATATTAAAGTCAGATGCTTTCAAGAAATGCAGGATGAACTTCTTCAGTCGTCCATCCCTGTCTCTTGATATACGACGTTTGGTGAAGCCCATCAGACTGCTTTGCGGGTACATAATGGGGGCAATCCCGTTGGAGAAAAACTCATACACCAGATTCAGCCTCGACTTCTCCACATTCGACTTCCCGAAAGCAGCAATCACCGTCTGGTTGTTGATGGTATTACCGATGATGGCCTCCCTGCTCTTCTTCAACAACCCCACCTTTCCGCCAAAAACGATGTCTGTTGCATCTTTTTCAGCATTATAAGTGCGCTTGTACAACAAAGTAGGCTGAACAGTAGAATAAACCTGCAGGGTTTCCTCATAAATCACCTTGTTATCCAAAACCAGATTGAGCTTATACTTTTCGCGGTTTAGATAGAAAGTCATTTCAAACTGCGTCCTTTCCTTGCTCGACACATCATCAAGCAAGAAAGGTACAACTCCTATCTCGTCGCCTTTGTTCAAATTGTCATTGACCATGAACTGCGAAAAGAAATCGAGTGCCTTCAAGATATTTGTCTTACCTGAAGCATTAGAGCCATAGATACAGCCTATTTTCAGAAGCGAGACGCCATCTGCCACCTCTTCCGTGTATATATCGCGCGACGTATCATCATTCGTTGGGATAAAACTCAGCGTCTGCTCATCCAGCAACGAATAGAAATTCTTGATTTTGAACTCCGCTATCATAATT
>CADAJS010000024.1 GCA_902788315.1 uncultured Bacteroidales bacterium
GCCTAACTACTGTCCGAAGGACGAGCGTAGTGATCGCTCGGCTTTGCCGCTTGGCTCGTCCAAGTAACCGGCTTGCCGCTTCGCTCGTCGAAGAACTACAAAACGTTGAGAGCACCCGAAACTTGAACAAGAAAAATATCACTCCACCGCCCGCCGCTGTCTGACGGCCTCGAAAACAAGGATGGCAGCGCTGACAGAGACGTTGAGCGAATCCACTCGGCCCAGCATGGGGATGCGTATGTGGGCGTCGGCGGCCTGGCGCCACTGCGGGGAGAGCCCCGTGGACTCGGTGCCCATGACGATGGCGGTGGCACGACGCATGTCGGTGTCGTAATAGAGGCGGGAGTCCTGCAGCTGGGCGGTGAGGATCTGCACACCGCGCTGCCTGAGGAAGGCGATGCACTCGGCCGACGAGCAGGCCACGCAGGGCACCGTGAAGAAGGCGCCCAGCGAGCTGCGGATAAGGTTGGGATTGAAGAGGTCGGTGAGCGGGTCGCAGACGATGACAGCATCGACACGGGCTGCATCTGCCGTGCGCAGGACGGCACCCAGATTGCCGGGCTTCTCCACGCTCTCGAGCACGACAAGGAGCGGATCCTTCGGCAAACGGAGGCTCTCCAGCCCGAGATGACGCATACGGACTATGGCTATCACGCCCTCGGTGGTGCCGCGATAGGCGATGCGGGCATAGACTTCCGGACTCACCTCGAAGGTGGAAGCTTCGTCCCTGACAGCGAGGCTTCCCTGCATCAACGAAGGACAACAGAACAGAGAGTCCAGCTCGTAGCCGGCCTCTATACAGCGCTCCACCTCGCGAAGCCCCTCTACCACGAAGAGCGAGTCCTCGCGCCGGGCCGACGACTTCTGCTGCAAGGCCATCAGACGTTTCACCTTCGGATTCTGAGGGCTCGATATGAAATTATCAAACATATAATCGGCGTCAATTATTTAAAGCATGGAACAGCCAGAAGGGCTTTTTACCCCTGACTATTCAAGAATTCTCATGCAAAGATAGCGAGATTCGGGAAAATTAGCTACCTTTGCCCGTAGAAATTACAACACAACCCGATAAAATCACACGAAAATGGACAACAACACTTACGCAATGCGTCCCGGACAGGGGCGTCTGACGTCGCTCGACGCCCTGCGAGGCTTCGACATGTTCTTCATCATGGGCGGGGCGGGACTGCTGGCCGCTCTGGCCAAGTGGTTCCCCTGCAGCTTCACGGAGGAGCTGGCACACCAGATGGGCCATGTGGAATGGCACGGACTCACCCACCACGACACCATCTTCCCGCTGTTTCTCTTCATCGCGGGCATCTCATTCCCCTTCTCGCTCTCGAAGCAGCGCGCTGCAGGGCGCAGCGAGGGCAGCATCCACTGGAAAGTGGTGAGCCGCGGGCTGATGCTGGTGCTGCTGGGCATGATATACAACGGTCTGCTCGGCCTGAACTTCGAGGACTTCCGCTATGCGAGCGTACTGGCGCGTATCGGCCTGGCCTGGATGTTCGCCGCCCTCATCTTCATCCACACGGGATGGAAGGCACGCGCCCTGATCACGACAGTGCTGCTCGTGGGCTACTGGCTGGTGGCAGGTTTCATACCTGCTCCCGACGCAGACGGTGCCGACATCTTTTCGGCCCAAGGGTCGATGGTGGGCTATGTGGACCGCATGTGGCTGCCAGGCCGAGTACTCTACGGCAACATCGACCCCGAGGGGCTGCTGGGCATCGTCCCAGCCATCGGAACCGCCCTGCTGGGTATGTTCTGCGGCGAATGGGTGAAATGTGACAAGGAAGAACTGACGGGAGGCAAGAAGGTACTTTGCATGGTGGTGGCCGGAGTGGTGCTGCTCGCCGTGGGGCTGCTGTGGAGCCAGGTGTTCCCCATCAACAAGAAGATGTGGACCAGCACGTTCGTCCTCGTCGTGGGAGCCTACTCGGTGCTGATGTTCGCCCTGTTCTATTATATAATAGATGTACGCGCGTGCAAGTGGTGGACACCGTTTTTCACCGTCATTGGCATGAACTCCATCACCATCTATCTGGGACAGCGGTTCATCAACTTCTCCTATACAGCCGACCGCCTCTTCGGAGGCCTCGTCCACAAGCTGCCCGAGGCGTCGCAGGAGTTCTTCTCCTCGGCAGCCTACATCGCCGTGTGCTGGCTCTTCCTCTATTTCCTCTACCGCAAGCGCGTCTTCCTGAAAGTCTGAGCCTGAGCCCAGAGGGCTGTGAATGAACTCTCGAGCATACAAATATGTGGGGGAGCATGCCGTGCGCGGCATGCTCCCCCACTCTCTCTGTGTTCAGTCGGCCACCCGTTTCGGGGAGGTTTCTTAGTACTCCATCACGGCAGGCAGTTCCTTGGCCTGGTCGATCATCTTCTGCACCTCGCCCACCGAGGGAACGCGGTTGGTCAGATTCTTGGCCTCGTTCACCTCTACGAGCTTCTTCTGCAGATTCTCGGCCACGCGGTGCTTCAGTTCCTTCACCGTGTCCACACCGGCTGCCTCAAGCAGTTCGGCGAACTGCGGGCCTACGCCCTGAATGCGGTAGAGGTCCACATGGTTGGTCCATGTCAGAATCAGCTTGGGGCTGATGCCTGTCTCCTCGGCCAGTGCCTTGCGGCCAGCGGGTTTTGCACACTTCTCCAGCAGGTCGTCCGTCATCTTGATGCCTGCGGCCACGAGCTTCTCGGCGTACACTGCGCCAACGCCCTGAATGTCAACAATCTTGTAGTTTGCCATAATTGTAATTATTAAAGGGGTTTGTAATAAGGGAGTTTAGAGTTTAGAGTTTAGAGTTTAGAGTTGAGAGTTGAGAGTTGAGGGTTTAGAGTAGTCAGTTGCCTGCCACCACAATCAGCGCAAGGCCGGCAATGAAGAAGGCGAACATCAGAGCCAGCAGGCGGCGGGTCGGCTTGTCGGCACCAACGAATTCCTTCCACACGAATACGCCCCAGGCAGCGGCAATCATCGGTGCTCCCTGGCCGAGGGCGTAGGAGATGGCTGCTCCCGCCTTGCCCGCAGCGATGTAGCTCAGCACGGTGCCCAAGCCCCAGACGCAGCCGCCCAGAACGCCCACGAGGTGGGTCTTCATGGCTCCGCCGAAGTAGGTCTTGTAGCTGACAGGCGCTCCCTGGAAGGGATACTTCATGGCCAGCGTACCCCAGAGGAAATTGCTCAGGAAGATGCCGACAGCAAAGATGAAGAAGGCGGTGTAGGGCGTAGCTTTACCTGGCTCGGGAGACTCGAAGTTGTCGAGGTCCATGGCGGCAGCCACAAAGCGGTAGAAGCACGACATCAGCACACCGGCCACCACTGCCAGCACAATACCCTTGCGACTGGAGGTTTCGCCCCCCTGAGCCCGACGGCCCGAGGCCATGCCATTCAGCACGATGGCGACCACGACGAGTGCCACACCCGAGAATAGCAGCATGGCATCGCCTTTAGGTTGCCCCATATAGTTCAGTATCACGCCCAGCACGAGAGCGATGCCTACGCCCACGGGAAAGGCCACCGACATGCCAGCCAGCGACACGCTGGCCGAGAGCAGGATGTTCGAGGCATTGAAGATGACACCGCCCAGGAGCGCACTGCACACGGCTGCCGAAGACACCTGAGCCAGGTCGGCAGTGAAGCTGCGTCCGCCCTCGCCGAAGCTGCCCAGCGTGAAGCCAACGAGCAGCGAGAAGAGCAGGATGCCGATGACATAGTCCCAGTAAAAAAGTTCATAGCGCCAACTCTTGGCGGCAAGCTTCTGTGTGTTGCCCCACGAGCCCCAGCAAATCATCGTGACCACACAGAGCACGACGGCCAGCAGATAACTGTTTACGATAAACATACTATTTGTGAGTTTAGAGTTTAGAGTTTAAAGTTTAGATTTCTTGGACAAGCCAAGCGGCAGAGCCGATTACTTGGACGAGCCAAGCGGCAGAGCCAGACGCAGGGTTCAGGAGAGTTCCACCCTCCTCGGTATGCTGCGCCATGCTCCCATGCGAGTGACACTTATCGAAGCGGCCTTGTTGGCAAAACGGATGGCATCAGAGAGCGGCTGCCCCTCGGAGAGGGCCACGCAGAGCGCCCCGTTGAAAGTGTCGCCTGCTGCAGTGGTATCTACGGCCGTCACCTTAAAGGAGGGGATGCATATCAGCTGCCCTCCCTCCTCGGTATAAGCGCCTTTCGACCCGGCCGTAAGGATGACACGCTGCACGCCCTGGGCCTGAATGGCGCGGATGGCCTCCAGCGCCGTAGCCTCGTCCTTAACCTGCACGCCCGACATCATGGAAGCCTCGGTCTCGTTGGGGGTAATCAGGTCGAGACACTGGAGCAATTCAGCCGGCAGGGGTTCGGGAGGGAATGGAGCGGGATTGAGCACCACACAGGCTCCTGCCTCATGGGCGATGCGTGCTGCACGGACGAGGGTGGGAATCGGTGTCTCCAACTGCATCAGTACTGTGCCGGCACGGGCTATCATGGGGCGAGCTGCCTCGATGTCCTCCTCGCTGAGCAGGGCGTTGGCACCGCTGGCCACGATGATGCTGTTCTCCCCCCGGTCGTCCACTGGGATAAGAGCCACGCCGGTGGAGACTCCCTCGGTCGTATGCACATGGGTGATATCGATGCCTTCCTCGCGCAGGAGCTGAATGGTCTGGCGGCCAAAGCCGTCGTCGCCCACCCGCGCCACAAAGGCCGCCTGTCCGCCCAGTCGGCTCACGGCCACAGCCTGATTGGCCCCCTTGCCGCCCTGGTTCGTCATAAAGTCGTGTCCCATGATGGTCTCGCCAGGCGCCGGCAAATGCTTTACCCGAATGACCATATCGGTGTTCGAACTGCCGATGACAACAATGGGCTTGTTCAATTCGTTATTCATAATTCTCAATTCATAATTATCGGGCGAGGCAATGTCTGCCTGCAGCCGAACAGATTCAAACGTTATCTTTCCTTATTGCTTAGCATCACAGCTTAGCGTCAATCACGTTGGGATAGTGATCGGTGAGCAACACGGTGAAGTAGGCCTGCACACAGTCGAACACCTTCACCTCCACCTTCTGCTCCGGATCGAGTAGCAGGCAGTGGTCGATGGCGCCCTTCTTGCGCTCGGGGCTCGGACGACGGCTCTCGCGCGAGAAGCCGTCCTTGGGTCCGCAGATATGGTGTCCGTTGTGGAGGTCGGCATATTGTGTGGCCAGCTCGTAGCAGGGCTTGTAGCCCGACTCGAAGAACTGGCGCATGGGGATGGTGCTCTCATAGCAGTTCATGTCGCCTGTCACGAAGACGGGGCACTTGTGCTCGGCGCGGATAATCTCGGCCTCGGCCAGCATGAGGCGCACCTGGGCGGCCCGCGCCTGCGTGCTTCCCGGCTGTGCCGACTCGCCCTTCCACCAAAGGTGGGTGGTCAGGACGGCAAACACCCGCCCCGTCTGCTTATGCCGGAAGACAGCCGAAGTGAACGACTTTGACCCGCTGTTGCTCCAACGCGCAGGCGTATAGAGATTATAGTTCACGTAGAGCTGCTCCACGGTCTGGGGATTATAGAAGATGGGAGTATTGTTCCAGTCGCGCCCGCTCTCGTAGGAGATGACGTAGCCGTACTCCTGGATGCGGGGATAGAAACGGTCGTGCATGTGGCGGCTGTACTCCTGCAGGGTGACGATGTCTGGCATGTAGGCCCGCACGAGCTGGGCAAACTGCGGAGCACGCACGTCATCGCGCGGATCGATGCCCGTAGGCTTCCACGCCTCGGGGATGGTCTCGGACGAGTAGTCCCAGATATTGTCGTCCAGAATGCGCAGGTTGGCTCCCTCGGCGATAGGGAACAGATGTTCGCCCACCACGGTGCCCTCCCGCGTGTATCCGTCAGGGATTCTCCCCTTCTCCTTCAGTTCCTCGGCCACCATCCGCGCAGCCTTCTGCATGGCCCAGTATCCGCCGCCACGGATGACCAATGCACGGCCTTCCCGGCAAATGCTATAGCCAAAAGGCTCGAGCGTCTTGTCATGCTCCAGACGGATGGCACTACCCCGCTTCCATTCGGCATCGCTGCAGATGGCGGGAGCAATGCCCGTGGCCGCCTGCAATGTCTGCCGCACATAGGCAGCCGCATCGTTTCCCTCCTCGGCCTCGACTCCGGCGGCATACACTATCTGATACGAAGCCAGGTTGCGACCATAGATACGGACAGCGGCAGCAGCCTGTGCCTCGCTTATCACGCCGCCCAGCGACCAAAGCAAAAGGGCAAGAAGAAGCTTACGTTTCATTGCAAATTAGGGTTTTGACCTCCAAAGGTAAGATTATTCCAGCAAAAAGGCAAGGAAATCACAGATTATTTTTTGCTGCACGACATTTCGCCCCGACAGAGGGAACATGGAATCGAAGCGGGCGCAATACGCTGTCAAACGGAAAGTCACAGGCTGTGAGAGGGGAAAAACAGATGAGTTTTAAGTTTTTCAAGGTAAAAAAGATGGAGTAACATGCAGGAATTGTGCTCAAATTATTGTAATTTTGCACTGATTTTACAGGTTTTCCACCTAAATATTATCCCTCAATGAGCAAGACGATTACATTTTGCGGCCTGCTGATAGCCGCGCTGTGCATAGGGGCATGCACCGGCAAGCCGGAAGAAAAAAAGACCGAGAAAGCCAATTACAAGACGATGACCGTGGGCACGCAGGACTATACGCTCCAGAAAGAGCTGACAGCCACGATGACCGGACGCCAGATTGTGGAAATACGACCGCAGGTGAGCGGCCGCATCACCAAGATATGCATCCGCGAGGGCGAACAGGTGCGCCGCGGACAGACGCTATTCATCATCGACCAGGTGCCCTACGAGATGGCGCTCAAGGTGGCGTCGGCCAAGGTGAAGACAGCCGAAGCACAGTTGGAAACAGCCCGCCTGAGCATGCAGAGCGAACAGTCACTCAGACGGGAGAACGTGGTCTCGGACTTCTCCGTACAGACGGCTCAGAACAAGTTCCACGAGGCGGAGGCTGCGCTGGCACAGGCCAAAGCCGAGGAGACTAACGCACGCTGGCAGTTGTCATACACCGAGGTGAAGAGTCCCGTGAATGGCTCGGCCTCGATGATTCCCTACCATGTGGGGGCTCTCGTGGGAAGCAGCATCGCCGAGCCACTGGTCACCGTGGCCGACGACGCACAGATGTATGTCTATTTCTCCATTACGGAGAACCAGAGCATCGACCTGATTGAACGTTACGGAAGCCTGGAGCAATACATCAGCCAGGCACCACCCATCCAACTGCGACTCTCGAATGGTTCGATGTATGACATCGAGGGACACATTGACGCCGTGAGCGGCACCGTGGATGCAGGCACAGGCACGGTAAACGTGCGCGCCGTCTTTGACAATCCGCGTCATCTGCTGCACAACGGCGGCAGTGCACGTGTAGTGATGCCCACACACATGCAGGACTGCATCGTCATCCCGCAGGATGCCACCACCCAGCTTCAGAACCGCTTCTTCGTATATAAAATCGTAGAGGGCAAGACGAAGGCCACGTCCGTCGAAGTGTATCCCACCGACAACGGCAAGGAGTACATCATTCAGTCGGGCCTCGAGGCAGGCGACCGCATTATCGCCGAGGGCGCCGGCCTGCTGCGCGAGGGAATAGAAGTGGGAGACTGACAGCCGACAATCAAGAACTGACAGCCACGTGTGTGCTGACATCGCTTCCGGGACAAGCGGAGAACGCGAGAAATATTATAAATGTGGCGCTCGGCTCTGTCGCTTCTGCACGCAGAGCGAGTACCGAAGAATAACAAATCGTAAATTGACCTAAATGCAAGTCCGAACCTTCATAGACCGCCCCATCCTGGCCGGCGTAATCTCCGTGCTCATCGTATTGCTGGGCATCATAGCGCTCACGCGCCTGCCACTCGAACAGTTTCCGGAAATCGCTCCGCCCACGGTGCGCGTGATGGCTTCCTATACGGGTGCCAATGCCGAGACGGTGCAGAAAAGTGTCATCGTACCCCTCGAGGAGGCCATCAACGGTGTGGAGGGCATGATGTACATGTCTTCGTCGGCCTCGAACACAGGCAGCGCCTCGGTCGCCGTCTTCTTCCGCCAAGGCACCGACCCGGACATGGCTATGGTGAACGTACAGAACCGCGTGGCCACCGTGCAGGGCCGCCTGCCGAGCGATGTGGTCAAGGGCGGACTCACCGTACGCAAGCGCCAGACGTCGAACATCAAGCAGCTGGCTCTATACAGCCCCGACGACACCTTCGACCGCTCGTTCCTGGCCAACTACACGAAGATTAACATCGAGCCGCGCCTGTCGCGTATCATGGGAGTGGGCGAGGTGAATGTACATGGCGCCGACTACTCGATGCGCATCTGGCTCGACCCGGCGAAGATGGCCCGTTACGGCATTGCCCCGTCGGACATTAACCGCGTGCTCGACGAGCAAAACGTGGAAGCGCCCACAGGCACACTGGGCGCGGAGTCGGAAAACACGTTCCAGTATGTGCTCAAGTATCGCGGACGATACGAGGAAGAGCGAGACTATGAGGAGATGGTCATCAAGTCGCTGCCAGACGGCAGCGTACTGCGCATCAAGGATGTAGCGCGCGTGGAGCTGGGCTCGCAGAATTACAATTTCATCGGAGAAACGAACGGGCATCCTGGCGTGAACATCATGATAAACCAGACGCCGGGAAGCAACGCCAACGAGATTATCATAGCCGTGGACAAGGAGATCGAGGAAATCCGTCGCACGCTTCCTCCCGGCATAGCCATAGACGACCTGGAGAGTAAGAAAGACTTCCTCGACGCCTCCATCGCCAGCGTGATGGAGACGCTCTTCGAGGCGCTACTGCTCGTGGTGCTGGTGGTCTATCTGTTCCTGCAGAACATGCGCTCGACGTTCATCCCCACGGTGGCCATCGTGGTGTCGCTCATCGGCACGCTGGCCTTCCTCTATCTCGTGGGGTTCAGTCTGAACATGCTCACACTCTTTGCGCTCGTGCTCGTTATCGGCACGGTGGTGGACGACGCCATCGTGGTCGTGGAGGCAGTGCAGGCAAAGTTCGATGCCGGATACCGTTCGTCGTACGATGCCACGGTGGATGCCATGCACGGCATTACGGCGGCGCTGTTCACCACCTCGCTTGTCTTTATGGCGGTGTTCGTGCCGGTATGCTTCATCGGCGGGGTCACGGGCACTTTCTACACACAGTTTGGCCTCACGATGGCCATTGCAGTGGCCATCTCGTGTCTCAACGCGCTCACCCTCAGCCCTGCACTCTGTGCACTGATAATGACGCCACATGCCGAATCGCAGGATAATCTCACCTTCTCCTCTCGCTTCCATCTGGCTTTCGACGCTGCGTTCAACCGCATCGTACGCAAGTATAAGCGGGGGGTGGCCACACTTTTCCACCATCGTCTGCTCACCGCCCTGAGCATCGTAGTGGCCGTCGGCACGCTCGTATGGCTGATGCGCACCACGAAAACCGGCCTCGTGCCTGCTGAGGACATGGGCACCATATTCGTGAACGTGCAGGCATCGCCCGGCAGCAGCATGCAACAGACATACGGCATCATGAAGGAGGTCGAGAGCCGCATCAAGGACATCCCCCAGCTGCGCATCTACTCGCTCATGGCTGGGTCGAGCGTAGGCTTCGAGCAGTCGTCGTCCAATGGCAACATCACCATCAAGCTGAAGAGCTGGGGCGAGCGCAAAGGCCGGGGCGACGATGTACAAAGCGTCATGGAAGAGATCTACCGCCGCACGGCAGACATCGCGAACGCCAAGATACAGGTGAACACACAGGCCATGATTCCCGGTTTCGGACGAACCAATGGCTTCGAACTGTACATCCAGGACAAGAAAGGCGGCTCCATCGAGCAACTGCAGGAATACACCCAGAAGATGATCGAAACGATGAACCGCCAACCGGAAATATCCCGCGCGTTCACCAACTTCAGCACGCGCTATCCACAATTCCGCCTTGAGGTGGATGCCGCACGATGCAAGCGGGCCGGCGTCTCACCGAGCGACGTGCTAAGCACTCTCTCGGGCTACATTGGCGGAAGCTATGCATCAAACTTCAACCGCTTCACGAAACTCTATCGTGTAATGGTACAGGCCTCGCCCGAATACCGTCTGGACACCGAGTCGCTCGACAACATCTTTGTCAAGACCTCTACCGGCGAAATGGCCCCCATCGGGCAGTTCATCACACTCCGACGCATCTATGGTTCCGAGACACTCTCGCGCTTCAACCTCTTCCCCTCCATCTCGGTGAGCGGCACGGCGGCCGAGGGCTACAGCAACGGACAGGCCATCGAGGCCATCCGCCGCTCGGCGCTCGAAGCGCTGCCCGAGGGCTATGGCTACGAATTCGGTGGCATGACGCGCGAGGAGGCCAATGCCTCGAACACCACGACACTGGTCTTCATCATCTGCCTCGTCTTCATCTACCTCATCCTGTGTGCCTTGTATGAGAGCATTTTCATCCCCATCGCCGTCATCATGGGCGTGCCGTTTGGCCTGGCGGGCAGTTTCATCTTTGCACGCCTCTGGGGGCTGGAGAACAACATCTACATGCAGACGGGTCTCATCATGCTCATCGGCCTGCTGGCCAAGACGGCTATCCTGCTCACCGAGTATGCCTCGGAGCGGCGCCGCCAGGGAATGACGATTGTGATGGCTGCGGTGAGCGCTGCCGGAGCCCGACTGCGTCCCATTCTGATGACCAGCATGACGATGATCCTGGGCTTGCTCCCCCTGGCGCTGGCCACGGGTGTGGGAGCCAATGGTAACCGCTCGCTCGGAGTGGGCACCATCGGCGGCATGTTCGTGGGCACCATAGCCCTGCTCGTCGTGGTTCCCGTCCTCTTTGTGGTTTTCCAGTGGATTGAAGAGAGGGTGTTCAGCAAGAAGAGAAGATAGGCAATGTGGGGGGGGCCAGACGCCCTAACACCCTAGCCAATCATCGATTCCAGAGCAGCGTGCCGTCACCGGCCTGGCCTGCGGCGTCCACCTCAATCTGCGTCGTGCGGCTGAGCACTTATCGGCCGGAAAACACGCCGTCGGCAAAGCGGAGCATCCACACCCAGTCGCAGGCAGCGTGGCCGTGCTTCTCCGTGCGCCGCACATAACCCAGACGGGGGCCGATGGCGCTGGTATCATAGTCATCAGGCCACGCCACGCGGGGCAGCCCCGCCCTCGCGAACTTCTCCCAGACGGGACTGGTGGCCTGCAGGGCGAGGAACTCGCCCTTGGTGTCGAACCACGGTTCGTCGAAACCCTCCACGAGCATCGCGCGGGGCGCCACGCAGGCCAGGAGGAGGTGCTGGTCGAAGGGCATCTGGTCCTCGTGGCCGGCATACTTCCTGTAGGCACGACAGTACCAGTGGGTGAAGTTCTTCGACTCCGTAGTGATATTCGCACCGAACCTGCGCTTTGCCAACGGCGTACCGCCGCTGCCCGTCTGGTTGGGGACCACTACAGGAAATCGTTCGTCGTAGGCCGCAGCTATCAGCGCCGCCTTGCCCAGACGGGAACTACCCGTCAAGACCACTCGGCCGGCATCGAGCAGCGAGTCCCGCTCAATCATGTCCATGCCGCGCATCAGCCCCCATGCCCACGCGCCGAGCGAGGTGGTATTGTCGTCGCGGGAGGGATCGCGAGGAGGCCATAGGTCGAAGCATCGCTGATAGGCATACTGGTCCTGCACGGCCTCCGAAACCGGGTCTGGATCGGGCGAGACATCAGCATAGCAGGCGGTCACGAAGGCGTATCCTCGTGCCAGGATCATGCTCACGGGATAGTACGTCGGCTGGTTGGGGTCGGCATAGAAGCCACGAGCCTTCGTATCACGAGAGTGCTGATAGGGCACGTCGCGGCTGTCTGTGATGAGGATGGCCTCGTCGGAGAGAATCGTGTGATTTCCACTATAGTTCAGCAGCATGACGGAGGGCACGGGTCCCCGAGCATGGCGGGGCGTGACGATGAGCCAGTCGATGAAGGGGCCGGACTTGTCGGCACGGAACCACATCCTGACCTGACGTCGCAGACCGAATCCAGCAAGCGTGACACCCTGTTCCTTCAGCTCCAGAAAGATGTCACAGCGGGGCGGTATCTGTCCGTACACCTCGTGCTGGAATATGTCGAGTATCTCCTGACGGCGCTGAGCCCAATCGCGCAGGTTCTTCACCTTCTTCCCGTTCACAAAGCGCAGGGGATCCTCGAGTGTGTAGGGGCCCACCTTGCTTTCATCATAATTCACCACCTGCGACCATCCGGCAACATTCGTCACACAGACCAGAACTATTGCTGTGACAAGCCTCCTCATATTTCTAAAATCGCTTCAGCGGACCATTTGCCCGTTCACCTTCACGTTCTCAGTCTGCACGTTTTCAATATAGTCGGAATGGAAGTCCGGCACCTTGGCCTCGATGTCAAGGTTCTGGAAAGTAAAATGGCTGAGCCTATACTGGTCGTCTTTGCGAGCCACATTAAAGAAGGTGTTTGCCTGCATGCCGATGTTCCTCATGGTTACATGGGATGCGTAAGACATGGGCGGAGTGGTACGCCCCTGCATATCAGCAAACTGAGACCAGGAATGCACGAAAAGGAAATTGTCGGCACGGCCGTGCATATCCTCGACTGTGATGTACTCGTAATGCTGTGGTGTGTCGGTGCGCATCTTCAAGTGAAGCAGGATGACAGCCCCCTCCACCTTGCCCCGACGCAATAGGATGTTATGATTATAGATTGACTCGCTGCCACAGGTGAGACAACTGTGACAGAATCCGAAATAGCAGTCCTCGATGAGGATATTCTCATTACCACCATTCCCAGGAGTCTTCTCGGGTATGTCGGCCCAGGGCCCCTTGCCCCCCTTGAGTGCGATAGCATCGTCGTCCACCGTCATTTCACATCCCTTGACAAGCACGTTCCGGCAGGCATCGATGTCAATGGCATCCGTAGAGGGTGCGTGGATGGGACCATGCGGACTGTATATCTTTAGGTTCATCAGCCTCACATTCTCCGACTGATAGTAGTGGGTAGTCCAGAAAGGAGAATTCTGGAAGCACACGCCCTCGATCCGCACATCGCGGCATCGTGATACGAAAAGCACTCGCGGACGCTGCTCGTCCTTGTTCGTCGCGGCAGGATTCCATTTCCTCCGCAGCCAGAAAGCCTTCCAGTAGGGCAGACCGTTCCCATCGACAACGCCCTCTCCCGTGATGGTAAATCCCTGGATGCTGTCCGCGTTCAGCAGCGCAGGGAAATACTTGCACGTCTGGCCTTCCATGCGCGTAGTCGTAACGGGAAAGTCGCTGATGTCGGTACTTCCACGTAGCACGGCGCCACGTTCCAGATGCAGGTGAGTTCCCTGCTTGAAGAAAAGCGCGCCCGTCATAAAGACCCCGGGAGGCACCACGACGACTCCTCCTCCACCAGCCGCCACCATGTCAATGAGAGCCTGCAGTTCCTTCGTATGTACATAAGAATCTGCCGATACGCCATAGTCTGTAATCCTGTACTGGCGACCCAGGCTGGCCACATCCACTGGCAGCGTGTCGCGGAACCATTCGGAAACAGGAGCACCATCGGGGAAAGTGTCCCTGACCGCCTCCACCCTCTTACGCCCATAGGCATATTGCACAGATATACAAAGCAGCAATGCCCACAGGCAATGGTTTAGTCGGAATGCATTTCTCATATATGTATGTGTGTACAGGTTATGTCCGGTAGTTTTCCACTTCGTCCCACACGAGCCAGACGCTTGACGCGGGCATGGGAACGACATTGAGATTATTCATTTCATCCCCTTCTACGTCTTGTGGCATACAAAGGTATGAATAAGTGAGGGAAATGCAAAGGGAAAGATGAAGTTTTTCACATTGCACATCCGAACGAGAGTACCTTTTCATCACAGCACGAAGCCGGCCAGCGAAGAGGATGGTCGGGAAGAGAAAGATACGCGCACGCGCGTACAATAATTATATAAGAGGGCACCGCGTTGGCATAAAAGCGAAACGTCACATAAAATGCCATCCTTTGCCCTTAAATGAACAGAGGAAGCCCATATTATTGCACACTATAGGGGTCAGTGTGCAAAACAAGGCGCTTTTTTAGGAGGTTTTTTTGCATATATGGGATAAAAGTCGTTACTTTGCACCTCGAAATTAAACGAAGTTACATTTTCTAATTAATTAAACAAAAGTATTATGTCTGAAATTGAAGCTAAAGTAAAAGAGATTATCGTAGAGAAGTTGGGCGTTGACGAGGCCGATGTAACCCCCGAAGCAAGTTTCACCAACGACTTAGGTGCAGATTCTCTGGACACCGTCGAGCTGATTATGGAGTTCGAGAAGGCTTTCGAAATCACCATCCCCGACGACAAGGCTGAGAAGATTGCCACCGTTGCCGACGCTATCGCATTTATTGAGGAAAACAAGTAAAGAAGCAACTCACGGTTCTTCGCATTAAAGGAGCGCTCGACCTGTGGCCGCTTCTGCCTGCATAGCAGGTGTTGAAGAAGCAGACGCTCGACATCCCCTGGGGTGGAGCTATTCTCAAGACCCATACGGAAAGGGACGCATTGCGTGACCGAAGGTTCTGAGAAAGCCGAGCGCATAATTCATAATTCAGAGTTAAGACCAGACCGACAAGCATCAGCTCAAGGCCAAGCTTTACAGCCAACATCACTGTGGATTATGAATTGAAAATTATGAATTAAACCAAGATGGAATTAAAGAGAGTTGTAGTAACCGGACTGGGAGCCATCAGTCCGCTGGGTAATTCTGTCGATGAAACATGGCAGAAGCTCCTGGCAGGAGTGAGTGGAGCAGGCCCTATCACGCACTTTGATGCCCAAGCCTTCAAGACGCAGTTTGCCTGTGAAGTGAAGAATTTCAATGTGGCAGACTACATCGACCGTAAGGAAGCCCGCAAGATGGACCTCTATTGCCAGTATGCTGTGGCTTCGGCCACCCAGGCAGTAGAGAATAGCGGACTCAACCTGGACGAAGTGGACAAGAACCGCGTGGGAGTGGTCTTCGGTGTAGGAATCGGCGGTATGCACACCTTCGAGGAGGAAGTGGAAAACTGGGCTAAGACCGGCGCCACGCTGGGTCCCAAGTTCAGCCCATTCTTCGTACCGAAGATGATTGCCGATATCTGTGCCGGACACATCAGCATCAAGTACGGTTTCCACGGCCCCAACTACATCACGTCGAGTGCATGTGCCAGCAGCAGCAATGCCATTGCCGACGCCTTCAACCTGATTCGTCTGGGTAAGGCCAACGTGATTGTCACGGGCGGAGCCGAGGCAGCCATCTTCCCCTCGGGCGTAGGCGGTTTTAACGCCATGCATGCCCTGAGCACCCGCAATGATGAACCCGAGAAGGCCAGTCGCCCATTCAGCGCCAGCCGCGACGGTTTTGTCATGGGCGAGGGCTCGGCAAGCCTCATCCTCGAGGAGTTGGAGCACGCCAAGGCACGAGGCGCCAAGATATATGCTGAGATGGTGGGTGCAGGCATGAGTGCCGATGCACATCACATCACGGCATCTCATCCCGAAGGCCTCGGAGCAAAGCTCGTCATGCAGAATGCGCTGGAGGATGCTGGTATGCAGCCTGAGGATATCGACTACATCAACGTACACGGCACATCGACCCCCGTGGGCGATGTATCGGAGGTGAAAGCCATCGTCGATGTATTTGGCGAACATGCCTACAAGCTAAATATCAGCAGTACGAAATCGATGACTGGCCATCTGCTGGGCGCCGCTGGTGCTCTCGAAGCAATGGTCAGCGTGCTCTCGGTGCAGCAGGATGTCGTACCTCCCACGATTAACCACGATGAAGAGGACAAAGATCCCGACATCGACTATCGTCTCAACTTCACATTCGGTCAAGCACAGCACCGTACTGTGCGCGCCGCACTGAGCAACACATTCGGTTTTGGCGGACACAATGCCTGTGTAATCTTCAGGAAATACACCGAATAGTCAAGCCAGGTGACCGTGAAGAGCAACCTTATAGACGCGATAAGGCTGCCTTTCCGAAAGGAAAAGGCACTTTATCGCTCTTTTTATTCCATTATGGGTTTCTACCCCCGGGACATACGTCCCTACAAGGAAGCCATACAGCACGTCTCGGCCTCGGCAAAGGACGACAAGGCACACCTGCAGAACAACGAACGGCTCGAGTTTCTGGGCGATGCCATTCTGGGTGCCGTAGTGGGAAGTATCGTGTTCCAACGCTTCCAGAATAACCGCGAAGGATTCCTCACCAATACGCGAAGCAAAATTGTAAAACGCGAGACACTGGGAATCGTTTCCCAGCAGCTGGGCCTCCATCGGCTGATACACAGCAACACATACGGCAATGGGCACAACAGCTACATGGCCGGCAACGCATTCGAGGCACTCGTGGGTGCCATCTATCTCGACCGCGGCTACGACTACTGCACACACTTCATCGAGACGCGCGTGCTGGGCCGCCTCATCAACCTGGAAAAAATAGCCCGCAAGGAGACAAATTTCAAGAGCTCGCTCCTCGAGTTATGCCAGAAGCACCACCTCGAGCTGGAGTTTATCCTCACCGACGAAGAGCGCGACAAGAAAGGTGCCCCCTTCTTCCGCACCAAGGTGATGATCGACGGACACGAGATGGGATACGGAAAGGGATACTCGAAGAAAGAGAGCCAACAGAACGCAAGCAAGAATGCCTTGCACAACCTCAGAAGCAGCAAGGGGCTCTACAGCAGCCTCGCCAACAGCAAGACAAAGAAGGGAATAGAAGTAAATGACTCTGACAAGCATCATACGTCCAGTTCTGAAACTCAGGGAACATGAACTGGAACGATACGCCGGCGAAGCCGAGACATTGCAGCGAAGAGTGCTGGACAAGCTCATACGCAAGGCCGCTTCCACCGAATGGGGTCGCGTATGCCATTACGGGAAAGTTAAGGACTATGCCCAGTTTGCCCAGCAGACTCCCCTGAACACCTACGAAGAGCTGAAAGGCTACATTGACCGTATGCGCCAGGGCGAACGCGACGTGCTGTGGCCCGGCCTCGTGCAATGGTACGCCAAGTCGAGCGGAACCACCAACGACAAGAGCAAGTTCATCCCAGTGAGCCACGATGGACTGCACGACACGCATTACGCGGGCGGCAAGGATTCCGTGGTTTGGTATCTGCGCAACAATCCGCAAAGCCGAATCTTCGACGGCAAGGCACTCATCTTAGGCGGAAGCCACGCGCCCAACTACAACCTGCCACACTCGCTCGTGGGCGACCTCAGCGCAATCCTTATTGAGAACATCAACCCGCTCATCAACCTCATCCGCGTACCACGGAAAGAGACGGCCCTGCTCTCTGACTTTGAGGTCAAACGTGACCGAATCGCCCGCGAGGCACTGCACCAGAACGTGACCAACATCAGCGGCGTGCCCTCATGGATGCTCTCCGTACTACGCCGCGTAATGGAAATCTCCGGTGCCAGCCACCTGGAAGAGGTGTGGCCCAACCTGGAAGTCTTCTTCCACGGCGGTGTGGCCTTTACCCCATACCGTGAGCAATACCATAGCCTCATCACCAGCCCCCACATGCACTACATGGAGACGTACAACGCCTCGGAAGGTTTCTTCGGCATACAGGACGATCCCGCAGACCCAGCCTTGAGTCTCATGGTGGACTATGGCGTCTTCTACGAATTCATCCCGATGGACGAGTTTGGCAGCGAACGCCCCACAGTGGTACCACTCTGGGAGGTGCAGACTGGGCAGAACTACGCCATGGTCATCACCACCAGCAGCGGACTATGGCGCTATGTGATAGGCGATACCGTATGCTTCACAAGCCGCAACCCCTACAAGTTCATCATCACGGGCCGCACCAAGTTCTTCATCAACGCCTTTGGCGAAGAGCTCATTGTTGACAATGCAGAGAAAGGCCTGGCCGAGGCATGCCGCCAGACGGGCGCTCAAGTGCTGGAGTACACCGCTGCCCCTGTCTTTATGAACAGCCAGGGCAAGTGTCGCCACCAGTGGCTGGTAGAATTCAGCGTGATGCCCCGCGACATCGAGGCCTTTGCCAGCATTCTGGACCACAGTCTCCAGCAGATAAACTCCGACTACGAAGCCAAGCGTTACAAGGACATCACCCTGCAGCCCCTTGAACTTATCGTGGCCCGTCCGGGTGTCTTCCACGACTGGCTGCGCGAACGCGGCAAGCTGGGAGGACAGCACAAGGTGCCTCGTCTCTCCAACACCCGTGAATACATTGACCAGATATTATCCCTTAACCACCAGCCCAGCGAATGACGCACCGCCACCTACCATATTATATGGCATGTCTGGCAGTACTGGCCGCATGTGCCAGCATAGGCAACCCTGACGGAGGCATGTATGACGAGACGCCGCCACGTGTCGTGGCCTGCTATCCCGCCAACGGCTCCATACGGCATACGAGCAAGAAGATGAGCATCCTCTTCGACGAATACATCAAGCTCGAGAATGCCAGCGAGAAGGTCATTGTCTCGCCACCGCAGGTGGAGTCGGCCAACGTACGAGCCGACGGCAAACGCATCAAGATCACCCTTTACGATACGCTACAGGACAACACCACCTATACCATCGATTTCGGCGACGCCATTGAGGACAATAACGAGGGAAACCCCATGGGATTCTTCACTTATTCGTTCAGCACGGGCGATGCCATTGACACGATGGAGGTGGCCGGCACCGTACTCAATGCCGAGGACCTTGAACCGATCAAGGGCATCATGGTCGGCCTATACCCGGCCGACTCGGCCTTCCACGACTCGCTCTTCACCACCACACCCTTCCTGCGTATCTCGCGTACAAACGGCTCAGGCCGCTTCTGTATCAAGGGCGTGAAACCGGGCCGCTATCGTACCTTCGCTCTGAAAGACGTCGATGGCGACATGGTGTTCAGCCAGAAGAGCGAGATAGTGGCCTTCGACACCACCGTCATCGAGACCAGCAGCCGCCCCGACGTGCGCATGGACACCATCTGGCGCGACTCCACCCACTTCGACTCCATCCGCGTGGTGCCCTACACCCACTATCTGCCCGATGACGTCACTCTCCTGGCTTTCCTCGAGGAGGGGCAGGAGCATCATCTGCTCAAGACCGAACGCCTGGAGCCCGACTTCTTCCGCCTCTTCTTCACCTCTCCGGCCGACTCGCTGCCCACCATCGTCGGACTGAACTTCGATGCGAGCTGCCTCATCGTCGAGCCTAACCAGAAGAACGACACCATCACCTACTGGGTCACCGATACCACGTTCACTCACCAGCAGGACACACTCTCCATGGCGCTCACCTACCTCGATACCGACACGCTGGGCCAACTCGTCCCCCGCACCGACACACTCGACCTGGTGCCCAAGACCCCATGGGCCAAGATACACAAGGAGCGGCAGAAGAAGATTGACGAGTGGAACAAGGAGCGCGAGAAACGCCTGAAGAAGGCCAAGGAACCGCTCCCATACGAAGAAAACCCGCACGAGAAGATCTTCATGGACATCAGCGCCAAGCCCAGCGGCACCATCGACCCCAACCAGAACATACGCTTCACGTCGAAGGAACCCTATCTCAACGTAGATACCACCCGCATCCATTTCTACGTCAAGCAGGACACCGACTGGCTGCCCGCCCCCTTCCTCTTCCTGCCTGAGGGACAGCGCTCCTACGTGCTCTATGCCGAATGGGAGCCCGAGCAACAGTATCGCTTCGAGGCCGACAGTGCTGCCTTCACCAACGTTTTCCACAACGTATCAAAGAGCATGAAGAACGAGTTCAAGGTGCGCTCCCTTGAAGAGTACGGCTCCATCTTCATCCATACACTGCTGCCCGACACGGGCGTTGTCGTCCAGCTCATGAACCACAGCGACAAGGTGACCGCCGAACTGCGGGCCGACAGCGACGGGCGGGCCGACTTCTACTACCTGCGTCCAGCCGACTATTTCGTGCGATGCTTCATCGACCGCAACGGCAACGGCAAATGGGACACGGGCAACTATGCCCAGGGAGTGCAACCCGAGGAGGTATTCTACTTCCCAAAGCCTATCAAGCTCAAGGCGCAGTGGGACATGGAACAGGAGTGGGACGTGCGCGGTATCGAGCGTACCAAGCAGAAACCCCTGACCATCACCAAGCAGAAACCAGACAAGGAGAAGACCGTGAAGTCAAAGAACAAGGAGCGCGAAGAGATGAAGCGCAAGGGACAAAAGGGGGAAAGTAATAGTCGGATTAGAGATTAGGGATTAGAGACTGTGCATTATGAATTATACATTAAAACGGGCTTTTGTGCTCATCACTCTCTTGCTGGCTGTCACCATGGGCCACGCACAATGTTCGGTTGAGAATACTGCTTTCCAGAGCGGCGAACGACTGGAATATGAGTTATACTTCAACTGGAAGTTTGTATGGCTCCACGCCGGCCGGGCCAGCCTGACCACCACAGACGCCCGCTGGACCGACGGGACTGAGGCATACCGCAGCCGTCTCGTGACAAGCACCAGCGGCATGGTGGACAGACATTTCGTCATGCGCGACACACTGCTGAGCATCGTCAGCCACAACCTCGTGCCACTCTATTACAAGAAGGCAGCCAACGAGGGAGGCAAGTACTACGTCGATCAGGTGTGGTACACCTACAGCGACGGCACTGCCCACATGCGCCAGCAGTACCTAAACCGTAAGGGTCAGACAAGCCACACCTCCACCGACCGCCGCGACTGCATCTATGACATGCTCTCCATGATGCTGCGCGCACGCTCCTACCGGGCCAGCGACTTCACACCCGGCCAGAAACTCGTCTTCCCCATGGCCGACGGACGCCACGTGGACGACGTCACCCTCATCTATCGCGGACGCAAGAACTTCAAGATGAAGAGTACCGGCATCACCTACCGCTGCCTCGTATTCTCTTTCGTAGAATACGAGAAGAACAAGGAGAAGGAGATTATCACCTTTTACATCACCGACGATGACAATCACATGCCCGTCCGCCTCGACCTCTTCCTGAAGTTTGGCACCGCCAAAGCCTACCTGAAGAAGGCCGAAGGACTCCGCAATCCCTGCACATCGATAGTCGAGAAGTGATGATACTCACCAAGGCCGAACACCAAGTGATGCAATGCCTGTGGAGCCTGCCTCAGAGCAGCGGCTTCATCGGTGACGTGCTCGCCCAGTACGAGGAGCCACGTCCCGCCTACACCACTGTGGCCACCATCCTGCGTATCCTCACCCGCAAGGGTATCGTCAAGGCCAGCCGCACCGGCAACCAGCTCTACTACACTCCCCGCCTCTCCCGCCACGATTATTGCCGTGAGGTGCTTGCCAAGGCTTGTCACGACTTTTTCGACGATGATTTCAGCCAGCTCTCACGCTTCGTCCGGGACGAATTTCAATAAGATTCTCTCTTCCCTCCTTGATTTTACGCTCGTTCAATCGCGTCTCTGTATCTGGATATAAGCGGCAACGTACACGCCACGAGAAAAGATTTCGACCTCAGACGCCCCGGACCGTCCGGTCAGACGCCTCAGGCCGTCCAATTAGACGCCTCAGGCCGTCCAACCGGACGGCCCGAGCCTTTCTCCCTTTCCACCCGATTCCGTCTCCCTCCGGAGTCGGCTCTTCATCCCTTTCCGCCCGGCACCTTCTCACCCGAGTTCCTGTGTAATCAGGTAAGCACTCTCAGAGATGGCGAGGCGGCTGGCTCCGACGCGCCTGAAAGTGACGTACAGGCAGATGACAAAACCCGGGCGGAACCATTTTTTCAGAGGTAGGGGGGACTCCGCTCCCCCCTACCTTATTATATATATACGTCAGAGTTTCTCGCCGTAGCAGAGGTCGCCGCAGTCGCCAAAGCCCGGCACGATATACTTATGCTCGTTCATGCCGGGGTCGATGGCGGCACACCAAAGGGTGACGTCGGGGGCGACGTTCTTCTCCAACATCTCCACGCCCTCGGGCGTACCAATGACACTGGCGATGTGGACGCGAGCCGGACGCCCCGTCTTGAGCAGTGCCTCGTAAGCAGCCACCATCGAGCCGCCCGTGGCCAGCATAGGATCCACGATAAGGAGCGTCTTGCCCTTCACCGAGGGCGAAGCCATATACTCGGTGTGGATGCCCACCTCGGTGTGCTCGCGGTTGGTGTACATGCGGAAGGCCGATACGAAGGCATTCTCAGCATGGTCGAAGACATGCAGGAAACCTTCGTGGAAAGGCAGTCCGGCCCGCAGTACGGTGGCCAGCAGCAGATCATCCTTGATGAGGGGGATGTCGCAGGTGCCCAGCGGCGTGGTGATGGTCTTCGTCTTGTAGGTCAGCGTCTTGGAGATTTCGTAGGCCATCATCTCACCGATGCGGCGGATGTTGTTACGGAAGAGGGCGCGGTTCTTCTGATAGCTCTTGTCACGAATCTCGGCCAGGTACTGGTTGAGCAGTGAATTGTTCTCACTTAGGTTTATTGTTTTCATAACAGTTAAGGTTTTTTATAGAATTCACAACGCAAATTTACATATTTTTTTCCTTAATTGCCAAGTCCGCTTCGCAAAACAGCAAATAAGGTCAAAAAAAGCAGTGAAGGGAGCACGAAAAAGTGTCAGACGTGGGCTCGCGATTCAAAAGAAAGTCGTACCTTTGCACAGCCTTTGGGAGAAGAACCCATATTTTTCCCAGAGAAGACAATACGAAAGTGAACTTTAACCATTAATATCATTTACCAAATGGCAAAATTAGATTTAACCAAGTATGGTATCACGGGTTCGACCGTGATTGCCCACAATCCCTCGTATGAATTCCTGTTTGAGGAGGAGACCAAGGCTGGACTGACCGGCTATGACAAGGGTCAGAACACCGAGCTGGATGCAGTGAATGTGATGACGGGTATCTACACCGGCCGTAGCCCCAAGGACAAGTACATCGTCATGGACGAGAAGTCGAAGAACACCGTATGGTGGACTACCGACGAGTATAAGAACGACAACCACCCCATGAGCGAAGAAATATGGGCAAAGGTTAAGGACATTGCCATCAAGGAACTCTGCAACAAGAACCTCTACGTGGTCGATGCCTTCTGCGGTGCCAACGAGGCAACGCGTCTGGCCGTTCGCTTCATCGTGGAAGTGGCATGGCAGGCTCATTTCGTGAAGAACATGTTCATCCAGCCCACCGAGAAGGAACTGGAGAACTTTGAGCCCAACTTCGTTATCTACAACGCCTCAAAGGCAAAGGTGGAGAACTACAAGGAACTGGGTCTGAACTCGGAGACCTGCGTGGCTTTCAACGTGACGAGCCGCGAACAGTGCATCATCAATACATGGTACGGCGGTGAGATGAAGAAGGGCATGTTCTCGATGCAGAACTACTTCCTGCCGCTGAACGGCATTGCTTCCATGCACTGCTCGGCCAACACCGATATGGAGGGCAAGAACACGGCCATCTTCTTCGGTCTGAGCGGTACGGGCAAGACCACCCTCTCCACCGACCCGAAGCGTCTGCTCATCGGCGATGACGAGCACGGATGGGACGACGAGGGCGTCTTCAACCTCGAAGGCGGCTGCTATGCCAAGGTAATCAACCTGGACAAGGAGAGCGAGCCCGACATTTACAACGCCATTCGCCGCGACGCCCTGCTGGAGAACGTGACGGTGGACGCAGAGGGCAAGATTGACTTTGCAGACAAGAGCGTGACGGAGAACACCCGCGTCAGCTACCCCATCAATCACATCGAGAAGATTGCCCAGAAGGTGAACGGCAAGAGCGCCGGTCCCGAGGCCAAGAACGTAATCTTCCTGAGCGCCGATGCATTCGGTGTGCTGCCTCCCGTGAGCATCCTGACTCCCGAGCAGACGAAGTACTACTTCCTCTCTGGCTTCACAGCTAAGCTGGCCGGTACCGAGCGTGGCATCACAGAGCCCACTCCCACCTTCTCGGCTTGCTTCGGCCAGGCATTCCTCGAGCTGCACCCCACCAAGTATGCCGAGGAACTGGTGAAGAAGATGGAGAAGAGCGGTGCCAAGGCATATCTGGTGAACACAGGCTGGAACGGCACGGGCAAGCGTATCAGCATCAAGGACACCCGTGGCATCATCGACGCCATCCTGGGCGGTGCCATCCTGAAGGCTCCCACGAAGAAGATTCCCTACTTCAACCTTGAGGTTCCCACAGAGCTCGACGGAGTGGCATGGGGCATCCTGGATCCGCGCGACACGTATCAGAACCGTGCCGAGTGGGAAGAGAAAGCCAAGGATCTGGCTGGCCGCTTCATCAAGAACTTCAAGAAGTACGAAGGCAACGAGGCCGGCAAGGCTCTCGTAGCTGCAGGACCCAAGCTGTAATTTGAGGACGAAAGCAGCTTCACTCCATGAAGTCCAAGCTGCAGACTCGAATCAAATCCGATTTCATAATGCAATCAGGCTCCGCGCTTCCATGCGGAGCCTGATTGCTTTTTTTTGCCATATAACTATATTTTGCTGTCACATATTGCAATGCAGGTTTGAGGTTTATATAATACCTTTGCAAAATAAAACATATAAAGAAGAAGAAAATGATGAAAGTCGGACTAATCTGTATCGGGCTAAACACCTACTGGAAACAATACGAAGGACTGCTCCCACGACTGCTGACCTACGGCAGGGAAATCGAACGTCACCTGCAGACGGCGGACACAGAAGTGGTCTTCGCCGGCATGGTGGACAGTCCGGAGAAAGCACAGGAAGCCGCAGCGATGTTCCGGGCCAACGGTGTGGAACTGCTGTGTATTCACATCTCCACCTATGCCCTGTCGGCCACAGTGCTGCCGCTGGTTCAGGCTGTCAAGTGCCCCGTGCTGTTGCTCAACATACAGCCCGCCCCCGCCATCGACTATGCCTGTCTGAATGCCATGGGCGACAAGGCCACGATGACTGCCGAATGGCTGGCCCACTGCTCGGCCTGTTCGCTGCCCGAACTGGCCTGCGTCTTCAACCGCAGCGGGCTCCGATACGAGATTGTCACAGGCCACCTGGCCGACGAAGCCATGTGGAACGAAATGCGCGACTGGGTGGACGCCGCACGAGCCGTAAAAGGCATGCGCGAGAACTGCATGGGCATCCTGGGACATTACTATGGCGGCATGCTCGATGTCTATTCAGACACCACCCGCCTGACATCCACCTTCGGCACATACTTCGAGATGCTGGAGATGTGCGAGCTGAAGGCACTGCGCGACAGCGTAACCCCCACAGAGCTACAAGAGAAGCTGCATGAGTTCGCCACCACCTTCAAAGTGGACCGACGCTGTGCAGCAGAAGAACTGGAGCGTGCCGCCCTAACCTCCATCGCCCTGGACAAGCTGGCAGACAACCATCGGCTGGGCAGTGCGGCCTACTATTACGAAGGCTACGAGGGCAACGCATACGAGGACATCGTGACCTCCATGATTGCCGGCAACACACTGCTCACGGGCCGCGGCATCCCGATGGCCGGCGAATGCGAGGTGAAGAACGCCCATGCCATGAAGATCATGTCGCTGCTGGGAGCCGGAGGATCATTCTCGGAGCCCTATGCCATGGACTTCCATGATGATGTAGTGCTTTGGGGGCACGACGGACCAGGCCATTTCAACATGGCCGAAGACGGAGTCTCGCTGGTGCCGCTTCCCATCTTCCACGGCAAGCCTGGCCGAGGTCTCTCCATCCAGATGTCTGTCCGGCATGGCGACGTCACCCTGCTCTCCGTGTGCGAGAGCTGCGACGGCATCCACCTGCTGGTGGCCGAAGGCGAATCGGTGGCTGGCCCCACGATGCACATCGGCAACACCAACAGCCGCTACCGCTTCCCCATGGGTGTCAAGGAATTCATGCGCCGCTGGAGCATGGCCGGACCGGCACACCACTGCGCCATCGGCATCGGCCACGTAGCATCGAAGATAAAGAAGATGGCCTTCCTGCTCGGCATTCCCGTGACGGACATCTGCTGCGAATAAAAGCAAAATACCATACCAACAGCCCCCCCCCCCGAAGATGAAAAAGCCATTCATACTCCCCCTGGCCCTGCTCCTGTTCAGCGCCTGCCAGACAAACGAGACCATCGAGACGAGTTTCCAACAGATTCGCTCCCAGTTCCAGACACCGTCTGCCGAATACCGCCCTGCGCCGCTATGGGTGTGGAACACCGACGTGACCACCGATGACATCGACCGCATGCTCCTCGAGCTGAAGCAGCAGGGATTCGGCGGCGCATTTATCCATCCACGGCCAGGGCTCGTCACGGAATATCTGAGCGACGAATGGTTCCGCCTGTGGAAATACAGTCTGGAGAAGGGCGAGGAGCTGGGCCTGCAAATTAGCATCTACGACGAGAATTCCTATCCCAGCGGCTTCGCAGGCGGACATGTACCCGACCAGATGCCCGAGTCGTACGACCAGGGACAGGTACTCGTGGGCCGGCGCACCCACACGGCGCCGACGCCCGACGATTGCTATATGTGCATTCTGCGTACGGGAGACGACTACCGCGAGATTACCGACAGCCTGACCCACTATGCCGGACGCGAGGGTGACTATTACGTATATCGTCTCGGCTATGCCCAGCCGTCCAGCTGGACAGCCGGCTTCCCCTATGTAGACCTGCTCGTGAAGGGCGTCACCGAGAAGTTCATCGACATCACGATGGGCGGCTACGAAAAGGCGCTGGGCAGCGCACTGGGGACAAGGGTGACCATGGCCTTCTCGGACGAGCCGAACATCGGCTGCCCCATTGGCGGACACTGCCGCTGGACGCCCGACCTCTTCGACTGTTTCCAGCAGATGTGGGGTTACAGCCTGCGCGACAAGTGGCCCCTGCTGGGCGAGGAGACGGGCGACTGGCAGAAGGTGCGCCACGACTACAACGCCACCCTGCTCCATCTCTTCATAGAGCGATGGAGCAAGCCATGGCACGACTATGCCGAACGGAAGCATATCCAGTGGACAGGCCACTACTGGGAGCACAACTGGCCCGACCTCTCGCAGGGACCCGACAACATGGCCATGTATGCCTGGCACCAGATACCAGGCATCGACATGCTTTTCAATCAGTATGACGACTCACGCTGCCAGGCACAGTTCGGCAACGTGCGCAGTGTGAAAGAGCTGCGCAGCGTGGCCAACCAGATAGGACAGCGCCGTACGCTCAGCGAGACCTACGGCGGAGGCGGATGGGACGAACGTTTCGAGGACTTCAAACGGTTGGGCGACTGGGAATACGCCCTGGGCGTGAACTTCATGAACCAGCACCTCAGCCACATGACCATCACTGGCGCACGCAAGTTTGACTATCCTCCGGTGTTCACCTCGCTGTCGCCTTGGTGGCAGGAATACGGTGTGCTCAACGACTACTTCGCCCGTCTCTCTGTAGTGCTGAGCCAGGGAGAGCAGCTCAACGACTGGCTCATCCTGGAGCCCACCACCACACTGTGGCTCTACTACACCCATGTGGCAGGCGGCGACCCGCTGTGGCGCACGGCAAACGCCTTCCAGCAGTTCATCACACGGGCCGAGAAGGCACAGATGGAATACGACCTGGGCAGCGAGGACATCATAGGCCGCGTAGGCAAGGTGAGCGGCAGTCGCTTCTGCGTGGGCCGGCGAGCTTATACGACCGTGGTGCTTCCGCCCGAGATGGTGAACCTCGAGGCAACCACATTCGAGCTGCTGAAGCACTTTGTGAAGAAGGGCGGGCGCCTGGTGTGCTTCGCCCTCCCCACCAAGATTGACGGCAGCGACGACGACCGCCTGAAGGCGCTGTTCGACACGGCAAAACATCCCAACATCATCCTGATGCAGAAGGCCGAAGAGATGCTGGCACTCTATGAGGCAGAGGCCGAGGCTACGGTAAAAGTACGGAGCGGCAACGATGTCTATCACCAGCGCCGCCAGTATGCCGACGGCCAACTGCTCTTCATAGCGAACAGCAGCCTGAGCGACACGGCACAAGTGGACTTCTCGCTCCCCGGCCAGTACCTCTACCGCCTGGATGCCATGACGGGCACCATCCACCTCAGCACAGCCACAGGCATCGCACTCTCCCCCGCCGGCAGCGCATTGTTCTTCGCTTCGGCCAAGGAACTGCCCGATACCATGCCGGAACGCGCCGAGGACACGAAGGGGACCACCCTGCAACCGCTGCACGAAATGCGCATCGAGCCGCTGCAGCAGAATGCACTTACCCTGGACTTCTGCGACATCCGCTACGATGATGCACGGGCAGACGCGCTCTATTATAAGGAGGCCAACAGCTGGCTCTGGAGCCATGCCGGCATGCCCGACCCGTGGGAGACAGCCGTGCAGTTCCGCCAGGACATCGTGCAGCGCGACACATTCTCCACCGGCAACGTATGGGTGGAATATGCCTTCACTCTGGATGCTACGGCCGACGCCTCTGCACTCCGGGCCATCGTGGAGCGCCCCGACGTGTGGCAGGTTTCGCTCAACGGACAGACGCTCAGCGAATGGACGACCGACACACTGCTTGACCACCGCTGCGGTGTCTTCTCCCTCAGCGAAGCAGTGAAGCCGGGCGAGAACCGCCTCACCCTGCATCTCGAACGCATGAACATCATGGCCGAGCTGGCACCGGTAATCATCACGGGCCACTTCGCCCTGCGTCCTCTCCAGCGAGGCTTCGCGCTGACTGCCGCCACCGCTCCCCTCTCCCTGGGCAGCTGGGCCGAGCAGGGCTATCCCATGTATGCCTGGGGCATGTCTTACAGCACAGACATACAGGCAGACAGCCCCCAGGGGCATCGCTACACGCTACGCATGGGCCGATGGAACGGCAGCGTGGGGCAGGTCTTCGTGGGAGGCCGGCGCGCGGGCATCGTCATCGGACAGGACGACGCCATCGACCTTACGCCCTACATGCAGGAAGGCACGAATACCGTGGAAGTGAGAATCCACGGTTCGCTCAAGAACCTCTATGGTCCCCATCATTACGACGCCAATGGTCTCATGGGACCAGGCTCCTGGGCCGGTGTGAGAGAGCAATGGCCGGGAGAAAAGTACCGAGTGATAGACTATGGAATGATGGAGCCCTTCACGATAGAAGTGCTGTAGGCGGACGAGAGGCTGCCATGCGGCTGTTCCGTCCTTTATGAGAAACGGAACTACCTCAACGCTAAAACCACGTAAAGATTTCGGTAAAAAACGAGATATTAAAGTTAGTAAGGAGACACCCAAAATGGAGCAAAAAAGCCCACTTTTGGGTGTTTTTTATGCCTCGGAAGGAGGCAAGAAGAAGATAACCACCTGACTATCAGCAATGGAAAATTCTGCGTTTTTCTGAGTCGAGCGTCCTCTCGGACGAAAATACGCGATTCTCGCGAAGTAGGAACGTGTTCCGCGGGTCGGAGGAGCGTGTTCCATGAGGCCACGCGACACGCTCCTCCGAGTCGAGTTACACTTCGTGCACGACGGCGCGGAAAATCTTGTAAGGATTTATCCGCATCGGAAAGAAGTTTAGCGGAACACGCTGTAGATGGGGTCGCCACGCCAAGCCTGCGGACGCTTGAGGCGGAACACCTCGGCGATAGTGGCGGCGGTGTCGTATTGCATCATGACGTCGCTGATCTCGCCCTGCGTCTTGATGCCCTTGCCGCAGACGATGAAAGGAATCTCCAGCTCCTCGAGCGTCTGTCCGCCATGACCCTTGTTGATGCCTCCATGGTCGGCCGTCATCATGACAACCGTATCGTCATAGATGCCTGCATCCTTGAGCGCCTGGATGATACGCCCCACCTGGCGGTCGAGGTGCTCCAGCACCTTGTAATACGCCGGCGTGTCGTGCCCGTCCTGGTGTCCGATGTGGTCCAGCTGGTCGTAGCAGACGGCCAGCAGCGTCGGTTTGCGCTCCTTGATATAGCTCTCGGCCAGGCGGGTGAGGTGCTCGTTGTCCTTCTCGTCCACCACATCATAGAAGTCGATGGCAGCCGAGTCCACCACATGCTTGATGCCGTCCCACTCGGCGATGCAGCCAGTGACCACATCGGGGTACTGCTCGCGCAGGATGGAGAAGATGGTGGGAAACTTCTGGCGCTCGTTCTCCACCATGGAGGGAATCTCCGGTCGGCGCGAGTTCCACTGCGTGTAGCCGTGCATCTCGGTGGGTGCGCCGTTGAACATCGAGGCCCAGTTGATGGCCGAGGCCGAGGGCAGGACGGAGCGTTTCTTGAGCGTATAGCTACCCTGCTCCATCAGCATGCGGATGTTGGGGATGTGCTCTGCCTTGGGCACGCTGTAGGCGCCCCATCCGTCGATGCCGATTATGACTACGTGTTTTGCTCTCCACTTCTTGGCCTGCGTCTGCAGGGAGAAGGCCCCCAGGAACAGGGCCAACAATACGATTACCTTTTTCATTGTGTGTGGGTTAATTAAAGTTTAAGAGGTTGTCTAAAGTTTCAGGTGCAAGGTTTCTCCGGCCTTTGCCTTATAGGTCTGGCTGCGGGTACCGTCCGTCAGTGTGACGAGCACTTTCCCCTGAGCCTGACGGCTGACGCGGATGTCGAAGCATGAGCCGAAGGCACGGATGCGGCGCAGCGTCATCTCGTTCCACGAGGCGGGCAGCTGCGGGGTGAGGTCGAAGGAGCGGAATCCCGTGGGGCGGATGCCGAAGAGGCCCTCGGTGATGATGCGGGCATAGAGTCCGCTCTCGGCCGAGAGATGGCGCTGGCTGCCCTCGGGCCATGCCTCGATGGCATACGGCACGTGCTCGCCCAGCAGACGGGCGTTGGAGTAGAAGTGCAGGAACTCGGTGGCCTTGTCGGGCTCGCCGGCGGCATAGACGCCACGCAGGGCATAGAGCGTGGAGCGGTCCCAGAAGGTCTGGCTGCCAGCCTGCGTGAGCATGCCGTTCTCAGTCCACAGACGGGGCGAGAAGAGAGCCTGTATGGTGCCCTCGGCACGCTCGGTGATGCCCATGCAGAGGGGGATGCATATCCAGGAGCGCAGCACGTCGTTGCCATCATAGTAGCGATAGGTGTGGAACCCCTCCACCTCGGCTCCGAAGTAGCTCTCCATGGCTCGGCGCAGCTCCTGCGCCTGACGGCGGTAGGTAGCGGCCTGCGTCTTGCTCTGTCCCAGCTCGCGGCACAGCGAGGCCGACGAGAGCAGCGCGTCGTAATAGAGCGACGAGGTGCACAGGTTGGCCTTCCCCGCCGGGAAGCGTCCCTCCAGTTCGTCGTGGTCCGAGGCCACCACGCCCTCGGGCAGGAGCTTGCGATGGCAGTACTCGAGACACCACTGGATGAGGGGCCACAGCTGTTCGGCCTCCTCGCGCGAACCGCGCGCCAGGGCATAGCGTGCGGCGCCGTAGGCTATCATGGCGGCATCGCCACGGTCTCCGGCTCCGTTCCAGATGTCGGTGCCCTCGGCAATGATGCTGCTGGGGATGGGCTTCCACTCGTCGTTCATGTAGCGGGCGAAGTGGCGGAAACTGTTCAGTGCCGACTGGCAGCCATACTCGTACCCCTCGTAGGGGAAGAAGGGATTGACATACTCGGCCTGGTCGTTGGCCCAGATGGCAGCATAGTAGCTCTCGCCGCCGGGACCGTGCATGGGGCCTCCCGCCGTCTCGAAGATGCTCTCCGAGGCCCGCAGCTTGGAGAAGGCAAACATGCGGTTGACCACTTCATCGGGCGACTCCAGGATGAGGTTCTCCTGCAGTTCGGCAGCCAGGCTGCGGCGTGCCTGCTCCTCGGTCTCTGCGTCCAGCGCAAACTCCTTCTCGCCCTTCGCCTCGCTGTAGGCCTGTATGCAGGCGCTGAAGCCGATGCTCTCACCGGGCTTCAGGACTACGGCGGACTGCTTCACCTCGGTCTTGCAGACGAGGGTATAGCTGCCCCGGACGCCCTGTTCGGGCGGAGTCTGATAGAGGGTGTGGATGCAGGGCAGCTCCAGGGTGACGTCTCCCCGGCCATCATTCTGCAGGCGGTACTGTTCCACCAGCATGGGCTTTTCCGTGGAGGGGAAGTAGCGGCGCGTGAGGCGCAGCCCTGCCTCGGGCAGCCGGCTGCCGACGGTCATCATGCCGTGGTTCAGCTCGATGCTCTCCACCGTCTCCACGTTCACCCGTACCCCGCGCACCACGATGTCCCGCACGGCATCCCATGCGAAGCGGCGCATCAGGCTGGCGTGCGTATTGTTCGGTATCGTGCGCAGCATGGGCCACACCATGCTCTTGTTCATCACGAGGCTGCCGTCGGGCGCCACGCCATAGCGCAGCACCACGCTCACCCGCCGTCCGCTCATCTCGATGTGGTCTTCGTGGGCCGGCTGGCCCTGCCCCACCGTCCAGCGTATTCCGCCGTCGTCGGTCATCGTCCATCGGTTATCGGCACGCAGCGCGCCGGGTATCACAAGCAGGGCCAGCGAGAGGAGCGCGGCTGCGGAACGTTTCAGGAAGTGTAGGTTTCTCATCTGCGTCAGGTCTTATAGTTCGTTTTCTTGCCTTATTCGATGCGAAGATAATACATTTCCGGGGAATTGCAAAGCCGAGGGGCGCAAAAAATGTCGCAGAAGGTATCTGTATAGTGACGAAGGCTTGCAGGTATGCCGATATTTTCTTAATTTTGCGGTAAGCAACCACACACCTCGGCAGAAAGAGCGTGTGACGAATCAATCAATGCGACATGATAAAACCGTTTCTTGATGAAATAAGGCAGTTCATCGCGCCAGAGCGCATATATACCGACGAGCTGCGCACCCTGGGATGGGGCACCGATGCCAGTTTCTACCGTCAGACGCCCCAGGTGGTCATCCGCAGCGATGGCGAGGAAGAGGTGTCCCGCATCGTTCGGGCATGCCGGAAGCACAGGCTGCCCTTCACCTTCCGCGCCGCCGGCACATCGCTGAGCGGACAGAGCTGTACGGACAGCGTGCTCATCGTGGCCGGAAAACACTGGGAGAGATACGAGATCATCGAGCAGGGCGAGAGCCTCCACATAAAGCTGCAGCCCGGCATCGTGGGGGCGCGGGTGAACGAGATACTGAAGCCCCTGGGGCGCGTGTTCCCTCCCGACCCGGCCTCCATCGGCAGCGCGATGGTGGGAGGCATCGTCAACAACAACGCCTCGGGCATGAACTGCGGCGTGCATGCCAACAGCGACCGCATGCTCGTCTCTGCCCGCATCGTACTCACCGACGGCACCATTCTCGACACGGGCAGCGAGGCGAGCCGCGAGGCTTTCCGCCGGAGCCATCCCGAATTCCTGAGCCGCATCGAAAGGCTGCGCGACAAGGTGCGTGCCGACGAGGAGCTACGCGCGCGTATAATAAAGAAGTACCGCATCAAGAACGTGACGGGACTCAACCTGCGCCCGCTCGTGGCCTACGACGACCCCTTCGACATCATCGCCCATTCGATAGTGGGCAGCGAGGGCACACTGGCCTTCCTCTCCGAAGTGACGATGAAGACCCTGCGCGACTATCCCTATCGGACGTCGGCCATGCTCTACTTCCTCTCGATGCGCGAAGCGAGCGAGGCGGTAGTGGCGATGAAGGGGCTCATGGCCGGCGAGGAGGACCTCGAGATGAGTGCCGAACGGCTGGTGGTGAAGAGTGCCGAGATGCTCGACTACAAGTCGCTCAGCGCAGTCGACGACCCCGTGTTCCTGCAATACCGGCAGGACGTGGACGCCGGGCGCATTGCAAACGCCGGGCCGGGCGACTACCGGCATCTCACCGCCATCCTCACCGAGACGAAGGCCATCACCCACGAACAGCTGACACAGAAGATCAGCCAGATCCGGGAATGCCTGGAGCGCTATCAGCTGTACGCCCCCGCAGAGTTCACCGAGGACCCCGCCGTATATGGCCGCTACTGGGCTATCCGCTCGGGCATCTTCCCCAGCGTGGGCGGCATGCGCCCCACAGGGACCTCGTGCCTCATCGAGGATGTCGCCTTCCCCATCGAATCGCTGCCCGAGGCCACGGTCAGGCTGCAGAAGCTGATCGAGGACCACGGCTACACGGATGCCTGCATCTACGGCCACGCTTTCGAGGGCAACTATCATTTCATCCTGAACCAGAGCTTTGCCGACGAGCATGAGGTGGCCCGCTATGCCGAGATGATGCGCGACGTGGCCCGGCTCGTGGTTGGGGAATACGACGGTTCGCTGAAGGCCGAGCACGGCACGGGCCGGAACATGGCTCCCTTCGTGCGCTATGAATGGGGTGAGAGCGCCTACGAGGCGATGTGCGAGCTCAAGTCCATCTTCGACCCCGAGGGGCTGCTCAATCAGGGCGTCATCTTCAACCCCGACCCCGACTGCTTCATCAAGCATCTCAAGCCACTGCCCCCACTCGGTTTCGACTTCTCCCGCATCCCCGACGGCGGACAGAGCCTCAGGCACCCCTCGCGCTCCACGGCCCGCGAAGTCATCGGACAGGTGAAGCGGGCCGACAAGTGTATCGAGTGCGGATTCTGCGAGGTGAATTGCATGTCCTGCGGGCTGACGCTCTCCTCGAGGATGCGCATCGCCGTGCAGCGCGAGATACGCCATCTGGCCGCCACGGGCGAGAATCCCAAGCGGCTGGCAGCGCTCAGAGAGCAATATCGATACTATGGCGACCAGACGTGCGCCGCCGACGGACTCTGCGCCACCTCGTGCCCGATGAAAATCAATACGGGCCAGCTCGCCCATCTCCTCCGACAGCTATCCATGAACGACAGCCCCGCGCGCTACCGGGCGGGCCTGTTCGCCGCCCGCCATTTCGCCGGTGCCAAGAGCGGCCTGCGCCTGGTGCTCGACGTGGCCCGTCTGGGCCACATCGTGCTGGGCTCCACGCTCATGAGCGGCATCGCCCGCGGCATGCACCGGATGGGGCTGCCCCTGTGGACCACCGCCATGCCCGCCAAGCGCCGCCAGCCGCGACCCTCAGACCTGAAGCGCCTCGATGGCGCCGGCAGCCACTCCCCCGCCCCAGCTCTCAGGGTGGTCTATTTCCCCTCCTGCATCAACCAGACCATGGGGCTTGCAAAGGACGCGCCCGCCCGACGCCCGCTTGTCGAGGAGATGTGCCACCTGCTCCACAAGGCCGGCTACGAGGTGATCTTCCCCGAAGGCATGGACAGCCTCTGCTGCGGACAGATCTGGGAGTCGAAGGGCATGCTCGACATCGCCGACCGCAAGAGCGCCCAGCTCGAGGCCGCGCTGTGGAAAGCATCGGAGGAGGGCCGCTATCCCGTACTCTGCGACCAGAGTCCCTGCCTGCACCGCATGAGGCAGGTGATGGGCGATGCCCGCAGCCAGAGGGGAGACGCGCGCCCCAGCGACGCGATGCACCTCTACGAGCCGGCCGAGTTCATCATGAAATACCTGGTGCCGCGCCTCCACTTCCACAAGACGCAGCGCCACATCGCGCTCCACCTCACCTGCTCCACCCGCCTGATGGGCCTCAGCGACGAGCTCATCGCCCTGGCCCGCCTGTGCAGCGACCATGTCTTCCTGCCCGAGGGAGTGGGCTGCTGCGGATTTGCCGGCGACAAGGGATTCACGCATCCCGAGATGAACCGCTACGCCCTGCGCAAGCTGCGACCGCAGATCAAGGCCAACTGCATCGAGGTGGGCTACTCGAACAGCCGCACCTGCGAGGTGGGACTCCAGGCCAACACCGGCATCCCCTACATGAACATCGCCTACCTCGTGAACGAATGCACCACGGCTGCGCTCCCCGTATGACAAGCACGTAGGCCGCCATATACAAGATACGGCGGCCTTACGTGACAGCGCCCTGTCGCCTCGGCACCTTATTGCAAAATGCAAAATGCAAATTGCAAAACGGGCTTTCCCGAGCTATGCCGAGCGACGCACGCATTCGGCAAAGTCAGATACAAAGGAACGAGCGCAGAGCGAGTGAAGCATGTAGAACACGTAACATTTTCAGGGCTACGTTACTCCCCCTATAGTCAGCACTTCGAGGGGGTATAGTCAGTACTTTTGGGGGGTATAGTCGGCACTTTTGGGGATATGGTCAGCACTTTTGGGAGATAAGGTCGGCACTCTTGGGAGATATAGTCGGCACTCTTGGGAGATATGGTCGGCACTCTTGGGAGATATAGTCGGCACTTTCAAGTAGCATAGTCGGTAATTTGGGGAGATATAGTCGGTACTTTCGAGGGATATGGTCGGCACTTTGGGGAGCATCGTCAGCACTACTTGCGCCAATGAACGGCTCCAAGCCTCCGAAAGGGAATTTCTTTACAAATAAGAAAACGACCGACTCGACAAGCGACATTGCCTGCGCAAGGAAAGAGAAAAATTTGCGCCGACAAACGACGTTATTTGCGCAAGAGAAAGGGTAAATCTGCCCACCTAATGGCGCCCCAAGCAGGGGGTAGAACCCCATAAAATGCCACCTAAATCGGAAAAAGCGCCATCAGGAACCTCCGCCTCCACTTGGGCACTGCTGGGCTACTTGTTGGCACTTCCCCGCCCCACAGTAAGGGGTAAAGTGCCTCGGAGTTCACGTTTTCGGACTACCTGTAGGGGTCAAAAAAGGCGTTTTTGGGGCCCCGAAGGCCAAAAACGCCCCTCAGAAGACATTCTTGCTGCCGTGCCGACTGCAGTCACAAACAAGCATAAAGCAATAAAGCACAGAGGATTACGCAAAGCAAGAGAGGCAGAATTTTGCATTTTGCATTTTGCATTTGGAAAAAATGTGAGGGGTGGAAGGCCCTATAATAATATATATTATAATATATAATTATATATATATATATATAGGCTGCCGCCGCGCTCAATTCGCAATTGCAAAATGCAAAACGCAAAATCGGGTGGTCCTCTCCCTCGTCGGAATATTTGACGTTTTCTTTACATTACAGCAAAGAGGGTCGCTTCTTTGCAGCAAATGCGGGACAAGCCTCCAGGCCAATGCCTGCATTCCCTGCATGAGCATCGCCCGCCTCGCGAACGAATGCATCGCGGCTGCGCCCCCCCCTGTGTGCCTCCTCACACCGACGAGAGGAGGAGGAGGGAGAGGAAGACACGTCTCGCACAGCGCCTCATTCGGCGAGACCTCCGTCCTCCCCTCCCTTGTGCTTACGCTTGCGCGTATAGAGTTTCAGCGAAGTGTGGGGCCGGCTGTGGGAATGGAAGCCAGGGCCGAGCTGTTCCTGCTCGGCCTCACGGCTGGCACGCCGGCAGGCACGGATGTAGTCGTCGAGCGTGATGGAGGGCGTGGGACGGCGCTTCATCAGAACTCGGCGTTTCTGGGCGTGCGGGGGAAGGGAATCACGTCGCGGATGTTCTGCATGCCGGTGACAAAGAGGATGAGGCGCTCGAAACCGAGGCCAAAGCCGGCATGGGGGCAGCTGCCGTACTTGCGCGTATCGAGATACCACCAGAGGTGGGTCATGTCCATCTGGCGACGGTTGATCTCGCCCATCAGCTTGTCATAGCTCTCCTCGCGCACCGACCCGCCGATAATCTCGCCGATCGAGGGGAAGAGCACGTCGGTGCCCTGCATCGTGGGCCCGGGGGCCACGGCACCGCGATAGCCTACGCTGCCGCCGTCGGCCGTCTCGGGGTTCTGCTTCATGTAGAAGGACTTGAAGGAGCGCGGATAGTCGGTCATGATGACGGGCTTCCTGAAGTGCTCCTCCACGAGGTAGCGCTCGTGCTCGCTGGCCAGGTCGTCGCCCCACTGACAGGGGAACTCGAACTTCCGCCCTCCCTGGATGGCCTCCTGCAGGATGCGGATACCCTCGGTGTAGGGCAGGCGGACAAACGTCTCCTTCAGCACGCCCTCGAGACGCTCGATGAGCCCGTGGTCCACCATCTTGTTGAGGAACTCGAGGTCGTCGCGGCAGTGGTCGAGCGCCCAGCGGACGCAGTACTTGATGAAGTCCTCCTCGAGGTCCATCAGCTCCTCCTGATCCATAAAGGCTATCTCGGGCTCAATCATCCAGAACTCGGCCAGATGGCGCGGCGTATTGGAGTTCTCGGCACGGAAGGTGGGGCCAAAGGTGTAGATGGCTCCCAGGGCGGTGGCTCCCAGCTCGCCCTCGAGCTGTCCGCTCACGGTCAGGGAGGTCTGCTCGCCGAAGAAATCATCGTCGTAGATAATCTTGCCCTGCTCGTCACGCTTGAGGTCGTAGAGGTTCTTGGTGGTCACCTGGAACATGTTTCCGGCTCCCTCGCAGTCGCTTGCCGTGATGAGTGGCGTGTGGAAGTAGAAATAGCCATGCTCGTGGAAGTAGGTATGGATGGCTATGGCCATGTTGTGGCGGATGCGCAGGATGGCACCGAAGGTGTTGGTGCGGGGGCGCAGGTGGGCCACCGTACGGAGGTACTCCCACGAAGCACCCTTCTTCTGCAGGGGATAGGTGTTGTCGCAATCGCCCAGCACCTCGATGGCCGTGGCCTGTATCTCGCTGGCCTGTCCGGCTGCGGGGCTCTCCACCAGGGTGCCCACCACACTGAGGCAGGCGCCGGTGGTGATGCGCTTGAGGGTCTCCTCGGGGAACTTGGCGTCGTCGCCCACTATCTGTATGTTCTTGATGGTCGAGCCGTCGTTCAGGGCAATGAAGAAGATGCCCTTCGAGCCACGCTTGCTGCGAACCCATCCCTTTACGTTTATCTCGGCGCCGAAGTCGGTGCGCTTCAGGGCGTCGATAACCTTCGTTCTCTTCATAACTATCATCTCTCAACTATAAACTATGAACTATATACTTTTAACTATGCATTAGGCTATGTCGCTCCTTCCGCTCGGCTTGCCGCTTCTTCCGCTCGGCTTCGCCGCTTCGCCTTTAGTGCGAAGAACACCTGCTGCAGCAGGCATAAGCGACCAAAGGTCGAGCGCGCCTGTAGTGCGAAAAGTCCTAATCCCGAATCCCAAACTATGAACTACTCAAAGGCTCCCATCTGCAGCATGCTCACCTCGCGCTCGGTGAGGAAGCGCCAGTCGCCGCGGCGAACGTTCTTCTTGGTCAGTCCGGCGAAATAGACGCGGTCGAGCTTCGAGACGCGATATCCCAGATGCTCGAAGATGCGGCGTACGATGCGGTTGCGGCCCGAGTGGATTTCGATGCCCACCTGGCGGCGGTCTGTGGGGCTGGCATAGTCGATGGCATCGGCATGTATCTCGCCGTCGTCGAGCATAATACCTTCGGCTATCTGGCGAATATCCTCAGGCGCCACGTTGCGGTCCAGGAAGACGTGATAGATCTTTTTCTTCTTATACTGAGGGTGCGTCAGCTTGCTGGCCAGCTCGCCGTCGTTGGTGAGCAGGAGCACGCCGGTGGTGTTGCGGTCGAGCCGACCCACGGGATAGATACGCTCGCGGCAGGCTCCCTTGACGATGTCCATCACCGTCTTGCGGTTCTTGGGGTCGTCGCTCGTAGTGACGCAGTCCTTGGGCTTGTTCAGCAGGACATAGACCTTCTTCTCCATGCTCACGAGCTGGTCGTGGAACATCACGCTGTCCGAGCGCAGCACCTTGGTACCCAGCTCGGTGACCACATGTCCGTTCACGCTCACCACACCAGCCTGTATGAAGGTGTCTGCCTCGCGGCGGCTGCACACTCCGGCATTGGCCAGGAAGCGGTTCAGGCGGATGGGCTGGTTGGGGTCATAGTTGGCCTCCTTGTACTCAATCTGCTTCTTCATATTGTACTTGGCGTGCGGATTGTAGTCGGCCGTGCGAGGACGGCGCGGACCACCCTTTCTCTCTCCCGAGGGAGCGGCGTGTCCTGGCCTGAAGCCTCCGCTCTGACCGGCACTTTCATCACGGACATAGCGGGGACGGGGCTGATAGTCTCCCTCGCCCTGGCCGTAGCGGGGACGGGGCTGATAACCTCCCTCGCCCTGGCCGTAGCGGGGACGGGGCTGATAGCCTCCCTCTTCACGGCTGAAACGGGGACGGGGCTGATAGCTTCCCTCTTCACGGCTGAAACGGGGGCGGGGCTGATAGCCGCCCTCTTCACGGCTGAAGCGGGGACGGGGCTGATAGCCTCCCTCGCCCTGGGGCTGTGAGCCTTCGCGGCGTATGTAGCGACCCTCTTTCTCGGAATATCCACCCTCGCGAATGGCATTGCGCCGGGGAGCGGTGGTGGACAGCCCGTCGGCACTGGAGTGGAAGGCTGGTCGGCTGATACGCGGACGCAGGGGGCGTCCGGAGCGGCTGAAACCGCCCGTACGATTGTTGCTACTCTCCTGAGGGCGATGGCCGTCCCGGTCACGTCCCTCGTTGCTTTCAGAATGCTCGGCGGCCCCAGCGGACTCATTCGAGAAATGCTCCTTCCAGCTTTCGTCTTGCGTACTCATAATTGTCTTTGTGTTTTCCTGTCGGTTAAACAATCTTTTTTTTAACTAATACCTGTATATGTGTGAGGGGTTATCGCGCGCAGCTCTTCCTTCACGGAGTCGCTCACGCAGAGTCCCTCGATAAACGTCTTGATGGTTCCCTCGTCGATGGCCTGCCCGGTGCGGGTAAGTGCCTTCAGTGCCTCGTAGGGGTGAGGATATCCCTCGCGGCGCAGGATGGTCTGGATAGCCTCGGCCACCACAGCCCAGCAATTATCCAGGTCGCGGCGGATGGCTGCCTCGTTCAGCACCAGCTTGCGCAGGCCCTTGAGGGTGCTCTGTACACTGATAATCATGTGCCCCATGGGCACTCCCACGTTGCGCAGCACGGTGCTGTCCGTGAGGTCGCGCTGCAGGCGGCTGACGGGCAGCTTCTGAGACAGATGGGCCAGGATGGCATTGGCCAAGCCCAGATTGCCCTCCGAGTTCTCGAAATCGATGGGGTTCACCTTGTGCGGCATAGCGCTGCTGCCCACCTCGCCGGCCTTGATCTTCTGACGGAAGTATTCCATCGAGACGTACTGCCAGAAATCGCGGTCGAGGTCGATGAGGATGGTGTTGATGCGCTTCATGGCGTCGAACAGGGCACCCAGCATGTCATAGTTGCTTATCTGGGTGGTATATTCCTCGCGCTCCAGTCCCAGCCGCTCGGCCACGAAGCGATTGCCGAACGAGCGCCAGTCGCGGTCGGGATAGGCCACATGATGCGCGTTGAAGTTGCCCGTGGCGCCGCCGAACTTGGCGGTGATGGGCGTCTGCTTCAGTACGCTCAGCTGGCGGCGCAGGCGATAGACATAGACCATCACTTCCTTGCCCAGCCGCGTGGGGCTGGCGGGCTGACCGTGCGTGCGGGCCAGCATGGCCACGTCGGCCCACTCGCTGGCATAAGCCTCCAGCTGACCGATCAGCTCGTCCATCATCGGATAATATACCTCGGAGAGTGCCTCCTTGATACTCAGGGGGATGCTCGTATTGTTGATATCCTGTGAGGTAAGGCCAAAGTGGATAAACTCCTTGTACGGCTCCAGTCCGCCAAGGGCGTCAAACTGTTCCTTGATGTAGTACTCCACGGCCTTCACATCGTGGTTGGTCACCTGCTCGATGTCCTTCACCCGCTGTGCACTCTCCTCGCTGAACGTCTCGTAGATACCGCGCAGGCGGGGGAACAGTTCGCGGGGAAAGCTCGCCAACTGAGGCAAAGGTAGCTCACAGAGGGCGATGAAATACTCCACCTCCACACGAATACGATAGCGAATAAGGGCATACTCGGAGAAGTACTGCGCCAGTGGTTCTGTCTTACTGCGATACCGCCCATCCACGGGTGATATGGCTGTCAAAGCATCCAGTTGCATAAGAATAGTTGTCTGTATCTATCAATATATAGTTCGAGGCTGCAAAGTTACAACTTTTTTATCACACTGCACCATCTTTCACCCCAGAAAAGTGCATCCTGCATGCTTTTTTTTAGCCCTTACGACCCAAGGGGGGAGAGAACAGAGGTTGCCGCCCAATCCCTAATCCAAAACTACGAACTACGAACTATGAACTATGAACTATGCGCTCGGCTCGTCGAAGAACTATGCTAATCCAATCATCGATTCCAGAGCAGGGTGCCGTCTGCGGCCTGACCCGCGGCTTCCACCTCGATCTGTGTCGTGCGGCTGTTATTATATAAGGTAACGCGTGCGCGACCTTCGCTGTCCAGTTGGAGGTTGGGGTTCCAGTAGAGCGTGCGGCGATAGTCCTTCTGCCCCTCAGGCAACTTGTAGCGACTGTAGTTAGGGCTGTAGAATTCGGCGGGACGGGCAAAGCCGTCAATCATATAGCGGCGGTCGCGATATACGGGACGACGGCTTCCGTCGTAGTAGGGATACGATGCGATGCGCGTTTCCGGGAGGTTGTTGCCCTGATAGCGGCGGCTGCCTTCCAGTCGCGGGCTGTAGTCCGTATAAACGAAGATGCGGTCCAGATAGTCCAGCTTGTAATACTTCACCTCTCCCGGCTCCAGACGCAGGCCCATGAATGACTTCAGATATTTGGGCGAGTACAGCGAATCGGTGGGGATGTCGATATACTGAGGCAGTCCCCGCCGCATCGGGCTGAGGCCATTCACATACCTTATGCGATGATCCTTTTCCCCGTTATCGGCAAAAACGTAGGGCATTTCGAGTCCATAGCCGTGCAAGATGGAGAAAATGAGATTACATCCTGCATCCCTTCCGATGTTCTCGGCTTCATAAGCATCGAGAACCAGCACGGGCTGTGAATCGTTGAACCTAAGCAGGGCGTTGCGGCGGGCGCGCACTGTCACCTGCTTCATCAGGTGGGCGGTGTCAGCCAGCAGTTCAGAAGGCACATCGAGCGAATCCGACGAGGCAGACAGGTGCATCTGATAGAACGAGTATGGCTTCACGAATCGGGGATAGTGCCAAGTAACCGTCGATATATAATCGGGATCTTCTATTGGTTTCACCGGGACAAACTCATCAGTGGCCCGGATTGTCTGTAGCACCCAGGTGTAGTCTCTTTCCTTGGCCAATTTGGCGGGATCGGCTGCGCTCAGGAAGAACAGGCTCTTGCCATAGAACCGGGGCAAATGGATGCGGAAGCGGTGCTCCTTGGTGTCCATCTCGTGGGCGACGACCGAGCCGTCCTCCGTGTGGTGGAGTTCGGCGTGCACGCGTATTTCTTTGCCTTTTGCGATGTCGGTGGTCTCTCTGGTCTTGTCTTCTTTGCTCAGGACAATGTCCTTCGGGTCGGCTTCCAGGAATTTGCGTATCCTCTCCTTCTTTTCCGCCTCTTGCTTCTCCACCGTTCTCGGGTCAATGGACTTCTTTCCTATATTATCCGCATCGCGCTGTGCTTTTTCCATGTGCTCCAAGCTTTCTTCCACCATCTTTTCGTAGAGGGTGTCGGGTTCCCCATGGTATTTTATCACCCGTCCCTCGATGATGGGCACCTTCTCGTCGGGCTGTGTCAGGTCCCACTCGCCGCGCACCGCCATGTCACGCCAGTTGAAGCGTCGCCAGCCCTGGGTCATCATCAGCAGGTCGAGCGCCGCGCGCCGGAGGCTGTCGTCCGCCTCAAAGAACCATCCTGGGTCGGGCACGAAACCGCGAATCTCCGAGGAGAGCAGCATCTCGGTAAGGATCGTGGCATTGTCGAACAGGTAGTCCTGATGCGCCTTGTCGCGCACGGCAAGCGAGATAATGCTCTCCCCCCTCTCCTCGGAAAGGGGCTGGGGGTGAGGCTTCGTTTCAATATCCAGCACGATGGGCTGCTGCGGGTCGTACTGCTCCTTGTCTGCCTTAATGGTGATGTTCGGCTGGAACGATTCCTTGCCTCGCGAGAAGAACAGGCGGTCGGCCCATACGCGGCCTTCGTCATCAAACACCGTCACCTGATGTACTCCAGCACGGTAGATGGCGGGCACGAAGTCGAAGGTCAGCACGCTGTCCCTGAAGGTCAGAAACTCCTCCACACGTCCCTCGTGCATGATGGTCATGCCCAGGTGGCTGGCCAGCGCCGCGTCGTTGGCCGTAGCCTGTATCTTCAGTTCCTTCCCATTTTCCGTAACGCAGAGCGCCACGCCCCGCTCCTCCGGCTTTGGCAGCGTCGCTTTCACTGTCTGCCCATCCTCGGTGGTAAACGTAACCTCCCGCTCCATCCCCCGTTCCGGCACGATGGTAAACACGCCGCGGCCACGGCTCACAGCAGGAACTCCCCTCTCCTCGGAGCAACGCAAGTCGGGCGTTAGCGTTGGGGAGCGAAGCGACGGAGTCAAGGGCTGGGGGTGAGGCTGCTGGGGGTGAGGCTGCTGGGTCAGACTTCCCCTGAGCCACTGGCCGTCGCTCATCACGGCTTCGAAAGCCACGCGGTTGGGGATGCCTGCCACCAGATTGCCTCCCTCGGGATAGAGGGTTAGCGTCAGTTCGCGCTCCTTCTCGTCCATATCTTTCTTGAACGTGCGGCGCAGTGCGCGGAGTGTCATGTCGTGTGTGTAGTTGCCCGGCTCACGGGGACGGTCATAGACGGGGAACACACGGCTGTACAGTTTCTCGTAGTCGCGGAAGAACAGCCTCTCGTTTTCTTTGTTCCACAGACCGAACTCTTCGCAGGCAACCTTCGAGTGTTTGTGCTCGAAGCATCCCCAGTTCAGCTGCCAGCGCGTGTAGGCCCGCAGCTCGTAAAACCCGCTGTACTGAATCTCGTTGTTCAGGGCGAAGAAGCCGTTGCCCCGTCCCTCCTTCATCTCAATAAGTTTCCGTTCCACGAGGTAGCCGTCCTGGTTCAGCAGCTCTACATAGAGCACGCCGCTCACGTCCGAGGGCGTGTCCGTGGATGTCTTCCTCGTATAGGCTGCGAACCAGATGGTATCGCCCTGGAAGTAACAGGTATTGTCCATGTGGATATAGACCTTCTCCTGCGGAATCGTCTTGCCGAAGGCTGCCAAACGCTCTATATATGGGCGCAGTGGCCCAATATTGTCGTACGTGTCGTCTCTTTCTGCATATACCCAATCTTTCAGGTCTGACCTTTCCAATGCATGGCGCCTGACTAATATCTCCTCGGCCTCCGTGCGCTGGATGTTGGCGGCGCGCCACAGTGTCGTGTCCGGGTCAGTCTGCTCTATGGACTCAATCAAATTGGAAGCTGTCATATATTTATTCTTGAAGGGCAGTTCCTGTCCGTCCAAGTTCATCAGCACCGAGTGGCTTTGCAGTTCGCCCGACTCCATCGTAACTACCATGCTTTCCACTTCGGTAAAACCACGCCGGTGGCTATATGTAATGCGCACTTTGGGCTTCACCGTGGATGACTCGCGATGAAGGTCTTTCTCCAAATCCAAGGCAAAATTGTGTAACTCGCCTTCAAAGCAGAGCAACTGGTACCGTTTGGCATCCACATAGACCGCTCCGTCGACGAATGATTTCTCCGAGTGACCCTGCATGCTGATTTTAAATATCCTGCTTCCGTTGTCGCCCTCCATCGTCTGCCCCGAAAAAGTGAAATGTGCTTTGTCCAGTCGATTGATGCCAAAGTCTTGTTCCAGTGAGATGTTCTCCGCATTGAGTATAGGGTTAAATGGGCTATAAATGCCCTTCCATTTCAGGCTCCCCTTGACCACTGGACCCAGTTCCATCAAGTAGTGCATGTTCGTATAGGAGATTCCCGAATGGTAAGCGGTAAAAGCCGTTTCCTTCATTCTCCTGCCAGCGTAAAAATTGATATCGCGCAGATTACATGCGCTGCGCGCAGTCAAGTAAGCTTCCACCAGCTCCCGTTTCCCCGTATATGTGTTTGTCAGACGATAGAAATAGTTGCTTCGTTTATTCTCCTTACGTAAGAACTCCTTGTCCAGGCGTTCTAACATCTTTAGTAAGATTTTTTCGGCAGGAATCACCATTACTTCCTGCAAATCGGTAGTCATTGGGCTAAGCGAAACAGACTTTCCTATTTCTCCAGCCTTTACTTCCATTGTGTTGTAGCCGATGTAGGTGATGCGCAGCACGTCCTCCGCGCGGGCATCCAACGTGAACCATCCCTCTCCGTCAGTCAGTGCTCCGTGTCCCGCAGACACATATACCTGAGCATACGGCAGTGCCTCCCCTGTCTCAGCATCCACCACACGAGCGCGGTATGTCTGCTGCGCAGCCAAGGGCAGGCAGAGCAGGAGGGTGAGGAGGAAGAATAAATGTTTCATCGTCGGTCTGGTTTTCGTTTTTATTATCAGTTGGCATAGGATGGGAACACTTCA
>CADAJS010000025.1 GCA_902788315.1 uncultured Bacteroidales bacterium
GGCTGCCCAGTTTGAGCAGACCATCCAGGACATTCAGGCGCAGATTGATGCTCTGAAGACGAAACTCGACGCCGACAACGAGGCTGTGGCACTGACTGCTGAGAGTACCATCGACACCGCCGACATCGAGGAGGCCATCACCAAGCTGACCACCGACGCCGCACAGGCTGAGGAGGCATACAAGGCAGAGCAGGCCAAGAAGGCCGCCAACGAGGCTGCATACAACAAGCTGAGTGAGCAGCTGAACGGCGTGCAGGCCAAGCTCGACGCTGCCAAGAAGGACGTGACGGAGAACGCTGCCGACGTAGCTGCCCAGTTCGAGCAGACCATCCAGGACATTCAAGCACAGATTGATGCTCTGAAGACGAAACTCAATGCTGACCACGACGCAGTGACACTGACCGCAGAGAGCACCATCGACACCGCCGCCATCGAGGAGGCCATCACCAAGCTGACCACCGACGCCACCCAGGCTGAAGAGGCATACAAGGCAGAGAAAGCCAAGAAGGCTGCCAACGAGGCTGCATACGACAAGCTGAGTGAGCAGCTGAACGGCGTGCAGGCAAAACTCGACGCTGCACGCATGACAATCGCCACCAGCTGCCCGGACGTGGCCGACGAGTTCGACACCACACTGGACGAGCTGCAAGCACAGCTTGATCAGCTGAAGACGAAGCTCAATGCCGACAAGGAGGCTGTGGCGCTGACTGCCGAGAGCACCATCGACACCGCCGACATCGAGGAGGCCATCATCAAGGCCGCCAAGGATGCCGGAAAGGCACAGAAGGAGCACGACAACAAGGTGGCTGCAAACAAGGAGGCATACAAGAACCTCACGAGCCAGCTGAAGGAACTACAGGCCAAACTGGAGGAAGCAAAGAAGCAAATCGAGGAGTACGGCGTGGATATGTCGGAAGACTTCGACGCTATCCAGCAGAAGATTGACCAGATGACGGCAGAAGTGGAGCAAGCTTTCGATGCCACACAGCTAACGGAAGATTCATCCATCGACTACGAGGGTACACTCCAGGCCATCGCAGAAACCATTGAGAAGGCTCGCCTGCTCGGCATTGACGACATCATGGCAGACGACAAGGCCACATTCTACAACCTGCAGGGTGTGAAGGTGGAAAAACCAGTCAAGGGCCAGACGTATGTCGTACGCAAGGTCGTCAATGGAAAGACGACAACAATAAAAATACGAATGTGACATGAGATAATTTCGAGAATCAATGCCATGTTGTGCCGGTCTGACGTGAGTCAGGCCGGCACTTTTTGTAGGCTAAAAGTGCGAGTATGTTCAATAGAGAGGCTCAATGGTAACGCCGGTGAAGTAATGGTGAAGGATTGCTTCGTACGAGAAGCCCTGATGGCCCATGACGGCAGCACCGATCTGGCACATGCCTACGCCATGGCCCCAGCCGCGGCCTTCGAGGAGAAAGCGCTGAGGAACGCCGCCCTCGACGTCCATGGACTGCGCGGTGAAGGCGCTGCTCTTGAGATGAGAGCGACTGAGCAAACGACGGATCTCCAGTTCCTTACCGACAACTATCGATGCGCGGCTACCCACGATGCGCAAGCGCGAGATGTGCCCGCCCGGACCACGCTCCACGGCTTCGAGGCGTAGGATGTCACCCAGGTCGTGCCCCGTACGGGAGAGGACGAGGGAGTGGACCTGCTGCTGCGTGAGCGTCTCCTGCCAACGGTAGAAGTCGGGGGTCTCCTGGTCATAGTCATTCAGCACTTGGCGCAGGATGGCAGGATCGGTGGTATGACAGTAGGGGTCAGACACCGAGGCGAGATAGGGCACACGGAGGTTCTGCCAGCAGTACTGGAATTCATTGGTCTGCCCGCCGCAGCACTTGCTGAAACGCGCATCGCACACCTGCCCCTCATAGGCGAGGACAAGGCCGCGCGTCTCCTCCACGGCGCGGGACACCTGCGGATTTGCAGCCCGTGTGAGTCCCTGATAGCGCTGGCAGTGGTCGTCGGCACAGACGTCGAAGAGGGAGTGATCCTCACGATCATACCAACGTATAAGGGTGGGCTCGGAAGACTCGGACGTCTCGGCGTTTTCTGCGCTTACTTCCTTTCTCCGGAGCTGAGCAAAGAGCCAACTGCGCGCCACTACGGCAGAGGCCTTCAGAAACTCGAGGGAGGAGGTGGAGCGCATCTCGCTGCTGATGACGCTGACCAGATAGTCCTCGACAGGCAGCTCGTTGATGGCCACCAGGCGGTCGGCATCGACGATGATGCGCAACGCGCCGCCGAAGGTCTGCACCTCCTGGCGCTGCCAGTGGAAGCGGAGGCCGATGGTGACATCGGAAAGGGTAAGCGTGGCGCCCTGGCCCTGCGGGAGGAAAAGGAGCTCATCGTACAGCGAGCCGTTCCACATGATACGGCCATCCACACATTCTGCCACCTGCGACCCTCGGACAGATTGCGTCCCGAGCTGATAGGGGCCGTTGAGGACAAAGTGCAACTGGCGGGCGGTGAGGATACCCACTCGGATGCGCGGCTCGGATGCCAGAGGTTCCAGCGTCGTCATACGTTCAATGTTTCAAGGATGGGTTGCAGTTCCTCGGGCGACATCGTGACCTCGCGGAGAATGGCGGCAGCGCGCTCGGGCGTCAGACGCTGGAAGTCCTCCTGGCGAGGCGTGATGAGCAGGCCGCACATGTCCAGCGCGCCGGGGCTGACAAGCAGCCGCTCGCCCTCGGGAGCGGAATAGCAGTCGGGACGATGCTTCTTGCGGGGGAAGACAAGGGTAACCAACTCGTCCTCCTGACGCCAACAGACGACGTTCATGCGCGGCTCCGTCTCGCCTTCATGAATGGGCAGGGCAGCCTCTAAGCGGCGGAACGGCTCCACGCCTGCAGCGGGAGACGCACTGCGCAGGACGAAGACAGGGCAGGCGTAGTCCGCGAGCAGCTGGCAGGCACAGTCGGGATAAAGCCGCGAGGCATAGCGAGCCCAGTCGGCCTCGAGCGGCGCCACTCCCCTACTGCCAGCCTGCAGATGGAGATGGTCGGGACACGAGGCTCCGCACAGCGGTCCGTTGTAGAAGACCATCAGGCTGGGCATGTTCCAGGCCAGACGCTGCATCGTGAGGAAGTGCTCGCCCAGACGCTGCGGCTCATGGCGCAGGGAGGGCAGCGTGAAATGACGCGGCAGGATGGGGAACGGATTAACCAAGAGTGACATACCGCGGACGGCCCGGAGCGCATGCTGCTGTGCGGGACGGTTCTCGGAACAAAGGAAGCAGGGACGGCGCTCCAGCGTGGCGTCATCGATGCTCGCCCCTGTACTGACGATGCGTGAGGGGTTGAATTGCACCCGCAGCCGGATGTCGCCGCCGAGGGGGAGGTCGCGCATCTGCACCTGCTCGGCAAGTGCCTGGTAGCGGGCAGCGGCATCGGGCCAGGTCTTCAGTTCACTCTCGAAGAAGCGTTGCGACTCGACGTCCGTGACGACATGACATTGCTGGCGGGCCAGTATCTCCTGCGTGCGCAGGTGATCCTTATACTGATTGTTGCGGTTAATCTTCTCCTGAGAGAGGGCAGCGTCGCTGTTTCCCTCCCAGCGGCGGCACAGATAGAGTTCGTCATAGATGCGCCCGATACGGTAGCGGCGGCTGAGCATGAGGCCCAGGGCATAGTCTTCGCCATAGCTGGTGTTGGGTATCTGGATGCGGCGCAGCACGGGGGTATAGAAGGCACGCGGCGCTCCCAGCCCGTTGATGCGCAGCGCATTGTTGCGCCCATTCCCGTCGGTCCATTCGCGATGGTCGATAAGCCCCGGGGGCAGCGTGTTCAGCTGAAAGTCGCACATCCGATAGGAGCCCACCACCATAGCCGCCCCCTGCTGATGGAAGGCATCCACAATGCGCTGCAGCGTAGAGGGGGAGCTGTAGAGGTCGTCGCTGTCGAGCTGTACCAGAAAACGTCCGGCATGGGGCGAGTGTACGGCCAGGTTCCAGCAACCGCCGATGCCCAGGTCGTCACGCTCGGGAATGAGATGAACGACACGCGGATCGGAGGCGAAGCGGCGGATGGCTTCGGTGGTGCCGTCGGTGCTCAGGTTGTCCACCACGATGAGGTTGAAGGGGAAGGAGGTCTGCTGCTCCAGCACGCTGCGGATAGCATCCTCGATGGTGCGCACCCGATTGCGCACGGGAATGACCACCGAGGCCTCCACCTCGAAACGGCCTTCACTGAAGTCTATCTCCTCGAAATCTCCGGCAGGGAGGTAAGCGCCGATGGCCCGAAGATGGGCCGTGCAGGCCTGCTCCATCTCCACCTGTCGGTCGCGGTTGCGAGGGTCAACATAGTCAAACTGCTTCTGCCCGCTCAGCCGAGTATCACGCTCCATCTCGGTATAGAGATACTCGTCCATGTGGACGGGCAGCATGCGCCGACTCAGGAAGAGGCGCAGGTCGTAGAGGGCGGCAAAACGGTATTGAGGCAGGCTGGCCTGAGCCACATAGTCGCGAAGGCCGTCGGTGCGGATAAGCAACAGGGAGCCCATCTGGAAGTCGTCGCGCACGGACCCCAGCTGGCAGTCGGTGAGCGGCATGGCGCTGCACTGCCCGTCGGGCGACAGCGTGTAGTGGTCGCTGTAGAGCAGCTGCGCACCCGTGTCCTCGGCCACCGTCAGCATACGTGTCAGGGCATGGAACCCCAGGCAGAGAGCATCAAACTTGGTGTACAATAATATATAAGGTTCGCGCGCGCGTTGAGCCATCCATTGCAGCACATCGGTCTGCCCTGGCCCGCCCTGGCGCAGGAAGTGAATCTCACTCACATTGGGGTCTGCCTTCAGCTGGCGCTCGGTCTCGGCCACCTGCCCGGCACTCTCATAGGGAATAAAACAATCTATCATACGCTATTCTTCGTTTTGAAAAAAGGGACCCTCCTCGCGGTCGGTGGCCTCAAGCAGGAATGTGACGGGACGGAACCCGTCGTTGCACGTCACCACGGCAATACCGTCGCGATTGGTCCAGTCATTGCCATAAAACTTCTTCACGCCGGACGACAGGGCGAACACATACTGGTTCATCGTGCGCCAGGCACAGTCACACATGCCCCGCGGACAGGTGTTCGTGGCATAAAACACGTCGCCGGCCTTCAACACGCCACACGGCTTCAGACCGGGGTTGCCATACTTCGCCACCAGGTCCTCGCGCAGCGAGGTGTCGAGCACCGTTATCTTCACTACTTTCATCGTTCGTATATTATAATGTATCTGCTCGCGTCATAATCCGCCCGAAAGGGGAATGCAGGACAAAGATAGCGTTTTTTGAGGAGATGGAAGAACATTGGAGAGAAAAAAAGTGGCAAGGCCGGCCTTCGGAGTGTATTTCATCCGCTATCATCCGCAATCGGGCCTGCCGCACGCGGATGCCGCGCCCCGTTCGGGTTAAATTAGGTTAAAACAGCAGGGATGCTTCCGCTTCTCGGGCAAAAGTAATACCTTTGCCGAAGAGTAATCTTTCAGAATAGGATGAAAGTACATATATTCAACCCCGAGAACGACATGGCGCTGGCCGACGGCCAGCCGGGTTATACGCCTCCGGCCAGCATTCGACAGATGCGGCACGACCTGGCCTGGTTGCCAAAATGGTGGGCCGAGGAGGCAGACATCGTATGGGACGGCAAGGAGCCGCTCCACCTGCAGCCCGGCGACGAGATACGCCCCTGGGGATGGAGTCCGGCCCTCATCCATCAGCTGCGCCAGGCGGGGGTGACGGACGAATTCCTGCCCGACGACGGAACGATGGAACGCCTGCGCCAGCTGTCCCACCGTCAGACGGCAGTGGAGGCACTCGGTGCGATGCACGACGAGGGCCTCATCGGCCACTGGCTGTGCGGAGAGAGCCGTCTATGTCACTCCGTAGAAGAGGTATTCCCCGAGAACGACCAGTCTCCGCGGCATGAGGAAGTAGGCAGCCGTCTGATGAAGGCGCCCTGGAGCAGCAGTGGCAAGGGGCTGATGCCTACCGACGCACCGAATGCGCGGTCGTGGTGCCGACGCGTGATAGCACAGCAAGGGAGCGTGGTCGTGGAACAGCGGCTCACGCGGCTGGTTGACTTTGCCCTGCTCTTCCGGCTGGACGGACAGGGCGGCGTGGAGTATCGGGGGCTGTCGATGTTCCACACCGACGAGGCGGGAAAATACACCGGCAACTGGCTGGCACCCGAAGGCGAGAAGCTGCAATGGCTGATGCAATACGTGCCGCCACAGGTGCTGATGGACGTGCGACGATGGTGGGAAGAACGACTCCGGCACTATGATTACCGAGGTCCGATGGGCGTGGACATGATGCTGGCCCATGAGGGTCTGTGCCCATGCATCGAGACCAATTGGCGCATGACGATGGGGCATGTGGCGCAGCTGCTCACCGAGCAAGGCCACCGAGGCAAGCTGCTCGTCCAGTACATCTACGGACAATACTGCGCCGAGGTGGAGGCGTTTCAGTAAGCCTCATGGGACGGCGTATTTTCCCACACGTGGGAAAACACGATGCAACACGTTGCGATGGCTTTTCCCACACGTGGGAAAATAGGATGAAGCACGCCATGCCGGACGGACATACATAGAGAGGGGGCTGACGCAACGGCGTCGGCCCCCTCTCGGATTATTTGGAACAGAAGCCCCAGAGGCTTATTCCTCGGTGGTATCCTCGTCGCCGAAGATGTCCCACTTGTTCTCTTTCGTCAGCGCGTCACCGCCGTCCACGGTGCCTTCGCCGATAGGCAGGCTGGCTGCCAGCATCTCGATAGCGGAAGCGTCCTTCACTTCCATGTTAGGCTTAATGTATTTCATAATAAGAATCCAGACCCCCTCTCCGCTCCCTCCGTGTGGGGGGAGCACATTCAGCACTGCCCCTACAAGGAAGGATGGTTCAGAGGATTTTGTTTGATAGTTTACAACTTTCTATTTAACTCAGTAATAGTATTCCCTTCCCTCCCCGCAAGGGAGGGATAGGGAATGGGTCTTACTTCAGTACCTTCTTGCCGTTCACGATGTAGATGCCCTTCTGGAGCTTCTCGACGCGGCGACCGCTGAGGTCATAGATTGCGCCGTCGGCTTTCAGAGTCTCGTTCGTCATGGTCTCGGCAATGCCAGTCTCGTCGCCAGTGGTCAGGTAGAACACCTTCACAGCAGGAGCAGCCACCTCGAGGTAGCCCTTGCCCTTGTTGATGATGGAGCCTTCGGTAGCCTGATAGAAGCCTACCACACCGTCCTTCTCGGCCAGCACGTACTGCGACCCGTCGGCGTCGATGAAGTCGGTAGCAGCCTTCAGCTCATTGGCAGCATAAGGCTCGGCAATCTCCTGAGCAGTGTAGGGCACGGTGATGCCCTCGTCGGCGAAGGTGATATCCATCGAGACGATGCGGATCTGCTTGGTGCCCGTATTGAGCAGCTCGAGCGTGTTATCCTGAGCCGTCACAGCCCACGACGTACCCGTATAGCCTGAACTTACGCAATGCAGCACCACCTTGGCGATAGCCTGCTCATAGCCGGTGAAGGTAATCACGTTCGAGCCATAAGTGCGCAGTGCAGAACCTTTGTCGTAGTACGTGGGAACAACAGTGCCTTCACCCTTGCTCAACGTGATATAGCCACCCTCGAACTCGATTTCACTAACCTTCTCAGAGGTCTCAAAACCAAGTTCGGCGCAGACGATGGTCACGGTCTGTGTACCAGGCTTCACGTCGCCGTTGGTCAGCACCAGATTAACCTCATCCTGAACTTCGACACCAGTCTCAGCCGTCTCGCCGCCCTCTTCCACCTGAGCCTTTACGACCACAGCCTCGCCGTGGCGAACAAGCGTAGCAGGCTCCAGGTTCTTGTTCTTGGAACCACCGTCGGTCACATAGAAGGCCTCTACACCCTCGGCCTGCGAGAAGTCCACATCGGCGGGAGCCACGAAGGTGGCATAACCGATGCTCGTTACAGGCACCTGAGCCTTCGTCGGGCCGTCATAGGTGATATAGGAAGGTGTGGGATAGAGACCGCCATAGGCCAGCGTCCAGACATCGCCCATGGCGAATCCCACTACATCGCGGTAGAAGGCAAGGCTGGTAGCCGTAGCCCAGTCTACCTGACCGCCGTTCCCGTCGTTGGGGTTGGTCAGACCATAGTAACTACCATTATAGAGGCACTTGTCGAGCGAATAGTTGTTCTCGAACGTGCAGTCACGACCAGCCGTGAAGACCAGCGCATAGGCGTTGGGAGCGTCCACGGACGATGCGAATACGGCATTGTTCCGGATGATGGTTGCCGACTCGTTTCCGTCAACCAAGGCCACCAGGCCTGCGCCATTAGTCCAGCCGCACGTCACATTACCAATGAAGAGGTTGTGCTCAATGACAGCACCCAGCGTGGTACCAATCATACCGCCAGCCTGATATTCGCGCGACTCAACTTCGGAATTCGAGTAGTTGTCGCTGAATTCGCAACCAGTATTACCACGTACCTCACCGGCCACGCTACCCACATGGTCGCGACCCTCCACGTAGGAGTCCACGACGGCGTTGCCCTTAATTATGCTGTTGATGGCGCGGCCCACGATGCCACCGGCGTTGTTGTTGCCGTTCACGTAGGCGTTGACAAGACGCACATTGATGATGCTCGATTCCTCAACCTGACCGAAGAGGCCGATTTCGCTCGTTCCGCTCTGGTCGATGGAGAGGTTCATGATGGCATGTCCCTGGCCATTGAACGTGAAGTTCTTGAGGTTCTTAACGTACTCATAGGGAATCGATGTCATGTCGATGTCGTCGGTAAGGACTGCACTTGAGAGGAGTCCTTCGCCGCCAGCATTCATCAGGTTGGCAAACGTTACGAGGTCGCCAGGCGTACCAATCTGGTATGCACCATCCACGACAGCCAGCTCGGGCTGAGCAGCCAGAATCTCCTGCTGCACTGCCTTGACGGCAGCCACCTTGGCCAGAATCTCCTCAGGAGCGGCATTGGTGAGTTCACGCAGGGCTGCATTGTACTTCAGCGTCATAGCCTCATCAGCAAACACGCCATTGAGGAACGGAGTGAACTCCTCTGCATACTCGGCCTTGATGGCCTCGAGTTCAGTCTCGGTACCGAAAGTGAACTCGCTCATCTGAATGTTGCCACCTCCGTTATAAGAAGCGGTAATCTCAATCTTGAAGTAGCGATACTCCTGAGCGTCTTTCTCGCTCATGCTGAAGTAAGCCGGTGCATAGTTGGCTCCGGGAAGGAGGTCCTGACCAATGCCTTCCTTACTGTCGATAAGCGTCCAGCCCTCTGCATCGCGCGTAGCAGCGGCATCGTTGTCGAAGTTGGCACCATAAATCTTCCAGTCGGCCCAGTTGCGGTCGGGACTGCCCTCGGTGTCGTTACCGGTAATCAGTGTGTAGAACGTGGGAGCCATTGACGAAGCCTTCGTGAAGATAAGGAATGCACCGCTCTGGTCTCGACCGCCACCCCACTTCGTGGAGTAGCTCTCGTCGATCAGGCGCGTCCAGTTCTCGCCATTGCCCCATGCCGTGTTGCCGGCCAAGGGGAGATAGCCACCGTTGGCGTAACGCTCTTCCTGAGCAGCACGGTCGGCGATAGAAGCCACGAGCGTGGACTTCAGACCGGCGAGCGTATTATTCAGCTTGGACATCTCCAGCACGTCGTTGGTGGCCTGCAGTTGCTCGTAGGTTTCCTTGAAGCTGGCCTTCTCGCCCTCGTGCCAAGGCTCTACGGCTGCATTGAGGTCCACGGAGGCATATTCGTCGAGGTAGGCCTGCTTCTGAGCGTCGAGCTGCTCCTTCGTGAGGAACTCGATTTCGGACATCTGCTGGCTTCCGCCATTGTTGTAGCAAGCGGTCACAAGCACCTTAAAATAGTAGTAAGGTTCGTTCACACCCTCGGTGAAGGTGAATGTCGTGGGGTTCTTGTTCTCGGCAGGGAAGAGATCCTGACCGATGTTCTGACGTATGTCAAGGGGCACCCACTGGTCCGAATTCTCGGACACCTCAGAGATAGACTTGAAGTTGGCACCATAAACCGTCCATGTGGACCAGTTGCGGTCCCAGTAGCTCTTCGTATCAGCACCCGTCACGAGACGATATACATAAGGCTGCACACCGCCTCTTACACGGAAGACAATCCACATGCCACTGCCTAAGCCGCCACCCCACTTGGTGTCGTAGTTGCCGTCCACGAAGTTGGACCAGCCACCGTCGCCCCAGGTGTTGTTGCCACTCAGTGCATAGAATTGCTTCTCGGCCTGCGTGTCGATGAAGTTCTTCAAGGTGGAAATCTTCGTCAGAAGGGCATCCACCGTGTCGGCATCCTCAGCTGCGTTCAGTTGAGCGAGCAGCGACTCATACTCGACTTCCAGCAGCGCATCGTCTGCCTTCTTGTAGTCGAAGTTGTTTGCTGCGGTGATGTCATTGGCAAAGGCAGACAGGTCCACCTTGTAGCTGTCGAAATAGAACTCGCCCATCTGCATGTAGGTGTTCAGGTCCTTGCATGCCTCAATCTCAATCTTGTAATACAGATAAGAGCCTGTCACCGTCTCGGTGAGGACGAAAGGAGGTGTTGCCTGGCTGTCGGCAGCAGGCAGCTGGTCGGTACCAGCCACGTCGGCACGCTGGTCAATCAGCACCCATCCCTCGGCGTCGCGTGCAGCATCTGCATCGCTGGCAAAGTTACCGGCATACACCTTCCACACGTTCCAGTTACGGCCAGGGCTGCCGCCCGTGTCGTTACCCGTCACCAGGACATAGGAGGCCGGTGTAATGGCCACGTTGGCCTTCAGCACCACGTACTTGCTCTGGCCCTCGCTGATGCCATCGCCCCATTTGGTGCCGAAGTTGCCGTCAACCAGTTTCTGGCATCCCTCGTTGTTGTTGGGGTCGTTCTTGTCACCGCTGACGACGGTCAGAGTGATTGCATTTGCCTGCATCGTGAGACCCACGATGGCAAGCAGCATTAAGAAGAATTTCTTCATACTCACTAATGATTAATTGGTTAATAAAATGGTTTTCGTTTATCCTTATTTCTTGAGTTTCTCCGAGAGGACGCGCATCCAGTAGCCTCCGATGACGCTGCGAGCCTTGAAGCCCACCATCTTGGCTGTCTTCGTGTCGCTCCAGTCGCTGATGGGCACGCGGCTCTCCGTCTCGTTGATGTAGGTATAGACGGGAGTGACGAACTTCTGGAAGGTCTCCATGTCGGGTGCCATAGCAGCAGTCCACATGATCCAGTCGCTCTTCGTGTAGTCGCGACGGCAGTCGAGCGGCAGTCCATACTTGTTCTGCACCTTTATATAATAAGGTATCTCGCGTGCATAGACCTCGTCGCTGAAGAGACTCAGTCCCCAGAGCTTGTCCCAGATCATGTTGTACTTCTGGCTCCATGTTCCCTCGCGGTCGAAGGCCAGTCGGTAGTGGTCACCCTCGAGAGCCATCTCCTCCCACTTCTTTGCCATCTCGCGAGCCTTTGCCATATACTTGTCGGCAGTCTCGGCATCGCCGCGCATGCGAGCCATCTCGGCATATCCGGCCACGCCGCAGATAGCTTTCAGGGAGAGATTGCAGTTGTGTGCCCAGTGACCGGCAAAGTCGTCGGTGCAGAGCTGGTTTGCGGGGTCCTGTCCGTTCTCGACCAGATAGTCGGCCCATGTGGTAATGATTTCCCAATACTTGTCCACGTACGACGTGTTTCCATCCAGTTTGCAGAGCATGGCGGCGAGCGTAATCATATTGCCGGCCTCCTCGAGCGGCATGTCACCGCCGTACACCTGGCCGTTGGCAATGGGATACGTACCCAGGTCGTGGGCTGCAAAAGGCTTCGTCCAGCGGCCCGAGAGGCTGTAGTCGAAGATGCTGGTCATCATGGCCTTCTGCAGTTCGGGGTTATAGACGAGGAAGAGAGGTGCCTCGGGGTACGTGAGGTCCACGGTATTGACACAGCCATTGGAGTTGTTCTCCTTCGAGAACCAGAGCAGATTGCCGTCTTCGTCTTGGAACAGCTTGTGGGCAGCCATCACATGACGATACGATGCACTCAGGATTTCGGCATACTCCTTACCGCCGGCGGCCATGCCGTCGTCATAGATACGCTGGTCGAACTCGCGGCAGCGCTGCATGATGGAGGCGTAGTTGCTGTTCAGATTATTGATGGCCTGGAAGATGGAGACCTTGCCATCGTGGGCCCAGTAGCCCTTATAGCGCTTGTACATGTATTCAATATCCTGCACCTCGTCGTATGCCACCAGGGCATAGCTGCTGGCCTTCTCCACCTGACCGAAGTTGTGCACGTAGGCCAGTGTGGGCATCTCTGCCGGCTTGCGGGCCACGATTTCCTGTGCCGTAGCGGGCAGTGTGCCACTCTCGGCAAAGGCCTGCTCCACCTCGACGGTGTTGCCCAGCGTCACTTCGCCATTGATGGCGGGCATGTAGAAATAGCCCCAGTCGATGCAGATGCCGTCGCCCTTACGAGCGAGGATGGGCTGATCGACGGTACCGGTGCGCACATAGGTCACGCCCTCCTGTGCTCCGCTGGTGGAGATGGTGGGCTGGCTTGCCTCATCCACAGCCAGCAGCGGGCTGCCCGAGAGATACAGCTGCACGTCATGCATCTGTCCGTCGGTGGCACGCACCTGGTATGAAATGTAGTTCACGGGCGTAGAGATGAGGTCGTAGTCGTCGATGAGCATCGGAGCGGTGAAGACCACATCCAGCTCCACCGGGCCGCAGGCAAAGGTGTAGTACGTATTGGTAGCCAGTACGTCCACGCTCTTCTGCTCGGCCACCTCGGCAGCCACACCGTCGGGACGCACATTGCGGAAGAGACCGAAGTCGGCATACGCACCGCCCGTGGTGTTATGGCAGTGGGCGGCGATGATGTTGGTGCCCTCATGGAAGAGCGCCTTCAGCGAGTCGGTCACGTGGAGCACCACGTCGTTCACCCATGTCTCGCCCGTGCTGGCCACCTGTGTGCCATTCACGTAAAGTTCGAAGACATCGTCGTGCGAGTACTTCAGATAGAGGTCCTCGGCCAGTTGCTCGGCCGTGAGCTGCACGGCACGACGTATGTATATATCGCTGTTCTCGTGTGTCCAGCGGTTGCTGATGTGCTTCAGGTTGGGCGAGCCCCAGGCTGCCTTCTCGGTGCTCCATGTGGTGGCGTTGAAGTCTTCATTCTGCCATCCGTCGCGCTGCACGTCGTGGGTCACCTGTCCTTCCCATCGTTCCTCGTCGGCCATCGGTGCGATGGCACTCAGGATACATTCCTGTGCACCCAAGAAGCGATATACCTTGCCGTCCACGCGGAGTAAGCCGAGCAGGGGCATCTCCTTGTCCGTCCAATGACGTGTGGTGCCGTCGGTCAACCGGTCATAAGGCGACCACACAGAGAAGTAGGGGTCGTTCACCACCAGCGGCACAGAGGGCAGACGCAGGTCGGTGGGTGTGTAGGGGGTGAAAACATCTGCTGCCTCCTGCTGGCAGCCGGCCAGCACGGGGATGGCCATGGAGAGAATTAGATAACGCAGTTTCATCTTGTTTGTATGAGTTTATGTATGTTTTACATTAGGTTATCACTCCAGCGGTGGGAAGGCGCTGATGCGGAGGCGGGCCGAGCCCATGGGTACCAGGGTTATTTCCTCCGGGGCCTCGCGGGGTGCATCGGCATCGGGCAGAATCTGGCACAGGCCGGTGCTGTCCTGTCCCCACGAGGGGATACGTGCGCCACAAGCCTTCACTCGGATGGGGGTGTTCACGCTGTTGAAGGGATAGTTGTCGCCAGGCCATGTGCCGCGTTCCACCTGCATCGACTTCACGTCGGGGAGCAGGGCATAGTTCCAGGGCGTGTCGGCATATATCTCATGGGACGGCCAGCGACTGGCATCGGCATTCTCCTGCCACCCGGAGTCACCGATGGCAGTGGACTTGCTGTCGATCTTCACATAGCGTTCCTTGATGAAGAGGCTCATGGTCAGCGGGCCGTAATCGACGGTAACGCTCTGCTTGTTCAGTGCCCATCGGCGCAGGCTGAGCTGCATGGGGAAGAAGAGCTTCACATGGTCTCCGTCCTTCCACTCACGGCTGATGCAGAGCAGGCCGGACGTCACCTCGCAGGGCACCGTCTCGCCGTTTACCGTGACGTGGGCGGCAGGCGTCCATGTGGGAATGCGCAGATAGAGCGGGAAGGAGATGCCAGCCGCAGCAGCGCGAGATGCTTTTTTACGGGAGTTGCTCCCCTTTGCCTTATTCTGAGGGAGGCTGATGGTCAGCATGATGTCTTCGCTGAAGGGATAGTGGGTCTGTTCGTCGAGCAGGACCTCCTGCCCGTCGGCCACCTTCACGCGGGCCTGGCAGTCGCTGTAGGTGAGCAGGGCGATGCCGCCGTCGGCACTGGCCAGCACCAGATTCTCGGCATAGTAAGGCCATCCCATCGAGTGGTTATGCTGGCAGCAGCGGCTGCTGAAGGGGTTCATCAGGAGGAACGGACCGCCGTTCTGTATGCCGGGACTGTGGTTCTTGCTGTCGGACTGTACCATGTTCGGCGACGTCAGGTAGCGCAGGGAGCGCATGTCATGGGTGAAGGCAGCGGGCAGCGAGTTGAAGGTCACGTCCTCGAGGTTCTCCATCCAGAGGAGGTCGCCCGTCATGGTCATCAGTATCTCGTCCGAGAGCATCTGCTCCACGAAGCCGCAGGTCTCCGTGCCCTGGCGCGGGTCGATATATCCATTACGGCAGTTCTCGTCGCTGCCGAACATGCCGCCCGGCACCTGTCCGAAGATGCGGCGGATGAGGTGGAAGTCGTCATAGGTAGCCTTGAGCGCCTTCTTGTCGCCCGAGAGCATGTAGTACTCGGCAGGTTCGCGGAAACATTCGGCCACGTTCACGTTGTGCCAGTTGGGCAGAGTGCTCTCCTGCATCCAGTTGGCCGTGCAGCGATGCACCTTGCGGGCCACGTCGAGCAGCCATTCCTCGCCCGTGCGATTATAAAGCCACAAGATGGAGAGCAGATTGTCGCCGCCGCGCGAGTTCTCCCAATAGCGGTGCAGGAACTTCTCCTCCGGATAGTTCTGCTGCCAGCGGAAGTAGTCGGCCATGAGCTTCAGCACACGCTTGTCTCCCGAGTAGTCATACCAGTCCTGAAGGATTTGCAGGGCGAGCATGTTAGCCCACACCTCGTAGTGTCCTTCGTGTTCATTGACGGGCCCGAAGTAGCCGTCCTCACGCGCACTCTTCAGGATGGCCTCCACCCAGAACTTAGTCTCCTCGAGCATTGCCTTGTCACCCGAGAGATAGGCCATGTTGCTATATCCGCGCAGCCAGTATGGAACCTCTTCCCAACCGTGCTTTCCGCCCTTCTCGAGCCAGGCATTCTCCTTCTTATCGAGCCAGGCGCTGATCTCACCCAACTTTCCGGCCAGACCTTCCCCCTGGCGGCGCAACATCTCGGCCACCCATCCGCGGGGAGTGATTGATGTCAGGGGAAGTTTCAAAAACGGAGTATTCACCAGCGGGGCACGGTTCATCACGTAGTTTGTCTGAGTAGGCTGAATTTCCGATGGGTCCACCATCCGTGCCGTCTGCGCCTGAAGGGCAACAGAAAACAGGAGCGGCAATAGTGTCGTGTAGAGTTTCATAAATGTCTTTTTTGTGTACAAAGGTATGATAAATGCTGTAAACAATCTGAGATTTACAATTTGGGGACAAAGTTACAATAGTATTTTCAAATATCCAAACAAAACGTTAAGAAATAAGACTTAATAAAGTAGACACGACCAAAAAGGTGGCGTCTTATTGAGTCATTTTTGACAGCTCCGAATTATCATATAAAATACAAGCGTAAAAGAATCGGAACAACATAGAGAGCCGCGAAAGACATCGCGCAAGGACATGCAGAAGGCTGCGTCGGAAGACGGAACAGACAGGGGGCGGAGGAGGAGCGTGCTCCGGGCGTCGGAAGAGCGTGCTCCGGAAGCCGGAGGAGCGTGTTCCGGAAGCCGGAGGAGCGTGCTCCGCAGAAAGGTGAGGTGAGCCGCCCCATAAAAAGGAACCGAAAGTGGCGGCCGGAAGAAGCTCCTCAAGGCGAGACGAGCAGCCGATTCCTACGACTCGCAAGAATGCCTCGACAGAATCTCAATCATCAGAGTAGCAGCACGTTGCGGCGCTCCAGGAGAGCCCAGCCTGCGGGCCACTTCCTCGTATCCGTCGAGCTGTCCCTGGCGTGCCTCGCCACCAGGCAGGATGGAGGAAAGGTGGCGGCGCACCAGCGAGGGTGTCATCCCATCGGCCACGAGCTCGGGAACCACCTCCCTGCCAGCCACCAGATTAACCAGCGAGATGTACGGAATTTTCAGAATCAGACGTCTACCCAGCGTGGCCAGCCACCCCGCTTTCATATAATAGCACACCACCTGAGGCACACGGAAAAGCGCAGTCTCCAGGGTGGCCGTGCCGCTCGTCACCAGCGCCGCCGCGGCATGAGAGAGGAGGTCGAACGTGCCGCCCGACTGGAGCCCCACCGGCATCAGCACATCGGGGAAGAAGCGGCGCCGGCAATCCTCAATGATGGGCATATAGACGGTATCGGGCTGGCCGGGTGCCTGCGCCACGATGAGCTGATAGTCACGTGCAAAGGGAGCAGCGGCCTCGAGCATGCGGTGCAGGTTGCCCCGAATCTCCTGCACGCGACTGCCTGGGAGCAGTGCGATAACAGGCTTCCGCCACGTGGCCGACGTTGGGCGATGGGCAGCCACTTCGTCCACCGTGGGGTTGCCCACATAGTGGATGGGATAGTGGTGTTTACCCTCGAAGAACTCCACTTCGAAAGGCAGGATGCTGAACAGCTCGTCCACATCGCGCCGGATGGCGTGGATACGGTGCTCCTTCCATGCCCATATCTTGGGAGCGATGTAGTAATAGACGGGGATTCTCGTGTGCGACTTCACGTAGCGGGCAATCTTGAGGTTGAAGCCGGGATAGTCCACCAGAATCACCACATCGGGCTGCCAGTGGAGGATGTCCCGCTTGCACTCGCTCATCTTGCGCAGTATCGTGCGGGCATGCAGGAGGACGGGCCAGATGCCCATGTAGGCCATGTCGCAATAGTGGCCCACCAGCTGAGCCCCCTGCGCCTGCATCATGTCGCCGCCATAGCAGCGGAAGACGGCCTCGGGATCGCGCTCCTTCAGAGCTGCAATGAGATGGCTGGCATGCAGGTCGCCACTGGCTTCGCCGGCAATAAGATAGTATTTCATGAGAAAATGCGCTGTCTAATGGTTATCGTGAATGATGAGTGTCAACGGGCAGAGAGGACTACACCTCGAAATGCCCTAACAGGGGATAGTGGGTCATGTCCAGCTGGATGGGCGTCACAGCGGCTATGCCATGCTGCAAGGCCCAGTAGTCGGTATCCTCAGCTTCGGGCTCCAGGTTGGTGAAATAACCCGTGAGGCAATACTCGCCGGGCACCTCCGTCTCACGCCACTCCTGCAACCAGTTGCCACGCGCCATGCGACACACGCTGACGCCCTGAAGCTGCTCCACGAAGGGAAAGTTCACGTTCAGGCAGACATCCTGCGGCAGGCCGTCGGAGAGTACGCGCCGTGCCACACGCAGCACCACGTCCTCGTAGGGCGTGAAGTCACACTGCTGCAGGCGCGTCATCAGACTATAGCCAATGGCCGGAACAGCCTTCATGCACGCCTCGAGCACCGCACCCATCGTACCGCTGTAGTGCAGGCTCACCGAGGCATTATCACCATGGTTGATGCCACTCACCATAAGGTCCGGCCGGCGAGGAACCACCTTCTCGAGAGCCAGTTTCACACAATCGACCGGCGTGCCGCTGCACTCGTAGCAACAGAGGCCATCCTCCTCATGCAAGAGCGACACACGCACAGGACGCACCGGCGTGATACCGCACGCCGCACCCGAACGTGCCGAGTCGGGAGCCACTACGATGACATCGCCCAGCGAGCGCATCAGGCGCGTGAGCACCTGAATGCCCTGAGCCTGCACTCCATCATCGTTTGAAATCAATATAAGGGGCCTGTTTGACATAAAGAATCTTAATTTCGCGCCGCAAAAGTACTAAAAAAGTTTAAACCTAAGGTTATTCCAAAAGAAAATCTTAACTTCGCGCCTAAATACGCAGCTCATCGGGACAAAAAGTTATTAACATTGGGGGCGACTTTTCAACACATTGCGCAATCTTTCCCCCAGAATCGAGGCAGAACGCGACAAAATGCGTACCTTTGCCCATGATAATATGACATACGCCACCGAAGCGTTTTGAAAGACAGTTTTGAACGACATGAGTAAGATCATAGCATTAGCCAATCAGAAGGGAGGCGTGGGAAAGACCACCACGAGCATGAACCTCTCGGCCTCGCTGGCCACGCTGGAGAAAAAAGTGCTCCTCATCGACGCCGACCCGCAGGCCAACTCCTCGTCGGGCATGGGAGTGGACATCAACCTGGTGGAGTGCTCGCTATACCACGTGCTCATCAACCACTTGGACATCCGCGAAGCCATCTACACCACAGACATCGACGGGCTGGACATCGTGCCGTCGCACATCGACCTCGTGGGCGCAGAGATAGAAATGCTCAACGAGCACGGAAGAGAGAAGGTACTCAAGAACCTGCTCGAACCCATCCGCAAGGAATATGACTACATCCTCATCGACTGCAGCCCCAGCCTGGGACTCATCACAGTGAACGCACTCACAGCAGCCGACAGCGTCATCATACCCGTGCAATGCGAGTACTTTGCCCTCGAGGGTATCAGCAAACTGCTGAACACCATCAAGATCGTCAAGTCGAAACTCAATCCATCGCTGTCCATCGAAGGTTTCTTGCTCACAATGTACGACAGCCGCCTGCGACTGGCCAACCAGATTTACGACGAGGTGAAACGCCACTTCCGCGAACTCGTCTTCAAGACTGTCATCCCACGCAACGTCAAGCTGAGCGAAGCACCAAGCCACGGCATGCCCGCACTGCTATACGATGCCGACTCGGCCGGAGCAAAGACTCACCTCAAACTGGCCGAGGAGATTATAAAGAAGAACACACCGTCAAGCAACTGACCATAACGGAAAACGAACTATGCCAATACGCAAGAAATACCAGGCACTGGGACGAGGACTGGATGCCCTCATCAGTATGGATGAGGTGAAGACAGAGGGCTCGTCGAGTATCAACGAGGTGGACATCACACAGATACGCCCCAACCCCGACCAGCCGCGACGCGACTTTGACACCGACAGCCTGCAGGAACTGGCCAGCAGCATACGCCAGATAGGCATCGTACAGCCCATCACACTGCGCGACATGGGCGACGGCACCTACATCATCATCGCCGGAGAACGACGCTGGCGGGCCAGCCAACTGGCCGGACTGACACGCATCCCGGCATACATCCGCACGGTGGACGACGAGAACATGATGGAAATGGCACTCGTCGAGAACATCCAGCGACAGGATCTCACGGCACTGGAAATCGCATTGGCCTACCAGCATCTCATCGAACAGTACGGACTGACGCAAGAGCAGCTGAGCGACCGAGTGGGCAAGAATCGCGCCACCGTGACCAATTACCTGCGACTGCTGAAGCTGCCGGCCAACATCCAGATGGCCCTCAAGAACCGCGAGATAGACATGGGACACGCACGCGCACTGCTCACACTGGATGACCCCACGGCACAGCTGAAGGTATTCGACGAGATGAAGAAGGAGCGGATGAGCGTACGCCGCATCGAGGAAATCGTCAAGGAACTGAGCGAAGGAGGAGCCGTGCGCAGCAAGGAAGGCAAACGCATACGCCAGAAGGGTTCGTCGCTGAGCAGCGAATACCACAGCCTGCGAGAGAGCCTGAGCCGACTGTTCAAGACGAAGGTGCAGATGACATGCTCGCAGTCGGGCAAGGGAAAGATTACCATCCCCTTTGCCAACGACACCGAGCTGCTGCACATCATGGAACTCCTGGACGAATTAAAAAAGTGACTTTCACTGGAGGCTGTTGAAATTGAAGAGAAAGAGACTGCACATCGGAACATGGAGAACAGAATGGCCCGCGAAACGGCAAGCCATCTGCCTGCTGCTTGTCGTATGGCTGACAGCTGGAAGCACACCCCTGCGGGCACAAGAGGTGAAGACCGAGCCAGACACCGACGGACAGGAACTACTGATGCCTGACTCGACGGCGGTGGACAGCGTCACCATGCAGCAACTGGCCGACAGCCTGCTCCAACGCCTGCACATGCAACCGAAAGACCAGGCATTCAAGCCAGACCCCATACGTGCCACGTGGCTGGCACTCGTATTCCCTGGAGGAGGACAGATATATAACCGCAAGTACTGGAAGCTGCCCATTGTGTACGGTGGATTCCTGGGATGCACATACGCACTCACATGGAACAACATGATGCTACATGACTACCAGCAAGCCTATCTCGACATCATGGACAGCGACCCCGCCACCAAGAGCTACGAGAAGATGCTGCCTATGGGCTACGACATCTCGGGCAAGGAAGAACGCTTCAAGACCATCTTCAAGAACAAGAAGAACCACTTCCGCAAGTATCGCGACATGAGTATATTCGCCTTTGTCGGCGTATATCTGATATCCGTGATTGATGCGTATGTGGATGCCGAGCTATCCTCCTTCGACATCAGCCAGGACTTGTCGCTGCACCTGGAGCCCGCGACCATCAGACAGGGATGGCGCCACGGCGGAGAGGAACACACATCCATCGGACTGCAATGCAGCCTGACATTCTAAAAGAACGGACATGCACATGAAACACCACATCATACTATCACTCGGCATGGCACTCATGTTTGCCCTGCCTCTCACGGCACAGGAAGCGACCGCCGACACGTCGGCCGACACCGACAGCCTCAGCCTGCCCGAAGGCATGCAGCAACACGAGATAGACAGTCTGCTCTACGAATGGAACATACGCAACTTTGTCGCCTTCGACGACAGCTGTGAGACCACGGGCGAGAATCCCACCTTCCCTCCCGAAGTGTACATCAGCCGCCTGCAGCGCCTGCCCAACGTGATGGAGATGCCGTACAACGAAACCGTGCAGAAATACATCGACCAGTACAGCGGACGCCTGAGACGCTCAGTGAGCATCATGCTCGGAGCCTCGAACTTTTACATGCCGCTCTTCGAAGAGGCCCTGGAGAGCTACCAGATACCGCTGGAGCTGAAGTACCTGCCCATCATCGAGAGTGCGCTGAACCCCGGCGCCACCAGCCGCGTCGGTGCAGCCGGACTGTGGCAGTTCATGATTACAACCGGAAAGCAGTATGGCCTAGAGGTGACAAGCCTCATCGACGAACGCCGGGACCCCATCAAGTCGAGCTACGCTGCAGCCCGTTACATGAAAGACCTATATGACATCTTCGGAGACTGGACGCTCGTCATCGCCTGTTACAACTGCGGACCAGGCAACGTGAACAAGGCCATCAAGCGAGCCGGAGGCTCCAAGGACTACTGGCAGATCTATCCCTACCTGCCCAACGAGACACGCGGCTACGTGCCCGCCTTCATCGCGGCCAACTACATCATGAACTACTACTGCGACCACAATATCTGCCCCGCAAGCTCGATGCTGCCTGCCGGTACAGACACGCTCACCGTGAGCCGCAATGTCTATATGGAACAGATTGCCGCCGTGTGCCACATTGACATGGACGAGCTGAAAGCGCTGAACCCGCAATACCGCACCACATTGATTCCCGGTGATGCACATGCCTGCACCCTGCGCATGCCGGCACCGGCCATAAACGCATTCATCGAAGCCGGCGACTCGATATACAATTACAAGGCCGAAGGCATCAAAATGGGACGCAAGGTGGTGGAGACAGCCGTGAACACAAAGGGGACCAAGGGGGGCAAGAGCGCACCGGCAAGCAGCGAGAAAGCATCGTATGTCAAGGTGCGGAAGGGAGAAACGCTGGGTGCCATCGCACGCAAGAACCACACCACCATTGCACGCCTGCAGCGCCTCAACGGTATGGGACGCCGTACCAACATACGCGAGGGGCAGAAGCTACGCGTAAAGTAAAGAGAGAGAAAAGGGGCAACGGTCAGGGAACGAGATACAAAATCGGATGGTTAAAGCATAATAAGCTATGAACAACAGGGAGACAGAAGACGAGAGAATGGTGAACGAGGCCTACCAGCACTTGATAGACACGTATCTCCACTCGCACCATCGGAAACACGTGGAAATCATTGAGAAGGCCTTCAACTTTGCCCGTCAGGCCCATAAAGGCGTACGCCGACTCTCGGGCGAGCCATACATCATGCACCCCATTGCCGTGGCACAGATTGCCTGCGAAGAGATCGGGCTGGGAAGCACCAGCATCTGCGCCTCACTCCTGCACGACGTGGTGGAGGACACGGAGTACACCGTGGAGGACATCAGCAACATCTTCGGCCCCAAGATTGCCGAGATTGTCGATGGACTGACGAAAATCTCAGGCGGCATCTTCGGCGAGAAGGCTTCGGCACAAGCCGAGTCGTTCAAGAAGCTGCTGCTCACCATGAGCGACGACATCCGCGTCATCCTGATCAAGATATCCGACCGCCTGCACAACATGCGCACACTGGGCAGCCAGCTTCCCAGCAAGCAATACAAGATTGCAGGCGAGACTCTATACCTCTACGCACCGCTGGCCAATCGACTTGGATTAAATAAGATAAAGGAAGAGCTGGAGAACCTGAGTTTCAGCTACGAGCATCCCGAGGAGTATCAGGCCCTGCGCAAGAAGATCGACGACATAACGCAGCATCTGCACGAAACATTCCAAGAGTTCATTGCACCCATCCGCGCCCGTCTCGACGAGACCGGGCTAAAATATGAGATAAAGGCGCGCATCAAGACGCCCTACAGCATTTGGAACAAGATGCAGAACAAGCATGTCTCCTTCGAAGAGATTTACGACATCCTGGCCGTACGCATCATCTTCGAGAACGAAGGCGTGCAAGACGAGATTGCCGAGTGTTTCCAGATATATGCCATCGCCAGCAGCATCTACAAGCCTCACCCGGAACGTTTCCGCGACTGGCTGTCACATCCCAAGTCAAATGGCTACCAAGCCCTGCACACCACCCTAATGAACAAGAAGGGACAGTGGGTGGAAGTCCAGATACGCAGCCGCCGGATGGACGACATCGCCGAACAGGGCTTTGCTGCCCACTGGAAATACAAGGAAGGGGAGCAGAGCAGCGAGGAGAGCGAAAACGAGCTGGACAAGTGGATGCGCACCATCAAGGAAATCCTGGACGACCCGCAACCGAACGCCATCGACTTCCTCGACGCCATCAAACTGAATCTATATGCCAGCGAGATATTCGTCGTCACGCCAAAGGGAGAGTTCAAGACCATGCCCGCCGGTGCCACGGCACTCGACTTTGCCTTCAACATTCACACGTTCCTCGGCACTCACTGCATCGGCGCCAAGGTAAACCACAAGCTCGTGGGCATCAACTATAAGCTGGAGAGCGGCGACCAGGTGGAGATTCTGACCTCCAAGACACAAAAGGTGACGCGCGAGTGGATGGACATCGCCACGACGGCAAAGGCCAAGGGAAAGATTCAGGCCATACTACGTCGCGAGGAGCGCGAGACACAGAAACTGGGTGAGGAGAAACTCAACGAGTTCCTGGCCCAAATAGAGCAGGAACCCACCAGCACCAACCTCGAACGCCTGTGCGCTCTCCACGGGATGAAGACGCGTGAGGAACTCTTTGCCGCTATCGGTGCAGGACATATCACACTGGGGAACGACGAACGCAACATCCTCAAGATGAAAGGCAACAGAAAGAGCTGGAGCCGATACCTCACGTTCTTCATTCCCCATCACGACACGCCACAGGACAATGCACCGAAGGCCGAGGCCGAGGCTCCCGCTGCCACCGCCCTGAAGATTGACCGCAAGAAGCCGCTCATACTGAACGAGGAGACCATCCGACACTATATCATCTGCGAACAGTGCCACCCCATCCCGGGCGATGACGTGCTGGGCTATTTCGACGGACAGAACCGTATCACGATACACAAACGCCAGTGCGAGATAGCCTCCAAGCTCAAGGCCAGCGACGGCAACCATATCCTGGCTGCCACATGGGACACACACAAGGAGCTCTTCTTCCCGGTCAACATCCACCTGCAGGGCATCGACCATGTGGGCGTACTGCACCAGATGACAGCCATCCTCTCACAACAGCTCAACGTGAACATCAAGCGGCTGAATATACAGACAGACGGCGGCATTTTCCGTGGCGATATCCAACTCGAGGTACACGACGTCAGCGACCTGCAAGCCATCTGCCGCGACCTGAAGAAAATCGAGGAGGTCGAGGAGGTCACACGCTTCTGAATAGCCCAACCCGACGCCTATACCTTATTTATATACGCGCGTACGCGTAAGGAAAGAAGAAGCGGAATAACCGGAGAAGCCTGTTGCCCTCTCCGATTATTCCGCTTCCGCGTATTCCGAATATACCGATTACTTCTTAATCATCGAAGCAATCCAGAGCACGAGCACTGCGCCCACGATGGCCGTCCCGAGCTGACCGATGAGTCCGCCCCAGCTGATGCCGAGCAGAGGCAGAAGCCAGCCGCCGAATGCACCGCCGACAACGCCGAGCAGGAGGTTCCAGAGCAGGCCGCCATTGCCGCCCATAATCTTGTTTGCAAAGAAACCGGCCAGGATGCCGATGATGATTGAACCAATGATACCAGTCATAGTAGTTTGAATTTAAAAAGTGAATAGATATAAGATAACTGTCAAGACTTGAACAGGCGACGCAGGCCACGCTTAGGTTCCTCGGCCTTATAGCCGTAGCCATACACCTTCTTCTCCATGCTGGCGTCATTGATGACGATGCACAGGTTGTTGAACTTACCTTCTTGGTGCAGACGCTCCAGTTCGGGCAGGTAGCGACGGTCCACCTTACCCTCGCGCACCACGTATATTGTAAGGTCGGCCACACGGTTTACGATGCCGGCGTCGGCCACCACCTGGGCCGGCACATTATCCACGATGACATAGTCATACATCTGGCGCAGCTCGGCCATACACTCGTCGAGGCGGTCGCTCATGAGTAGTTCGGCAGGATTGGGCGGTGTGATGCCGGCGGGCAGGAAGTCCACGTTCTCGGCAATGCCGTTCGTGACTATCAGGCTCTTCAGGTCGGTCGCGCTGCCCGAGAGGTAGGAGGTCAGTCCGCCCCGTCGTTCTGTCGAGGAGAGTCGGCTCTGTGTACGCTTGCGGATATCCGTGTCCACGAGCACCACGCGTTTACCGGTGATACCAATGGTGGCCGAGAAATTGCGACTGATAAATGTCTTTCCTTCGCCGGGCATGGTGCTGGTAAACATGATGACACGGGCATCACGCTTGATGAAGTTTGTGCTGAAGCGCAGCAGGCGGAATGCCTCGCCCAGCGCATCGTCGCTTTCGTTGTTCACCACGATGGCGCTGTCGTCCAGTCCATCACGCCGATGCGGTACCTCGCCCAGTACAGGGATGGTGGTGAAGGATTCGATGTCGCGGCGACCGCGCACGGTCATGTTCAGCAATGCCTTGGTGCGGAAATATACCAAGGGGATGATGAGACCGGCCAGCAAGCCCAGCAGCATGATGATCCTGCGGCGCGGGGCCACGGGATGTTTGCTCCCGAAGGGATGCTCCACGATACTGATGTTTGCCTCTGTGATGGCCAGCTGGAGCGCAGTTTCCTCGCGACGGTTGAGCAGGAAGGTGAAGAGCGTCTCCTTGATAGCCTGCTGGCGGCTGATGTCGATGAATTCCTTCTCCTTCTGCGGCACGGCATGCATGGTAGTGTTGAGGCCCTGCTCATCCTTGCGTGCCTGCTGCAGCTGTAGCTTCAGACTGGCCGAAAACCCTTCGAGTGAAGCGATGATGGCCTGACGCATCTGATCCAGATTGGCGTCCAGGTCCTTGATAGAGGGGCTTTCCTCGCCCGCCGTGGAAGCCAGATTGTTGCGCTGGAGCATCAGCTGGTTGAACTGTGATATCTGGGTCTGTATGCCCACGTCGGCCACTCCGCCCAGCGAGGGGATAAGATTGTGTCCCTGCATGTTGCGGGAGACATAGTCGGCAAGGTATTGTACCAGGTTGTACTGCGTCTCAGCCTGTATCGTGCGCTGCCGCGCCGCTGTGGTCTGTCCCAGGAAAGCATCGGCATTGGCCTTGATGTCCATCAGCCCATTCCGCTGCTTGAACTGAGCCATCTCGTTCTCCACCTCGCCCAGTTCGATACTGATGAGGGCAATGCGGTCGTCGATAAAGTCGGCCGTGCTCTGGGCTATCTCGTTCTTGTTCTGGATGATGCTCTGCTTGTAGGCCTCGAGGATGGAGGAGAGGATGTCATCGGCCCGGCGAATGTTGGAGTCGGTGCAGTTCAGGATGACCAGGGTGCTTTCCTTGTCCATCTCGCTCGTACTCACCCGGCCGCACGTCATTATGGCGGCGTCCTCCACGCTGTAGCGCGTCACGGTAATGCTCTTGCCGGCAAATCGCTCCAGGGCTTTTTCGTTGAGCGTCACCACGAACTGTCCGAAAGGAGCATCCACCGAATCGCCGTACGAGAAGGACTTTGCAAACTCCCGCTTCTGGAGACGCTCGCCGTAGCGGACATTGGAGATGGTGTACCCGCCTGCACCATCCACCGTCAGCTGAAAGCGCAGTGGATGGCGGTATTCGCTCTTGAAGTCCACGGTGACAGGTCGTTCCTTGTACAGCGAGATATGGCGCATGCGGTAGTGATAGTCATATTGCACGTCCAGTCCCAAGGTCTTCACCACCTCACGCATCAGCTGATAGGAGCGCAGGATGTACAGTTCGTTCTTCACACTGGTGCCGCCCAGCACGCCGTTCAGTTGCATGAGGGAAGTGGTGTTCAGAGCCGACCGCTTGCTGCTGGTGCTTCCTGTGGCATCGTCCTTGACCAGGATAACTGCATGTCGCTGGTAGAGCGGAGTGCGGCTGGAGAGATAGAGCCACGACAAAGCGCCAAAGATGAGAACCGAAAGGAGAAAGTAAACCCACTTCGTCTGCACCGTCTCCAGCAGGTCGCGCAGGGAGAAGAAGTTCTCGTCTGCACTTTCGCTGGCCGGACGCTTGTATGCCGGCGGGATTGTATTCATATTGCGTCTGTTTTCCATAGGGGTGTCTTTATTACTTGGACAATGCTACGAGCAGTGAAACCACCGAAACGACAATGCTTACGAGGGTGCTGCCCACGGAGAGCCACGTGTAGCCGGTGCTGCCTTTCACACGCTCGCTCTTGTTCGGCTGCACGTACACTACGTCGTTCTGTTGCATATAGTATGCGGGCGACAGGAACACCGACTGTTCGTCGCGTAGGTCCACTTCGTAAACCACCCGCTTACCGTTTTCCTCGCGCGCCACCAGCACCTGGTCGCGATGGGCACTATTGTTCAGGTCGCCCGCCTTGCCAATAGCCTCCAGGATGGTCAGACGCTCGCCCTGATAGGTCTGCGTGCCAGGGTTCTTCACGTCGCCGAGCACAGTCACCTTGAAGCTCATTATCTTTGTGTTCACCACAGCGTCGGGGATGTAGTTTTCGTTCACCAGCTTCTCCTGCACCATCGTCGAAATCTGTCGGGTGGTAAGGCCGCCCACATGTAGCGTGCCAAAAATGGGGAACTCGATGTCACCGTTCTTGTCCACCTGAAAGTAGGACACACCCGAGGACACGTTGATGGTGTTGGCGCCGGTCACCGAATTGTTTCCGCCGCCGATGAGCGTATTGTTATTGAACGGCTGTATCAGCTCCAGCTTCTTGCTGGCCACGGAGATGGCCAGCTGATCATCGGGCTGGACACAGAGTTCAAAAGCCTGCGTGATGTCCTTGGGCACCGCGTAAGTGTCCTTAGCGCCTTGCAGATAGACCATCTTCTTATTAGAGACACAGGATGAAAGCAACAGCAATGTGCAGCCCAGTGTGAATAGTCGGCGAATATGGCGTGTCATATCATATAAATATATTTCCAACATGCAAAATTATAAAAAAATGCGTCATGCACCAAATTCTGCCGTACTTTTCGCGAGGAAAGGACAGCAATTTAAGCGAATAACGACGTGACGCAGATGCAGAAAGCTCATACTGCTCGCTACGAAGCAACGTACTACCCCGTCTGCACAATTTGTAATCGCACGAGCCACACATCCTGTCACATTTTGCCGAGTTTGCCGAGTGTCGAGTTACATAACGTGCAGCGCAGCGCTTTATCACGCGTGATAAAAGAGTTTATCACACGTGATAAAGTCCCCAGGAACACGTCATGGGAAATCCGCTCGAGCATGCAAAACAAAAGAAAGCGCTCTTTTGTTTTGCATTCTCCTCTTCTTTTCGTACCTCTGACTACGTCGAAAGTACTTCCGCTCAAGCATGCAAAACAAAAGAAAGCGCTCTTTTGTTTTGCATTCTCCTCGCTTATTCGTACCTTTGCAGGCGGTTAGGTGTTTTTGCACCATACAATCAGCTGCATTGAACTACTTATATATACGCATTATGAAAAAGAGCATTTTTGTTGTTTGCACGCTGGCCATCCAATTGCTGGCTGCATGTACAGGAGACACTACATCCGAGTCTATTCCCCTGCCGGAACATCCCCGTCCCGACTTTGAACGTGCCGAATGGAAGAACCTGAACGGCTACTGGGCCTTCACCTTTGACTCCACGGCTGCCGCCAAGGCACTCACCGAGAAAACGCTGGAAGCAATGACCGAACGCATCCTGGTGCCCTTCCCCTGGGGCTCCAAGCTTTCGGAAGTGGAGGACAAGGGTAATATCGGATGGTACGGACGCGATATTTCCGTGCCCCGCGCTTGGAAGGGCAAGCGCGTGTTCCTCGTCATCGGAGCCTCCGACTGGGACACCCAGGTGTGGTTCGACGGTAAGGAAATCGGACGGCATCAGGGAGGCTACACGCCTTTCGAATGTGAGATTCCCACCGACCGCCTGGGCGAAGACCTACAGTTGCTCATCAAGGCTGACGACACCAAGAGCGATGCACACCTCTACGGCAAACAGGGCTATGGCAATGCACGCGGTATCTGGCAGACCGTCTATCTCGAGGCACGCGGCGAGAACTATATCCGTTCGCTGCACTTCACGCCTGACATTGACCAGGCCGTCGTGCGCGTAGATGTGGCCCTTGCTGCACCCGCCGCTCAAGGCGAGAACTTCACGCTGAAGTTCAACACGGGCAATCAGAAGACCTTCAAGGCAGACATCAGCGGGAAGGCCGAAGCCAGCTTCACCATCCCCATCCAGAACCAGCACCTCTGGGACCTCGACGATCCCTTCCTCTATGAGGTGGAGGCTGCGCTGGGCAAGCAGGACGCCGTGAAGAGCTACTTCGGACAACGCAAGATCAGCGTGATGCCGTTCCCGGGAGCCGACTTCAAGTACGTGGCCCTGAACAACAAACCGATCTATCTCCAGCAGTGTCTGGACCAGAGCTACCATCCCGACGGCTTCTACACCTTCCCGAGCGACGAGTTCATGCGCAACGAGATTATGATCTCCAAGAAGCTGGGCCTCAACGCCAACCGTATTCACATCAAGGTGGAGATTCCGCGCAAGCTCTACTGGGCCGACAAGCTGGGTCTGCTCATCATGGCCGACACGCCGAACTTCTGGGGCGCTCCCGTGCCCGAGGCACGCGAGGATTGGGAACGCTGCATGCGGGCTCAGGTGGAGCGAGACTATAACCATCCCTGTATCTACGCATGGGTGAACTTCAATGAGACATGGGGACTCTTCACCGACAAGGTATATACCCCGGAGACCCAGGAATGGGTGCGTTCCATGTACCGACTGACAAAGAGCCTGGATCCCTCACGCCTCGTGGAGGACCAGTCGGCCTGCAACCGCGACCATGTGGAGTCGGACATCAACTCGTGGCATGCTTATCGACCCGGATACCTGTGGGAGAAGGAGATTCAGATGTACGTCGACAGCACCTATCCCGGCAGCCACTTCAACTACATCGGGGAGAACGTGCAGACCGACGCACCGATGATCAACAGCGAATGTGGTAACGTGTGGGGCTACGAGGGAAGTGCCGGCGACTGCGACTTCACGTGGGACTATCACATCATGATCGACGCCTTCCGCCGGCAGCCCAAGTGTGCCGGATGGCTCTATACCGAACACCACGACGTCATCAACGAATGGAACGGATACGTGAAGTATGACCGCTCGCCGAAAATCGACGGACTGGACGAACTGGTTCCGGGCATGACAATGGCCGACTTCCAGAGTCTCTACTACATCAGCCCCGAGCGCTACCTCTACTCAGAGGTCAAGGGCGGCGAGAACGTGGAGATTCCCTTCTATGCCTCCTTCATGACCGACAAGGACCCGGGCGCCCTCTCGTTAGAAACCGAATTGGTGGGCTGGAACGAGCTGGGCGAGTATAACTCGTTCTCGGCCAGCACCACGCCAGTGGACTTCGCCCCCTACATGAGCTGCACCGCCGGCAAGGTGTCCGTGACGATTCCCGAAGCCAAGGGCCTCTACCTGCTGCGCTATGTGCTGAAGGCTGGCAAGCAGACGCTCCACCGCAACTTCACGACATTCCGCGTCAAGGAGGGCAAGCCGACAGCCACCGAGAGTACACGTCTGCTCACGTTCCTCCCCTCCTCGTTCTCGGCACAGCAGTGGTCCAAGCTGCAGACCGTGGTGTATGACAGTCTGAAGGCCAACGGATTCGGCCACGGATACTTTGAGTACACGCTCACTCTGCCCAAGGGCGTCGGGGCCAACAATATCAAGTCGGCCCAGCTGCGTTTCGAGGCATCGGCCAAAGAACTGTTCGGCAAGGACGTGAAAGGCGGCGAAGCACAGGGAAGCTATATGCTGGGCGAGGGCACCTTCGACCACTGCAAATCGCCCAACGCCTATGCGATGACCGACACGCTGTGCTGGACATCCCGTCTCAAAGTGTCGGTGAATGGCCAGGAGATTGCCGACTGTACCCTCGACGACGACCCTGCCGACCACCGTGGTATCCTCTCCTGGGCTTCCCAGCCCACCAACCGCCTCATGTCTGAGGCCGGTTCCTACGGACAACTCTTCCGCCTGGACGTCCCGACCGACGCATTCGGCGAGAGCCGCACGGCCACAATACGCTTCACCGTACCCGACGACTGTGAGGGCGGTCTGGCCATCTATGGCAAGGACTTCGGCCGCTATCCGCTCGACCCCACGCTGGTGCTTACGCTGAAGTAGTCCGAGAATTCAAGATAACATAGTCCCAGGTATGAGACTCCAGAGATACATCTTCATGGCCGTGCTCATGTGGTGCCAGCTGATGGCAGCGCAAAAAGGCATCAGGGGCACGGCCTCTTATTACTCGGACAAGCTGCATGGCCGGCGCACGAGCAGCGGTGAGGTGTACCATCGCGATAGTCTGACCTGTGCCCATCGCACGCTGCCCTTCGGCACAAGACTACTCGTACGCAACCTCAAGAATGGCCGTGAGGTGGTGGTGCGTGTCACGGACCGAGGTCCCTTCACCCGCCGATTCATGATTGACCTGAGCAAGGCTGCCGCACGCCAGCTGGACTTCCTGCGGGCAGGGATATGCAAGGTGGAACTCACCATACTCCCCGACTCCATTCCAGAGACAGCACCCTCACAGCCCGACAGCACAAGCTACAAGACGGGGGCCACAGAATCATAAGCCCCCCCTTTCTACGCGACAAGACTCAATTAAGGATGCTCCGGCCCACCGACTTTCGAATCTCAAACATATACATGAAGCAGGAAAGGAGGAAGTACACGCCGGCGAGCACCCATAGCATCATAAGTTCCTGACGACAGTCGCCCAGCGACGCACCCATACATTGAATACGCACGTAGGCGTTCGCCCCCCACGTGGAGGGGAACACGGTGCCCACCGCCTTCCACAGAGGCGGTATCGAGGCACCCGGCCAGCTCACGCCCATGAGGAAGAGCAGCGGCACGGACATGAAGACGAAGAGCAGGATGCAGTCCTCGCGACGGAAAATGAAACTGGACCAGAAGATGGCCATGTACGTACAGGCCAGCAGATAGGGCACAAAGAAGCCCAACAGGTCAACGAAGTGTCCCAGCTGCGGCAGAGAGAACCATCGTGTCACACAGATGGCCATGTAGAAGGCCATCAGCAGGAAGAGCAGGAAGTGTACAAGCCCCTTGCCCAGGACGACGGCCAGCGTATTCTTATAATGCGGCGAGGGAGGAATGACCAACCCACGGAAGCGCTCACGGGCACGCCCCATGGACATCCCCACACCGAGACACAGCGCCTGCTGCAGGATGAGCATCAGCACCGGGGGAATCAGGAAAGCTGCAAAACCACCTGCAGGATTGTACATCTTCACCTCCTCGAAGCGGATGGGCCAGCGAGCCAGATCCTCCTCACGGGCAGTGGTATTCTGCTGATGCTCCCGCACCTTGATATTGCGGTTCAGCTCTTGCGCCACATTGATAACCGCCAGATACTCCACTTTATAATACAACATAGACGTGAGGTCGCTATAGAGCCCCACCACCGTCTGCTCGCCACGCCACAACTGCAGGTCGAACTCGCGGGGAATACGCAGGATGCCGAATACCTGACGCCGCCGCATGAGCTCCTGAGCCTCCTCCATGCTGATACAGTGGGCGGCCACGTTTACCTCCTGCGTGGCATCGACACGGCGGATGAAGTCGCGGCTGCGGCCCGACATGCAGTCATCTACCACGCAGATGGGCAACTCGCGCTGCACCTCTGTGTCGTAAATCATTGCGTAGAGAATGGGATAGCCCAGCGGGAGCAGGATGACAAAGATCAGGATGCCCTCGTCCTTCACCAGCTCGCGGAGCTCGTCCCACCAGACATGCAGTATCGGAAACTTCGGTTGTATCATGCTCGATATTCTTTATGGAGTAACGCATCCTTCAGGCGGAAGGAGAAGAGATGGGGCAGCAGACTGATGCCTACGAGAGCCGCCACGTTCGCCCACGCATAACTGATGCTGTACCCGTTCAGGCACTGATTGACATAGATTAGAAAGTAATGGTGAAGCGGGAAGATGTTCGACAGCCACTGGAAGGGGACATCCATGGCCGAGACGGGGAACGAGAATCCTGCCAGCGAGAACTGCATCACGCCCAGCAGCGAACAGGCCGACATAGCCATACGCATCTGACCAGGGAATGCCTCGAACATCAGCAAACCGAAACCCTGCGAGGCCAGCACGGCCAGAAAGCCCCAGAGCATCATGCGGGGAATGCCGCACTGGCAGGGGAACTGCAGATAGCTGTAGAACACGAGGTCGATGAGCCAGAAGATCAGGGTGTAGAGCGCCGTCTGCGGCAGGAGCTTCCCGATGATGATGGCGCCCACATTGCCGCGCCCCAGCGCATAGAGATATTTCTGCCGGCCACGCTTCCATTCGTTGCCCAGCGAATAGCTCGTCGTCAGCATGGCCACGAGCATCAGCAGCCCCGGCACTATCAGGTTGGAGAGCACCACCGAGTAGTTTAGGTACGAATTGCCCAGGGGGTGGCTCTCTATGACAATAGGCTGCAGGGTGCCCATTATCTGGTCGTCGCGGAAACCGCGAGCCCTCATGGTGGCACGAGTCATAGCCAGGCCGGCCATCTCCCCCATCTTGCGCATATCCTTCATCAGCAACGAGGCTGCTATGTAGTAGCTGTCATTGGTGTAGAAGGAAATAACTGGCTGCCGCTGTGTCAGCGCCGCCTCGGTGGTACCCTTGGGGATGCGGAAAATGGCGTAGATCTCACCGCGCTGCATGGCCTGACGGGCCTCGGTGAAGTTCTTGGTCTGCATGACAAAGTGGGTCTCCTCCATCGTGCCCAGGATGCGGGTAAGCTGGCGAGTGATGTGGGTGTCGTCCTCATCCACAAGGGCAGCAGGCAGCTTCGTGGGCAGGCCAGCCTGCATCAGACTGGTGAACAGCCACAGGAAGCCCAACGGTGCTACAAACATCGTGATCAGGAAGATGGGCCGATGGCTGAAGGCCGCCAGTTCGCGACGTGTGATTAGCCAAATACTCTTTAATACTGCCAGCATATCTTGTACCTCGGTTTGGGATTACATCCGGCACTATCGGATGATGGCTGTCATGCCGGCAAGCACATCCTTGATATCCTCTTTGTTCTCGGGATAGGCCGTCACCTCGAAGGTCTTGAGGTCATACTGGTCCAGAGCCTTCGTAGCCTTCCAGGTGGCATAGCTACCCATGACATTGATGCTCGACACCTTCACCTTCAGTTCGCGATCCACGGCGGGGAGGTAGATGTTCATCTCGGTGCCCACCGTCATGCCGGGCAGGAAGTCCTCTCGCACATTGAATATGAAGCGTACGTCGTCCGTGCGGGCGATGTTCATGATGGGAGCACCCTGCCCCACCAGTTCGCCCACCTTGGGGAAGATTTCCGTGACAGTACCGTCAGCCGTAGCCAGCAGCACAGTCTCCTTCTGGTAGCCTTGCACCTCTGTGATGGCGCCCTGGGCGCGTGCCACCTGAGCGGCAGCGGCAGCCTTGTCCTCGCGGCGAGCCCCCTCACGAGCCATCTCATACTGGCTGCGGGCAGCCTTCTCCGTGGCCTGCATGGCCTTCAGCTGTGCCTCGGCCTCGTCACGTTTCTGTGCGGGAATGACACCCTCGTCATAGAGACGGCTCACGCGGCTGAAGGTTTTCTGGGCCACCTCCAGCCCGGCCTGCGCTTTCTGCCACAGCTCATAGGCACCCTGTATCTCCTGCTGGCGCGCACCGTTGCGTGCCTTCTCCTCGATGGCCTTTGCCGCTGCCTCGGCAGCCTCAGCCTGCATCATCTTGGCCTCCACCTCGGGCGAGTCCATGATGACCAGGGTATCGCCGGCCTTCACGCGGTCTCCACTCTTCACGCGCAGCTCCTTCACGCGGCTGGGCACCTTACTCGAGATGCGATAATCGCTCGTCTCGGCCTGCCCCTGCAGCACCTCACGCGGCTTCGGAAGGAATATGCCGACCAAGATCACCATTGCCATCACACCCAGCAGGACGAGGGCGATGATGAGCACGTTGTTCAGTTTTGTTCTCTTTGCCATAATATGTTGTTCTTTGCTTATCTGATTTATCTGGTCAAAATAGTCTTGAATCGTTTCCACTATCACCGACTATCTCTCCCCTCCCAGGACTCCCATGGCACGCTGCAGATAGAGATGCGCCAGGCGAGTGTCTATCTCGGCCTCCACCAGCGTGGAGTGTGCCGAGAGCCAGGCCGTCTGGGCCTGCAGCACGTTGGAGACGGGGATGACACCCTCACGCAAGCCAAGGTTGGCCATGCGCAGGTTCTCATCGGCCTGCTCTTGTGAGCGGCGTGCCGTAGCCATACGCTCGCGGGCCTCCTGTAGCTTCTGCCGGTTCTGGTTCACCTGCAGGGTAATCTTCTCCCTGACCTCGTCGGCACGCAACTCGGCCATCGATGCTTCGGCCTTGGCCTGACGCACCTTATACACGCGGTCTCCCCAAGTGAGGATGGGCACCTTCAGTATCACGCCCGCGCTCCACATGCCACCGAACTTCTTCTGAAAGCCGTTAAAGACATTTGGGTTGGACAGCAGATAGCCTGCGGTGAGGGCCAGATTGGGCATGTACTCCGAGCGAGCCACCTTGACCTGTTCGCGTTTCACGCGGGCCGCGATGTCCAGCGCCTGGAGCTCCGAGCGGCAGGTCATGGCGGTCTCCACGGCATTGTCCGTGCTGGAGGCAGCAGCGGTCCAGATGCCGGCGTCCTCCTTAGTGAGGTCGCGTGTCTCGTCCTCCACCGTAAACTCGCGGTCGAGAGGCAGACCACACAACTGGGCCAGTGCCATGCGCGAGAGGGCGAGGCCGTTGTTCACCTGAATCACAGCCACCTCGGCTTCGTTCAGCTTTACCTTCACGCTGAGGCCGTCGGCCTTCGTAGCCATACCCTCGGCAATAATCTTCTCCACATCCGAGTCCAGTTTCCTTACTGTCTCCAGGAAACTCTCGGCCAGTTGCTTCTTGCTCTGCAGGGCGACGATGCGCCAGTAGGCCTCATCCACGCTGACCAGCAGGTCCTGCTCCTCCATGGTATGCTGCACGCCGGCAGCCTCCTCGGCCAGGCGGGTGATCTGGTCATAGGCACGTATCTTGCCGCCCATGTACAGAGGTTGGGTGAGCAGCACGGCGGCGCCCGTCATGTTACGGGTATCGGTGCGGAAGGCGTCCACGATATTCTGTCCGGCTCCATCGACCATCGAAGCCATGGAGGTGAGCATGCCGTTGAAGGCCGTAGCGGCCTGTTGCAGATAGGGGTCGGCCAGTTGCTGCAGTGCGGTGGGGTTGGCCAGCATCTGGGCCAGCTGCGGGTTCTGGGCCAGGATGGCCTGCACCTGCGGGTTCTGCATCAGAGCTTGAAACTCGGGCGAGCTGGGCAGGGTTGCCAGTCTCTGCTGAAAGTCGGCCGCCCCTTGCTGCACCCCCTGTCCGATGGTACCGGCCAGGTTGGAGCCCATGTGGGAGAGGCCATCCTTCTGTTCGTCATTGAGCAGCGACACCTCGCGCGACGTGCGCTGATAGGTGCCCACGGCCGATATCTTGGGCAGATAGTTTGTCAGTGCCGACTTGCGCTGCCAGTGGGCCGCCTCCTGCTTGAGGCTGCTCATCTGCAGTGTCTTGTTGTTCTTGATGGCCAGCGAGCGACAACTGTCCAGGCTCAGCGACTGCCCAGCGGCTGTCATGATGCCACCGAGCAGCACCGAGAGAAGAATCAAAAAATGTCTCATTTGTATCCTTACATCTTATTTCGCGGCGCAAAGTTACGCTGTTTTGGGGAAATAGCAAGGCCATACGGCATACAATTATTGTCCTATTTGTAGGCATACTTTTACTTTACGTCCATTTTACCACCGTCCACGCATCCGTATGTGGGGAAAAAGATGTACATTTGCTCCCATGAAGAGCTACGAGACTCCCTTTGAGCGCATTTCCATCACACGCTTGGTGGACAGCATCACGGCCAACCACATGATGCTCTCCTTCACCGACACATGTGGCATATTCCTGTGCCTGCGTGGCTGGGCCGAGGTGGACATCAACAACCGGCACGTCAGGATACAGGCCGGCGACGTGTTCATCTACATGCCCACGATGTATGTCTATGTCATGGGGCACAGCGACGACATCGAAGGCATCACCTATAAATCGACACTGGACTTTGTGCTACCGATGGTAGAGGGCAGCTTCAACATTCACGACCTGCTGGCACTCACCGAGCGTCCCTACCTTTCGCTCAGCGAGCGGCAGATGCAGCACATGCGCCAGCTCATCGAAGTGCTGGACAATCGTGTGGTTCTCCTGGGCACCCTCACGCATGACGATGCTGCGACGGAAATCCTGCAGCGCGAAATCAACCATCTGGGCGAGGCGCTCATCCAGGAGGTGATCTTCGACTACTTCTCCAGCCACACCTACACCCAAGTGCCACAGGACACCAAGGACCACATCATTTTCGCCTTTATGGCTGCCCTTATCGAACACTACAAGCAGGAGCGGCAGGTGACCTACTACGCCCAACTGCTTTGCCTCACACCGCGCTATCTTTCCACCATTGTCAAGGAGAAGACGGGGCGAACGGCTCAGCAATGGATCATCGGATTTGTCATTAACAGCATCAAACAGTCGCTCCGCTATACAAAGAAGAGCATCAAGGAAGTGGCATCAGACTATAACTTCCCCACACAGAGTTTCTTCGGCAAATACTTCAAGCTCTACACAGGAATTTCTCCCAAGCAGTTCCGCCGACAGACACATCAGGAATAGCCTCACACCATCCTCCCCTGCTCGCCGAGGTAGCTGTCCTTGAAGCCCAGGAAATAGAGTACGCCGTCCAGACCTATCGTGTTGATGCTCTGCTGGGCACTGGCCGCCACTCGAGGCTTGGCGTGGAAGGCAATGCCCAGTCCGGCCTCGGAAATCATGGGCAGGTCGTTGGCACCGTCGCCCACGGCAATGGTCTGTGCCAGGTTCACCTTCTCCACCTGAGCGATAAGGCGCAGCAGCTCGGCCTTCCGATGGCCGTCGATAATCTCCCCCACGTAACGTCCCGTCAGCCGTCCGTCTTCGCCGATCTCCAGTTCGTTGGCATACACGTAATCGATGCCATAGCGACGTTGCAGGTACTCCCCGAAGTAGGTGAAACCACCGCTCAGGATGGCAATCTTGTAGCCACACTGCTTCAGGATGGTCATCAGACGGTCCACGCCCTCGGTGATGGGCATCGTCTCGGCAATCTCACGCATCACGCCGGCATCCAGTCCGCGCAACAGGCTCACACGCCGGGTGAAGCTCTCGCGGAAATCTATCTCGCCACGCATGGCCTGCTCGGTGATGCGCTTCACCTCCTCGCCCACTCCGGCCCGGGCCGCCAGTTCGTCGATGCACTCCGTCTGGATGAGCGTGGAGTCCATATCAAAGCAGATGAGCCGTCGCATGCGGCGATACATATCATCACGCTGGAAGGAGAAGTCTATCCCCCTTTCGGCCGACATCTTCATCAGTTCGGCCTGCATAGCACTGCGGTCAACCGGTGTACCGCGCAGCGAGAACTGAATGCACGCCCGCACGTTCTTCACCGGATTCATGATGCTCATGCGGCCCGAGAGGCGCAGTATCGAGTCAATGTTCAGCCCCTGGCGAGTGATTATCTCGGAGGTGGCAGCTATCTGGGCTGCCGTCAGTTGCCGGCCCACGATGGTCAGGATGTAGCGGTTGCGGCCCTGGCGTTCCACCCATGCCTCGTATTCCTCGTCGCTTACCGGCGCGAAACCTATGTTCACGCCCAGTTCCGAGGCCTTGAACAGCAGGTCCTTCATCACCTGGCCCGAACACGTCTCGTCCGTGCGGATAAGGATACCCAGCGAGAGTGTGTTGTGAATGTCGGCCTGCCCAATGTCAAGCACCTGCGTCCCGTAGCGTGCCAGGATTTCCATGATAGCAGCCGTCAGCCCCGGGCGGTCCAGCCCGTTTATGCGTACGATAATCTGTTCTTTTCCTTCCATAGCGTATAATTCTATATCGTTCCCGACTGCAAATTTACGGTAATCCGCCCACAAAAGCAAATAAAGACGAGAAAATCAGTCCGTCCCTTCCCTTACGCTGCTGTCCACGAAGGGTATCACGTAATCTATCGGCATCATGGTTTCATGTAGCTTTCTATTATTTGTTCCACAGCAGTGTGCCGTCTGCGGCCTGGCCTGCGGCCTCCACTTCGATCTGTGTCGTGCGACTGTTATTATATAAGGTAACGCGTGCGCGACCCTCTGCATCCAGCTTCAGGTTGGGATTCCAGTAGAGGGTGCGGCGATAGTCCGTGGGTACCTCGGGCAGTGTCTGCTTGCTGTAGTCCGGGCTGTAGAACTCGGCGGGAGCGGCAAAGCCGTCGAGGATGTAGCGACGGTCTCGATAGATAACCCTTTGACCGCCATCGTAAAAGGGATAGACAGCCACTTGCGTCTCTGGCAGCATTGAGGTTGTGTATCGTTTACTTCCTTCGAGGCGTGGCTGATAGTCGGTGTAGAGGACATAGCGGTCAATCAGGAACCTTGGATCTTCTCCTGCATTCTCGTCGCCGAAGTAGTTCTTCCACTCTCCCGGCGAGAATTCAAATCCCTCGCCGATGGAGGTGAGATATTTGGGATGATAGAGCGAGTCCGTGGGAATATCCCTGTATTGAGGTAGGGCTCGTCGCGTAACACTTAACCCGTACCTTATCTTCAAATCTTTCCATCCTTCGGGGGCGAGGGCCTGTGCGAAGTATATAGGATTGTATTGATAATCTAATATTCCAGCATCGTCCACATAGTTCCATGCCTCATAGGCATCCATGCTGACGGCGGGGAAGGCATCGCTGAATCTTTTCAGCCGGTTCCTGCGCCGCACTGTCACCTTCACTTCCTGCATCTGGGTCGCACTGTCTGTCGATGTTGCCGGTGTTGTCTCTTCCTCCCATTCCACATCCTTCTGATGGATGTGGTAATAGCAATATGGCTTCACGAAGCGGGGATAGGGCCACGACACATAGGGCAGATAGCGTGCATTCTCGGTGTCCATGCCTTTGTCCAACTTTCGCTGATGGTGAAGTGAGAGTTCTGTGGGCGAGCCTGCCATCTGCACCCATGTGTAGGGCGTTTTCCGGTCCTTCCATTGTGTGGTGTCTGCGGCAGAGAGGAAGAGAACGCTCTTTCCATAGAATCTTGGCAACTGGATGCGGAAGTTGCAGTCCTCCGTGTCCTTCTCATAAATGATTGGGGTCATCGTGCTTGTCGGAACCAGTTCTGCATGATAGCGCAGTGTCAGGCCTTTTCTTGTTTTCTTCAATCCGTAAATGCCTTTGTCTTCATCGCGCATGTTGGACATTTTCGTCTTCGTTTTTTCCCGCAGGTCGCTGGGCTGTGGCTTTGTCTTTGACTTGTCTTCTTCATTGTCTTCCTGTTCCGTATCGGTTTCCTCCCCTTTATCACGCCACATGTTGAAAATGGCGACACCATATCGCGGATTCACTCTAATCTTTCCTTGTATGACAGGTGTTTGTTCACTGGGCTGTGTCAGGTCCCACTCGCCCCGCACCGCCATGTCGCGCCAGTTGAAGCGCCGCCAGCCCTGCGTCATCATCAGCAGGTCCAGGGCCGCGCGCCGGAGGCTGTCGTCCGTCTCGAAATACCATCCCGGGTCGGGCACGAAGCCGCGAATCTCCGAGGAGAGCAGCATCTCGGTGAGGATCGAAGCGTTGTCGTAGAGTGCGTCTGCCTGCAGGCGGTCACGCACGGCGAGGGAGAGCCTCACCCCCGCCCCCTCTCCGAGGAGAGGGGAGGAGCTACTCTGGGGGGTGAGGCTGACGTCCAGATTAATCTTCTCGTAGGGTTGGTACTCCTCCTTGGCTCCGCTGATGGTCAGTGTGGGCTGCATTTCTTCAGGTTTGGTGACGAAGAAGAGACGGTCGGCCCAAACGTGCCCGCTAATGTCGAACACCGTCACTTGGTGCACGCCGGCTCTCTCTGCAGCTTCCCCGATAGGAAGGGACTTTATCCCCGATGTATCCACATAGTTCGAGAGCGCATAGAAGGTTTCCACCCGTCCCTCGTGCATGATGGTCAGCCCTAAGCTGTCGGACGATACTCCGGCAAGATGTAGTACAATATGCGTACTGTCCCCCTCCTGCCTCACCTGCAGCGCCACGCCCCGCTCCTCCGGCTTCGGCAGCCGAGCCTTCACCGTCTGCCCGTCCTTGGTGGTGAACGTCACCTCCCGCTCCATCCCCCGCTCCGGCACGATGGTAAACACGCCGCGGCCTCGGTTCACCGTCTTTATCACCTCCCCCTCGGGGGAGGATGAGTGGTGGGCCGTGCCTTCCAGCCACTGTCCGTCGCTCATCACGGCCTCGAATGCCACGCGGTTCTCTACCCCCGCCACCAGATTGCCTCCCTCGGGATAGAGGGTCAGCGTGGGCAGGGGCGCATCGGGGTCGTTCTTGAACGTGCGTCGCAGAACGCGCAGTGTCATGTCGTGCTCATAATCGCCGGGCGTCAAGGGACGGTCATAGACGGGGAAAAAGCGGCTGTACAGTTTCTCATAGTCGCGGTAGTAATCCTGCTCGGCTTCCTTGTCCATGAACCATTCACTGGTGTAAGAATTATGTGGACGTTCCTTGCGTCCCCAGTTCAGCTGCCAGCGTGTGTAGGCCCGAAGCTCATAGAATCCGCTGTACTGAATCTGCTTGTTCAGTGCGAAGAAACCGTTGCCTCGCCCCTCGTGCATCTCGATGAGTTTCCGCTCCACTAAGTAACCGTCATTGTTTAGCAGTTCCACGTACAGCACGCCACTCACGTCCGAGGGCGTGTCCGTGGATGTCTTCCTCGTATATGCCGCAAACCATATCGTATCGCCCTGGAAGTAGCAGGTGTTATCCATGTGGATATAGACCTTCTCCTGCGGAATCGTCTTGCCGAAAGCCGCCAGACGCTCTATATATGGGCGCAGTGGCCCAATATTGTCGTACGTGTCGTCTCTTTCGGCATGTTTCCATTCCTGTAGGTCTGAGCGTTTCAGCCCCTGTTGGAGGACAAGCTGCTCCTCTGCTTCCGTGCGTTGGATGCTGGCCGTGTGCCACAGTGCTGTGTCGGGAGTGGTTTGGTCGATGGCCTCTACCAGATTATTTGTCTGCCTGAACTTCTTCTTTCCGAAAGGAAGTTTGTACTCGTTCAGACTCATCAGTACCGAGCGACACTGCAAATCGCCGACGTCCATCGTAGTCACTAAACTCTCCACCTCGGTGAATCCGTGGCGGTGAGTGTAGGTAATACGTATATGGGGCTGTACTACGGCCGATTCATGACGGAGGTCCTTTCCCACCTCAAACGTGAAATTATGCAGATCGCCTTCAAAGGAGAGCAACTGGTAGCTCTTCGCATCCACATAGATTACACCGTCGATGAATGGTTGCTTCGAGTTTCCCCGCATGGCGATTTTGTAGACCCCTTTTCCGTCAGAGGTTTCCATCATCTGACCAGAGAAGGAGTAGTGCACCTGGTCAAGGGTGCTGGCATCCCATCTACACCTTGTAGCAAAAGTGTTGTTGGCATTCCGGACATGGTTGAATGGTTTGGTCATGCGTTCCCATGCATAGGCCTCCCACATGATAGGGCCGACCTCTATCATTTCTTGTAAGTTCGAGAAGGAGATACTCGAACGGCGAGTCGTATATTGTGTGTGCTTGAGTCGTCGTCCGGCCGTGAAGAATATATCGCGCAGATTGCCCATGCTGCGAGCGTTCAGGTAGGCTTCCACCAGTTCCTGTTTCCCGGCGTATGTATTTGTCAGACGATAGAAGTAGTCGCTCCGATTCAACTCCTTTCGTAGGTATTCCTTATCTAGGCGGCGTAACATTTTCTCCAGTATCTTCTCTGCAGGCACGATAGTCAACTCCTGCATGGTGGTGGACATGGGATGCAGCTGGATTCTGTCACCCATTGCCGCAGCCTTCACCTGTATCGCATCGAAGCCGATATACGATATCCGCAGCACGTCCGTCTCTTTGGCTTCCACCGTGAACCATCCCTCTCCGTCTGTCAGTGTGCCCTTCCCTTCAGCGATATACACCTGTGCATACGGCAACGCCTCGCCCGTCTCAGCATCCACCACGCGGGCGCGGTATGTCTGCTGCGCCGTCAGGGGCAGGCAGAGCAAGAGGGTGAGGAGGAAGAATAAATGTTTCATCGTCGGTCTGGTTTTCGTTTTTATTATCAGTTGGCATAGGATGGGAACACTTCATGCCGGAGCACACGA
>CADAJS010000026.1 GCA_902788315.1 uncultured Bacteroidales bacterium
GACCTCTGGTCGCTTGCTACCGAAGGGACGCAAGAAGGTCAACACTTCCCTTAGAGGCCCTGAATTTTGCAACCACGAGGAGGAAAATTTTGTTACCACCGGGAGAAACGTGAAATTTCGGGATTCGGGACAAGCCGCGGCCGGGTGGAAGAATAGTCGTAACTTTGCATTGTGATTCGAGAGTTTGAACTTGGCGCTCGGCTTTGCCGCTTGGCTCGTCCAAGTAATCGGCTTGCCGCTTCGCTCGTCGAAGAACCTGGAACTCTTGGAGCAGCGAGAGCAGACCAAACTTGTTTGAAGTATGCCGAGTCGCGACAAGAGTCAACGAAGTTAAACTTGAAATCAGAAACTGGCTCGTTAACGCTTACTTATTAAGTGATTTATGCAACCAGCAATATAGCGGATGAGTTGGACATATCCGAATATACCATAGGAGATAAGTACTCACCCAATAACAAGTCACTTAAAAACGTTTAGCACAGCCTTTGGCAAGCCCTTCGCAAGCCCATGGAGCACCTTAGGACTTGCCAACTCCTTGCCAACTCCTTGCCAAGTCCTTGCCTAGGGCTTGCTAAGTGCTTGCCTAAGGCATAGAGTAACCATTAGCCCTGAACCGTGAACCAGAGTTGACCCTGAACCATCCTTTAGCCATACTCTAGGCAGCAATCACTCTGCTTCTAGGCTTACTCTAAGCATACTCACGAGTATGGCTGGAGTATGGCTACAAGCAGGCTGAAAGGAGCCTGAAACGAAGTAGATGCGAATTTGAGTTTGGTATCTGTAACTTGGAACTTGGAACTATTGTAACTTGGAACTAAGGCTTCATCCTTGATGATGAGCTTAGCTTCGTGACCCCGAAAAATGATAGTATGTTCATAGTCCAACGAACATAGGGTTCATGAACCGATGAACATAGGGTTCATGAACCGATGAACATACGTTCGTGAAACGAGGCAGCTTTGTGAACGATGTATCGCCTATTAAACGAATAACCTACTAAGCAATTAACCTACTCAACGGATATGGTTGTCATAGACCTTCGCTCGACCTCTGGTCGCTTGCCAGAGCAAGAACGGGTCTAAAATGACCGCTTACAATGAAACCGTTACAAATTGTAACGCTTTGAATATGCGGGCTGCCGATGGCAAGATGCGCCTTACCGATGTGGCTGATACTGAGCAGCTTTTCCGCCTCATACAGAGCATTCCATCCCCAAAGGTCGAGCGCGCCTTTAGTGCGAAGAATCTCTATAGCACTTACTACTATACACTATTCAACTGACTATACACAATACACTATAAACTATAAACTTTAAAAGTGCACAATACACTTTAAAAATATCCGTGTCATCTGTGCTATCTGTGCGACCATAACGAAATAAATAATAACGACAAGTATGAAGAAAGTAATGTTAGTGTTCGGGACCCGTCCCGAGGCTATTAAGATGTGCCCGCTGGTGAAGGAGTTCCAGAAGCACCCGGAGGATTTTGAGACGATAGTTTGTGTGACGGGACAGCACCGCGAGATGCTGGACCAGGTACTCACCATCTTTGATGTGAAGCCCGACTACGACCTGAACATCATGAAGCAGGGTCAAGATCTCTATGATGTTACTGCACGTGTGCTCACTGGTATGCGCGACGTGTTCAAGGAGTGCAAGCCCGATGTGGTGCTGGTGCATGGCGACACTACCACCTCCACCGCTGCAGCCCTTGCTGCTTTCTATCAGCAGATACCCGTGGGACATGTGGAAGCTGGCCTAAGAACCCACAATATCTACAGCCCCTGGCCTGAGGAGATGAACCGTCAGATTACTGGACGCATCGCCACGTATAATTTTGCCCCCACACCACTCAGCGAGAAGAATCTGCAGGAAGAAAAGGCCCACGGCCAAATCTTTGTCACCGGCAATACTGTTATTGACGCATTACACATGGTTGTTGATAAGCTCAAGACAGATAAAGCACTTGCAGACGAGCAGATTAATGTGCTGAAGAACGCTGGTTACGACGTAACCCGTCTTGATGGAGGCAAGAAACTTGTCCTCATCACAGGCCATCGCCGCGAGAATTTCGGTGACGGCTTTATCTCTATGGTTACCGCCATGAAGGATCTCAGCGAAAAGTATCCTGATGTGGACTTTGTCTATCCTATGCACCTCAATCCGAATGTTCGCAAACCTATTCACGAGGTCTTTGGTGAGGACTTGACCCGCCCCAACTTCTTCTTCATTGAGCCCCTACAGTACTTGGAGTTTGTGTACCTGATGGAGAAGTCCACCGTGGTGCTTACCGACAGTGGTGGCATTCAGGAAGAGGCTCCCGGTCTGGGCAAGCCCGTGCTCGTGATGCGCGACACCACAGAGCGTCCAGAGGCATTGAAGAGCGGCACCGTCCACCTCGTGGGCACCAACCACGACCTTATTGTCAGCGAGGTAAGTACCCTGCTTGATGATGCCGAGGCGTATGAGCGCATGAGCAAGGCAGTGAACCCTTATGGCGACGGCAAGGCTTGCTCACGCATTGTACGCGCACTTAATGGTGAAGCCGTTGACCGTTATGAAGTGAATTAACCAGCTCCAGGCACATTTGCGGGACAAGTCCGCAAAAGAGCCTTCCGCAGGGAAGCGGTACAGCCCGTGGCTCCGTAAACTCCGCCACCGGCTGTGAGCCTTTTAGAGCGGCCAGTGGCCGCACAAACGATGCGAATTAACAATTAACAAGTTAACATTTTAACATCATACAAGCCCGAAAGGGCGAGAATAAAAGAAGCGAATAGTAACAATTAATTATAAACACAATGATTAACGTTGGAATTATTGGATGTGGCTTCGTAGGTGGAGCCCTCAAAGATTGGTTAGAGCACAACAACCCAGAGTGTAAACTATTCATTAGCGACCCTCCCAAGGGTTACAATGATGACTTAAGTAATATTGATATTGCTTTCTTGCAAATTCATGTTCCTACAGAAGATGATGGTACACAGGATTTGACTCTTATGAAGGAACTTATCACTAAGCTTCCTGATGTCCCCGTGTTTGTGCGTACCACCATCCTGCCCGGCACCAGCGAAAGACTCTCTAAAGAGACTGGTCATCAGGTGTGCTATATGCCCGAGTTCCTCACCGAACGCACCTTCATCGAGGACTTCCGTAAGCAGACTATGGTGTTCACAGGAGCACATGAACTTCTCACAAAGATCTTCGTGGGTAAGAAGTTCACAGTTATGACCCCTCTGGAAGCTGAGCTGACCAAGTACATGCACAATGTGTTTGGCGCTTACAAAGTGACCTACTTCAATGCTTGTCGCGAGTATTGTGAGCAGATGGGGGCTGACTGGCGTAAGGTGCATACTGGTGTGCTGCTCTCCGGCTATATCAACGATACCCACACCTACGTTCCTGGCCCTGATGGTAAGTTCGGATATGGTGGCAAATGTTTCCCAAAGGATGTCAATGCCTTTGCTAAGATGACAGAAGGTACACCTCTTGGAACCCTTCTCGAGCACCTTCACGAGCTCAATGTTCATTTCCGTGGTGTGGAAGAGCATATTTAACTCATTATTATCCTTGCTTATAGTAAATGGTCATGGCTTACATAATTCTTACATGATAGCTTGATCTAAATTAGAGTTATTATGTCAGACATTAACAATAAAGTAAAAATTGCAACTAAATGGTCTGCGATAACGGAAATCGTAGCTAAAGTTGTTACCCCCATAACGGGAATGGTGCTAGCTCATTTGTTGGCACCAGAAGCGTATGGTGTTGTGGCAACTTTGGCTATGATTATTACATTTGCTGAAATCTTTACTGATGCTGGTTTTCAGAAATATATAGTACAACACGAATTCGTAGATCATATTGATTTAGAACAATCTACAAATGTTGCTTTTTGGAGTAATTTTAGTCTTTCTCTGATTATATGGGGAATAATAGCTTTATTCGCAGACCCCTTAGCTAGAATTGTAGGAAGTCCTGGGTTGGGTCATGTTCTAATTATTTCATGTGCCTCAATACCGCTAGCTGCTTTCTCTAGCATACAGATGGCTCGTTATCGTAGGGATTTTGACTTCAAAACCCTGTTTAAAGTTAGGATCATTTCAATTTTAGTCCCTCTTCTTGTCAATATTCCGTTAGCTGTTTGGTTGCGTAGCTATTGGGCATTGGTTATTGGAACAATTGCGCAGAATCTTATTAATGCAGTTATGTTGACTGTATTATCGCGCTGGAAACCACGGCTTTATTTTTCATGGTCAAAGCTTAGAGAGATGCTGTCTTTTACAATATGGTCACTTGTTGAAGCTATATCAATTTGGTTAACAGGATACTTTGATGTGTTTATTGTTGGTTCACAATTAAGCCAGTATTATTTAGGACTTTATAAAACCTCAACAACATTGGTTGGACAGATTATGGGATTAATTACAGCTGCGACAACCCCTGTCCTTTTTTCTTCTCTTTCTCGTTTACAAAATGACGATAAAGAGTTTAAGAAACTGTTCTTTACATTCCAGAAATTAGTGGGTCTATTAGTTCTTCCTATCGGTGTTGGGATTTTCTGCTTTGGCGATTTTTTGACATCTATAGCACTTGGAAATAAATGGATGGAGGCTTCAGGATTTATTGGTATCTGGGGCTTGACATCCGCAATAACAATTGTTTTGTCGCACTATGCAAGCGAGGTATATCGTGCGAAAGGACGCCCTAAGCTTTCAGTACTATCTCAATGGCTACATATCATTGTTCTTTGGCCCGTAGTTCTTATAACAGTAAAGTACGGTTTTGAAACATTATATATTGCGCGATCTTTAGTTCGATTTGAGGGTATTATAGTTAATTTAATTCTTATCTATTATTTAGTGCGCATAACCCCATCTCAAATGATTCGCAATATATGGCCTTCGTTATTAGCTTCTGTGATGATTTTTATAGTTGCTGAGATTATGAAGACTCAAGGCGACAAGATAGGATGGACTATAGCCACAATGATTGTTTGCTGTATTGTTTACTTTGGGATAGTATTACTGTTTCCGACAGAGCGAAAGTTGTTGAAGAGATTTATTTTAAAAAAATGATGGCAGTTGAGACGCTCTTTAGATTTATTAAACTATGAGTAAAATTTTTAGTGCGGTAAAATTATTGTGTAAGCCACAAGTATTATTGGGTCTTCTTGTTGAACGTCATGGTCAATGGCTTCCGGATAAATTGTATTTAAAGATTATTTATCGTTATCATATGGGTAAGCGATTGAATCTTAGACATCCTCAAACATTTGGAGAAAAGATACAGTGGTTAAAACTCTATAACAGGAAGCCAGAGTATACTAAGATGGTAGATAAACTGGCAGTGAAAGAATATGTTGCTTCCATTATAGGAGAACAGTATATTATACCCACACTGGCAGTATGGAATACCCCAGAAGAAATAGAATGGGAAAAACTTCCGTCCAAATTTGTATTAAAAACCACTCATAGTGGTGGAAGCCTAGGTGTGGTTGTATGTAAAGATAAATCTCAATTTGATAGAGCCAAGGCGCTAAAACAACTTAATATTGCCATGAGGGATGATATATATCGCCATTACAAAGAATGGCCGTATAAGGATGTCCCTAAAAGAATTTTTGCAGAAAAATATATGGAGGATTACGGGCAGAAAACAGACGATCTTGCTGATTTCAAATGGTACTGCTTTGATGGAGATCCTAAATATTGTCAAGTCATTCAAGATAGAAATACCGAAGAAACCATTGACTTTTATGATACGGACTGGAATCATCAAGATTTTGTAGGGTTGCACCCTGCAGCAGGTCCTATTGCTCGTTCTGCATCACATCCATTTCCCTGTCCTAATGATTTAGAAATACAAATTCTTTTAGCTAAAAAGCTTTCAAAAGGAATTCCTTATGCAAGGATAGATTTATATAATATAGAAGGGAAAACTTATTTCGGTGAAATAACTTTTTTCCCTGCAAGTGGCCTGGGTTGCTTTTCGCCTAAAGAATATGATCTTATATTAGGTGAATTGATCAAATTGCCAGGAATGGCCTGGGGGGGGTAATTTGTTATATTAGTGACAATAAAGAGATTAGAAATATACAAGTTAACTCTAAGGAACTAAGTGATTATAAGTGGTATTGTTTTGATGGTGAGCCGAGATACTGTCAGGTAATCAGAGACAGATATAGCGAAGAAACAATAGATTTCTATAATATTAATTGGGAGCACATGCCTTTTGTTGGGCTAAACCCTATAGCAAGGAATGGGCTTGAATCAGTTGAAAGACCTTCTAATCTAGAAATGATGATTAGTATTTGCAGATCTCTATCTAAAGGGATTCCTTTTGTCAGGATTGATATGTATGAGATAAATGGCATTGTTTATTTTGGTGAGGTGACGTTTTTCCCGGCTAGTGGACTGGGGCATTTTTCACCAGAAGTTTATAATAATTTAATGGGTGAATTAATCCCACTTCCAATATAAAAATGGTATCGAAACGTATTGCATACATCTACCTTTTCCTTTGCTTTTTACTTTCAACAAAGGGAATTTTATTACAAGAGGGTGGAATAATTGTCGTTGTCATCAACTATTTAGTTATGGCGATGGGATTGTATTACTTCGCCCTTGGTTTGGGTAATAGGTTTTATAGAGACATTTGGCCTATTTTGGCAGTTTTTATTCTTTTTGTAATTTATGGTATTGAATTTTGGTATAGTGGAAGGTCTTATTACCATTATTTAACAGAGTCATATGTCCCATGTAATTCATATTTGTTAGAGATATTTTCATCTTTCTTGCCAATTTTCACTGTGTACTTCTTTGTGAAAAAAGGAGTAATAAACACGCGTTTTCTACAAATAAGTTCTTTGGTATTATTAGCTTCGGCAATAATAGAGTATTTTCATATAGTACAGACAAAAACGGCTATGATGAGGGGCGATGAACTCGGATTCACAGTCAATGCGGCCTATAGATTTCTCCGGCTTTTACCTCTTTTGTTGGTTTGGAATAAAAATAAAATAATTCAACTTGGATTATTAGGTATTATCTTTATTTTTATCATTCTTTCAGCAAAACGAGGAGCTATTCTTGTGTTGCTTCTTTGTGCTTTTTATTATTTTATCTATACTATAGGAAAGAAATTCGGCGTAAAGCATTTTGCTTTGATGATTGGGTTAGCTTTAGTAGGTTATTGGTTCCTTGATACAGAGTTTTCATCAAATGCTTATCTTCAAGAACGAATGCAAAATACACTTGAGGGCAGTTATAGCGGAAGAGACGATATTTATCTCTTCTTCCTGGCTTACTTGGCAGATAATAGCGATTTGACATCAATATTGTTTGGTAAAGGAGCTTTTGCGACAGTTGGCCTATTTGGTCAATATGCACATAATGACTGGCTGGAAATTGCTGTTAATCAAGGACTATTGGGAATAATTTTCTATATAGTATTCTTTATTTTTCTTTTTAAGACATACAGACATCTATCTACTAACGACTCTCAATATAAGCCAATGATGGGATTATTGTTAGTTATACTTTTTGCTACAACGTTTTTCTCCATGTCCTATTCTCAATTAGGGCTTCCTGTGGCTCTTCCTCTTGCACTATGTTTGAATCAAGCGAATCGGAATCGTAATACGTTTATAAGAAAATGAGAACAAAAATAGTTTATGTAGTTACAAGCACTCCAAAAGATATTTATCTGGAGCAGGCGCTGGTATCCGCAACGTCCTTGAGGCTTCATATGCCCAAAGGTACGGCTCATGTGACTCTATTGACCGATAATAAGACGGATAAGAGTTTGACAGGGAATCGCGCGCAGATTTTGGATCTGATAGATGAAAAGGTGGTTGTTGATTATGAGGATAACATGTCAATGTACGACAGGTCCCGGTATCTCAAGACGGGTTTGAGGGAATATGTTAAGGGTGACCTGTTGTATATTGATTGCGATACTATTATTGCTCGACCATTATATGACATAGACAACTTTGATTGTGAACTGGGGTCTGTTTTGAATTGTCATGTGCCGTTTAACTTGAATCCTTTCCGTAACTGGCACGAACAGCAGGCACAGAAAATAGGTTTCCAAAGTGTCTATAATGAGATTGATTACTTCAACGGAGGTTTTTGCTATGCTAAAGACACTCCTGTTGCATACGAGTTCTTCCAAAGATGGAGAAAGAATTGGTTAGCCAGTAAAGATCATGGGATTCCAAATGACGAACCTGGATTCAACGAATCCAATATTGAAATGAATCATGTCTTAAAGATAATTCCTGGAGAGTGGAATTGCCAGTTGAAATATGGCCTCCGTTGTTTTCATAACGTGAAAATTATTCACTTCTTGTGTACTCAGTATGTTGGAAGTGGTGTTGAGTGTGCATATTTCTTTATGAATCAAAGTGTATATGAAAGGATAAAGGAAGAAGGATGTATTGCAGAAGATATCATGGATAAGATTAAGCATCCAATGGATTGTTTCAGTCAAGCCTCAATGATTATTGGCGGTAACGAACTATATTTCCAGCATACAAACGAATACTGGCATCTGTTGGGTATAATTATGGACAATAGTTGGATTTCGTCTCTGATGAAATGGAGTATTGGCGTCTGTGATAAACTGATGTATTTAAGGAATAAAATAACAAAGAAATCAAAAAAGAATAAATAATGAATGATTTAGTAGTAGGAGCAGGTGTTTCGGGTATTGCATATTGCAATTTTACCCGGAATGGTAGCGAGATAATTGAGAAAGATGGTACGATAGGTGGCTATTGCAGGACAACAAAACGAAATGGATATGTCTGGGACTATTCTGGTCATTTTTTCCATTTTCAAGATCCAGAAATAGAATCTATAGTATGTCGGAATATCAATAAGGACGATATTCTTCATGTGAATAAAGTGACATCTATACTATATAAGGGGCAATACATTGATTTCCCTTTTCAAAAAAATATTCATCAATTGCCTAAGGAAGAGTTCATTGACTGTCTGTATGATTTATTTGCCGCAACCCCAGACAATGAAGGATCGTCTTTTAAGGATATGGTGATGTCTAATCTCGGACGCTCAATTGCAGAAAAATTTCTAATTCCATATAATACAAAGCTCTATGCTTGTGACTTAGACTTATTAGATAAAGATGCAATGGGACGTTTTTTCCCAAAAGCGAGCAAAGAGGAAATAATATTAAATTTTAGGAATTCAAAGAATATTTCTTACAATGCCACTTTTGATTATCCCAAAGGGGGTGCGATCGAATATATACACTCGTTGATAGGTAATATCCCTGAAGTCCCAGTTTCATGCAACGAGGAACTACTTGATGTCGATTTAAAGAATAAAATTGCCATAACAAATAGAAGAAAGATAAATTATAATAATCTTGTTTCCACTATCCCGCTCAACGTTCTTATAAGAAAATGTGGTTTGCCTGTTTCTGATTGTTTTACTTCGAACCAGGTTCTTGTTTTCAATATCGGGTTTAATAAGAAGGGAAAGGATACAAAGAACTGTTGGGTTTATATACCAGACAAAGACGTGGTTTTTTATCGTGTAGGTTACTATGATAACATCATGGGTACCGACAAGATGTCACTATATATTGAAGTGGGCTTACCTAGCAATACCACTGTAGACCCCGATGAAATGTATAAGTGTGTTTTATATGACCTAAAGAAGGTGGGTATTGTGACTGACGAAGAAGTGGTGGATTATGAATATGTCATAATGAATCCGGCTTATGTCCATATAAATCAATCTGCTATTGAAGAGATAAATCGTATTAAATCACTACTTGCTGAATATTCAGTATACTCCATAGGACGATATGGAAGTTGGACATATTGCTCAATAGAAGATAACATAAAAGAAGCTCGCAATTTAGCATTAGAATTGAACAATGGAAAATAAAAAGTTACTTTCGGTTTTAATTCCTGTTTATAATACAGAGAAGTACTTGCCTAAATGCCTAGATTCTTTGGTGGCAAGTAAATATTTGGAAAACCTGGACATTATCGTGGTCTCAGATGGAAGTCCGGATAATTCGTTAAACATTGCATATAATTATCAGAAAAATCACCCTGGCGTGTTTAATGTAATTGACAAGCCTAATGGTGGTCATGGCTCTACTATAAACCGTGGAATAAAAGAAGCAAAAGGTCGGTATTTTAGAGTCTTGGATTCTGATGATTGGTTTGATACCGATGAGTTTGATAATTACCTTGAGAAGCTATCAAAAGTTGAGTGTGATTTGGTGCTCTCTGATACGTCAAAAGTATTTGCATTCGATAATTATCGGAAAGAGCTAATACCAAAAGTGTCTTTTGAACCTAATGTCGTTATAGATGCTGATAAGATTGACTATACAAGCATTATCGGAGATATCTTTATAACGATGTCTAAAGTCGCTTATTCTGTGGAAGTCTTAAGGAAGTCTGGGTTGGAATTATATGAGAAATGTTTCTATGTAGATGTTCAGTATTCCTTATTTGTTTATAGTTATGTTAATAGTGTTGTCTATTTTGATAATAACGTATATCAGTATTTCATTGGCCGCCCAGAACAGAGTGTTTCAACTGAAGGATACAAAAAGCACTATAAAGATTCTTCAAAGGTGATGCTTTCGTGTGCAGAATATGCTGCGAATCACAAGTTCGTAGATTCAGCAAAAGATCGTTGGGTTTATGATTCCTTGATTCAAAAAGCATCTTCAAATTATATAAATATGAGGTATTTATCATTATGTGTTGCTTTAAAAGAATCTAAATCATTCTCCAAAAAGTTGAAAACTTTAGGCTTATTAAATATTATATATAAAAAAGATAAGAGGGTAAAGCTTTATAAGTTCTCTCCCGTTTTGTTTTTTTTATCTCTTAAGTTGAAAGATTTTTTGAGATAGGTTAAAATAATCTTTATAAATCAAAGTAGTACGATCTATGAGTAAGATAGCTGTGGTTGCATTCGAGACCAATTATGCAGTTTGCAGTTCTATGTTAATGCATGTGGATTTAATGGCAGATTGCGGTCATAAAATTAATCTTTTAATATCATCAAAGATAGCCCCTGATTGTTTCAAAGATTGCAACTACGAGAAATCTTATTTTTCTTCAAAGAAAGATTTAAAAAATCTCTTTAAAAATCATTATGACTACTTGTGGTGTACAAGTCATGTATATGTAAATTATTTGAAATTCATTGTTGGTGTTAAATGCCCAATTCTGCTGTGGCAACAAGGTGATGGACCTTCAGAGAGCTATATGCATCATCATAGCAAATTCAGAAGTTTCCTTATTCGCCAGTCACTAGCAATTGCATTCAAAATGGTCAAGGGTGTAATATTCGTTTCAAACACGATGGCCGATTACTACAGGAATCAATACCGGTTTAATAAAGCATACATAGTCGTCCCTTGTTTATCTGAATTTGGCAGTTTTAATACTAGCATAGAGAAAATTCCTAACTCTTTTGTTTACATTGGAGGGTTGTCTGTTTGGCAGTGTTTTGACGAAACGCTCCAGATATATAAGAGTGTGAGATCGGATGATTCAGTATTACATATTATTACACTTGACATTAACAAGGCGAAAGAGAAAGTAAGGTCAATAATTGGAGATGAGAAAAACATCGAAATTTATGGCATTACAGATAGGAGCAGAATACCAGAAGTTTTGAGCAAATTTCAATATGGTTTTTTGATTCGTAGAGATGATATTGTAAACTATGTTTCATCACCAATTAAATTCCTGGAATACCTATCCTGTGGAGTAAATGTTATTATGACTTCGGCTGTGCCTGAATATGCCAAAATAGTAGAAGAATACCACATAGGTACAGTAGTTGATTTAAATAGCGAATCATATATTATTAATGAATTCAGCAATAAGTCAAAAGAGGTATATAATGCCCTGTTTGATAGAGGCTACTTCTTGAATTGTTATAAGAATTTTTTAGCACTATGAATAATAGGACAATTTTAATAGGACCAATGGGTGGAGGATCTATCCCCGATAGCGGAGCCTCCATGAAGAATTATCAATTAGCGAATAGGCTACGAGAATTAAACGTTACTGTTCTGACTGTAGACACAGGTAATTGGAAACGTAATCCTTTCATTTTGATTAAACTTTTGATTTTACTTCTTTTTAATGCACGGTCAAATATTATTATTTCAGCCAATAACCTTAGCTCTTATAGGTTGTTGCGTATAATTAGGTGTTTGCCAGGTAAAAGAAGTGTTTTTTATTGGGTTATTGGCGGTAGCATTGCTAATTGGATCGCAGATGGAAAAGTAAAAAAGCGAGCTTATGAAATAGTCAAATTCTTTTTGGTAGAAGGGCTATCAATGAAGTCTCTGTTAAACCAATGTGGCTTCAATAATGTTATATATGTTCCGAATTTTAAAAAAATCGATTATTTGCCTTGCTTAAACAAATCAAAGGATTCGGTGTGCCGCTTTTTGTTTCTATCACGAATTACAGAATCGAAGGGATGTGATATTATACTTCAAGCCGCCAGTATTTTGAATAAACATTATTCGAAGAATTACACTATTGATTTCTATGGCAAAGTAGATGATAATTACACAAATTTCCACTCAGAAATAGCGAAGCTCTCAAATGTAAATTACAAGGGATTTATTGACTTGAGAAATACGTCAAATTATGACATCTTGAGTTCATATGATGTCATGTTATTTCCCACATTTTGGCATGGGGAAGGTTTCCCTGGGATTTTAATTGATGCGTTTATTTGTGGTTTGCCCGTAATCGCTTCCGATTGGCATTTTAATGGAGATATCCTAATTAATAATGAAACAGGCTTCTTAATTAAGCCTCAGAATACAGATGCTCTCGTAAATGCAATGGAAACTGTCATAAAAGACAAGAAATTGATAGATAAGATGTCAATTAAGTGCCAACTGCAAGCAAAACAATATGACACGGTTAATGTTGTTACAGAACAATTGTTAAAAGGAATCGGATTAAAATAGTATATGCTAAGATTCACTGGTGACATCAATCTAACAGACTGGGATTTCAATGTCGGTACTGGAATAGGCTCCAGAATAGCGCAGGGTTTTGATCCTTTCTTATATCTAAATAGGACAGGGGAGGATTGCTGGATAGGTAATTTTGAAGGGGTGGCTTCCGATACGAGCTGTAGGATAGGGCACGCATCGAAGGTGTTCCGTGTTTCACCTCGGGAAATCTTTCGTATTCGACATTTTGATGTATATGGCTTTGCTAACAACCATGCGATGCAGCATGGAAAAGATGCTTATTGGAATACTGTAAAAGCGTTAGAGTCGCTTGGCTGCAAAGTTTTCGGAACAAGTAAAATCAAGACTGTTAATATTGAGCACCAAGGCAGATTAGTCACTATGTCGGGCGTATGCATTCGTATTGATGAATTCACCAATGAACCTGGGTACTGGTACAATCCTGAGTATATTGAATTAGAAGAGGAGTTGCATAAGCAGCCGGAAGATGCCTTTAAGGTGCTCTTTATTCATTGGGGGAACGAGTATATTAATCGTCCATCCTCCAGCCAGAAGAAGTTCGCCCATTATCTGATAGATATTGGCTTTGACCTTATTATTGGTATGCATCCTCATGTCCTGCAAGGCTATGAGGAGTATAGGGGTAAACGTATCTACTATTCATTGGGAAACTTTGTGTTTGATATGCCCTCTGATGCTTGCAGATACGGAGCAATTGTGAGTGTTGATTTAGGTGGCTTAAAACCAGTTTTTAAGGAAGAATATGTTTGGATTGATGATACCTGCAGCCCTCGGATTGTGGATGAAAACCACGTTCCTGAATGCTTTCATTTTTCCTTTTTAAATGAGGCACTTAAAAAAGAAGAAAACAGCGAGCAGTATCATCGGGAGATTAGGAACGAATACAAGAAATATCGAAAAATTAATAGAAAAAATATATTAAAACAGATGTGCTTGCACCCACGCTCTGCGGCAAGTCTGATAAAAGATTTTATCAAGAGAAGAATTGTATGATTCATAAGGTGTTGTATAATCTGGGCGTCTCTTTGCGTAACCCCGTACTTAAGAGCCACTATAAGTTCTTGTTGGAATCAGACCACTGGAGTCTGGAACGTTTGCAGGCCTATCAGTTCGGGAAACTCAAGGAACTGCTTGTTTTTGCATATCAGTATTCCTCTTTCTACAAGGAGGAATTTGACAGGGTTGGGTTCGATCCTTCGGAGTTTAAGAGTATGGAGGATTTCAAGAGAATCCCCATCATCTCAAAGCAAGATCTGCTGGCTCATTCTGCTGAGGTCCGAAGTACCTACCCATTCAAGAAAACTGTTCAGTCGGAAACATCAGGCACCTCTGGAGCTACCCTAAAATTTGTCAGGAACATTGAGTGGGATTCTGCAGCACGTGCTGCTCTCTGGAGGGGTTATAACTGGTATGGTGTGCGTCCTTGGGATAGGAACGGATATTTTTGGGGTTATAATATCGATCCCAAGAAAGTTCCCATCACAAGGCTGCAAGACTGGCTTCAGAACAGATTTCGCTTGTTCTCCTATAATGAGGAAGATGTTAAAGCATTTGCTGAAAAACTTAAGCATGGCACAGTGTATATTGGCGGTTACTCCTCAATGATTTATGAGACAGCTAAAATGGTAAACTGCCTTGGGATAGGCGATGACATTCATCTGAAACTCATTAGGGGTACTTCGGAGAAAATCTATGAGAGTTATCAAGAAGAGGTGGTAAAAGCCTTCGGAAGAAGAATAACCAGCCAATATGGCTCAGCAGAATCCGGCTGCATAGCTTTTGAGTGTCCATGTGGAAGTATGCATATTGCCATGGAAAATGTGGTTGTGGAGGTAATAGAGGGTGAGATTGTGGTGACAAACCTGTATTCTCAATCATTCCCGATTATTAGATACAAACTTGGTGATTCGGTTAAACTAGCTGAACCAGATTTCAAGTGCAAGTGCGGAAGGGCGCATCCTGTTATAACGGATATTTTAGGAAGAGTAGGGAAAAAGATCGAGGGCAAGGAATCAAACTACCCTAGTCTTACATTATACTACTTGTTTAAGAACTTAGGATTGACCAAGAATATTATCCTAAATTATCAGGCTGTTCAGAAAGAAAAAGGCAAAGTCGTTCTGAAAGTGGAGCAGGACACACCTAAATTCGAGCCGTATTTGAGAATTGAAATCGATAAATATTTCCACGATGATGTAGATTTTGTAATTCTTTGGGGGCAAACGCTACATACACACCAAGGAAAGCTGAAAGATTTTATTACAGAACTAGAATAATAATATGATAACAGTAATAACTCCTACATATAAGCGTCATCTGTATCTGAAGAACGCCATAGATTCTGTGCTGGCTCAAACCTACAGGAATTTTGAGATGATTGTTGTTGATGACAACCCTCCTGGATCTGAAGAAAGGGTTAGAACAGAGGATGTGATAAGAGAAATTAAAGACTCACGGGTTCATTATATTCAAAATGAAAAGAACCTTGGTGGTGCTGGTTCTCGCAATAAAGCTATAGATTTAGCCAAAGGCGAGTATATTGCGTTTTTGGATGATGATGACATGTATCTTCCAGACAGGCTCAAAGTTCAGGTAGAAGCAATGAAGGAGCATGGCTGGGATGTATGTGTGATGGATGGTGCCACCTTTAAGTATGAGACTGGAGAACCTGTGTCTGAACGCCACCAGCATCTTTGGGACGGAATGACTAATGATGAGTTGATACGGAGTCACCTGATGTATCATATCTCTGGGACTAACTCGTTTATGTTTCGCACTGACTTCATTCGTAAGATAGGCGGGTTTGACATAGTTCCCTCTTGTCAGGAGTATATTCTGATGCAAAAGGCCCTGGATGCGAAGCCGAAGTTTGGATATTTGCCGGTAACATTGATAAAAAACTTCCAGCATGAAGGAGAGCAAGTCTCAACTGGCCCGAAGAAGCTAGCAGGTCAGAAGATGCTGATAAAGAACAAGAAAAAATATTTCTACTTATTGAGTGGTAAAGAAAAGAGACAGGTGTTGTGTCGCCATCACGGGGTGCTGTTCTTTGTGTACTATAAAATGCACAAGTATCTTCATGCCGCTTGGGAAGCATTCCTGTGCTTCTTGACATCACCTTCTAATGCCGTGAAGTGGGTTAAAGAGTATAAAGGAAAAATAACTGCATAAATGGAAAAGAAAAAGCTGAGCACAACATATAAACTGTTACGTGCGTTGGGTTTCAACTACTCTGAAGAAGAGTATGGTGATGTGAGTTTGTGGCGTGTCATTAAGCAGTTCTTCAGGAACATTCATCTGAAGCATCTGGAGAAAATGCTTGACTGGGCTATACTTGAACCGTTTGCCCCAAGAAAGCTTCGTCCATTCTTAATACGGAGGATGGGATGTCATGTCGGGAAGAATACTTTTTTTGGTGACTATGTACGTATGGACACCAGTTATGCGAATATGATATATATTGGCGAATATACTCATATCACGAGTGGATGTCGTCTGTTATGTCATCAACGAGATCTGGCCAACTATCGTCAGGGTGACAATGCTGCGAGTTTAGGCTATAGGACAGGTGAGATTCACATTGGTAAAGGTGTGATGGTGGGTATGGAGACGCTTATCATGCCTGGGGTGACAATCGGCGATGGAGCTATTATTGGGGCTGGTTCAATAGTTACAAAAGATATACCGGCATGGACCATCGCCACAGGAAGACCAGCCAGAGTTGTAAAAGAAATCCCCAAAAGAGAAGTGGAATGAAAAAAGTATTAGTGATAGCAGCCCATCCCGATGATGAAGTGTTGGGCATGGGTGGGACGATTGCCAAGCTGACAGCTGAAGGCAAAGAGGTGAATGTGCTGATCGTGACGGATGGTAGTTCGTCGCAGTATCGTGCTGCAGATAACCTCGCAGAAATTATTGAGGCGAAGAAATTGGAAACACGCCGATGCGCTGATGTGTTGGGAGTCAAGGATATCTACTATGGGGGACTGCCGGATATGAAACTGGACTGTACTCCTCATATTGAGATTAACCAGGTGATAGAACAGGTAGTAGACAAAATGAAACCAGATGCTGTGTTTACGCATTTCTGGGGGGACGTGAATGCTGACCATCAGAATGTGTACAAGAGTACACTGGTGGCCGTGCGTCCTGTGATGGGGCAGGTGGTGAAAGAACTATTCTGCTACAGTGTGCCCTCATCGACTGAGTGGACACCCAATAAGGAAGATACGATGTTTATGCCAAATATGTTTGTGGATATTACAGATGTTGCTGAAAGGAAATATGAGGCGTTTAGTAAGTATTGTACGGAACTTAGAGATTATCCGCATCCACGTTCTGTTCAATATTTACGGGAGGCAGATAAAGCTGCAGGAATCCGCGTCGGTTTGCTTGCAGCAGAGGAGTTTGTGTTATTACGGAGACTAGTATGAAACGTGCTTTTGACTTATTGTTTGCTGTTTGTTTCTTGGTGGTGTTCAGTCCGGTGTATCTGCTGACTTACATCATCATCAAGATGGTAAGTCCCGGTCCGGCATTCTATAAGGCAAAGAGAGTGGGGGTGAACGGGAAAGTGTTCGACTGCTATAAGTTCCGGTCTATGCGGGTAGATAGTGGTAAGGTAAGGTTGACTACACTACAGAATGATGACCGTATATTTCCCTTCGGGCGTTTCATACGTAAAACTAAGATTGACGAGATGCCGCAGACGCTGAATATCCTGTTTGGGGATATGAGTGTGGTTGGCCCCAGACCGGAGGACACTGTGAATGCAGACAAAATGTATCAAGGGGAGTATAAGCATATCCTGGATGTAAAGCCGGGGTTGACCAGCCCTGCCAGTCTTTATGACTATACGCATGGTGAGGAGTATGAGGACGAAGAACTGTATGAGAAGGAGTTCGTTCCTCAGAAATTGCAATTGGAACTGTACTATGTGAAGCACCAGAGTTTTTGGTATGACATTAAGTTGATACTGAAGACAGCATGGTTGATAGTGCTGAAGACCTGTGGAAAGAAGGATTTTGAGAAGCCAAGGGAGCTCGCTTTGTGAAAAGATGAATAGGGACACTCAAGCATTTCTTGCATTGGTTAGGTCTGGACTTTGGGGAACGGAGTCCAGATTTGTGCCGTATGGAAATGTGGACTATAAGGTGGTACTGGATCTTGCAATGGGACAGTCGCTCATAGGACTTGTGGCGGCTGGCCTTGAACAAGTGGCAGATGTTAAGGTGCCGCAGGAGTGGGCTTTGCAGTTTGTCGGGCAAACGCTGCAGATTGAGCAACGGAACAAGGCGATGAATATTTTTATCGCTGGGCTGATAGAGAAACTGCGTGAGAATGATATCTATACTTTGCTGGTGAAAGGTCAAGGAATAGCGCAATGCTATGAGAAACCGCTATGGCGTTCCTCTGGTGATGTGGATCTATTCCTAAGTGAAGATAATTATCCGAAAGCGAAAGCGTTACTCGTTCCTATGGCTTCGTCTGTAGAAGAAGAGTATGGACGTGAGAAGCATCTGGGAATGACCATCGACGGGTGGGTAGTGGAGTTACACGGACACTTGTATAGTGGGTTGTCTTCCAAAGTTGAGAAGGAGTTAGACCGGTTGAAAGAGGATACTTTTTACGGAGGTCAGGTGCGTTCGTGGTTGAATGGCAATACGCAGGTGTTTCTTTTGAAGGCTGGGAATGATGCTTTTTATGTGTTCACGCATATATTTCAGCATTTCTACAAGGGAGGCATTGGTTTGAGGCAAATATGTGATTGGTGCAGCCTGCTTTATACCTATAGAGACTCAATAGATTGCGATTTGCTGGAGCAACGGATTAGACGAGCAGGATTAACAACGGAGTGGAAGGCGTTATATGCTCTGGCAAGTAAATATCTTGGCATGCCGGATTTGGATTCTGGTTTTATGTTTCATGATTCATGGTTTGACAAGAAGGCAGATAGGATTATGGAGTTTGTGCTGATGTCCGGGAATATGGGACTTAATCGTGGTTCATGGTTAACGGAGCACGGTTCATGGTTGGGGAGGCAGTATGTGGTGAGAAAGACCTTCTCAATGTTCAGGCGTATTGGTGATTTAATTAATCATGCAAGGATATTCCCACTGGACTCGTTACGGTTCTTCCCAAGGATTATGTTCAATGGGCTAAGGAGTGCGATGAAGGGCGAATGAAATTAACCGGTTCATGGTTAAGGGTTCAAGGTTAAAATACAACCTTAACGACTACAAAGTAATGAAGATCATTGATACTACATTATTAGATAAGGTTTCTGCTGAAGCAAAGGAATCGCCCCGTCTTCGAAAGAACTATAACTTCCATCAGAGTCTTGATGAGAAATGTCACCGCTTCTTGAATGCCGTGGAGCCTGGAACGAAGGTGGAGATACATCGCCATCCGACGAAAGACGAGTCGTTTGTGCTACTTCGTGGTAGGGTTAGAGTGAATACCTACAATGATGATGGTACAGTGATAGAGAGTGTAGTGCTCTGCCCGGAGGAAGGACTCTATGGGGTGGACATCCCCAAGAATGTGTGGCATAATGTGGAATGCTTGGAGTCTGGGAGTGTATTCTTTGAGTGTAAAGAAGGGCCGTTTGTGCCGCATGAAGTGGAAGGCGTTTTGCGCCTTCAACGATAACGTTAACCCTGATCTTGACTGGTTATGTGGTGAAGAAAATATTAACGAGAAACAAATAAACTAATATATTATGTCTGAAAGAAAAAGAATTTACCTCTGTCTGGCTCATATGAGCGAGGACGGAATGGAACAGAAGTATGTGAAAGAGGCTTTTGATACGAACTGGGTGGTACCCCTTGGCCCGAATGTGAATGGGTTTGAGAAAGACTTGGAACAATTCATAATTCATAATGCACAAGGCAAAATCACTCCGGGACTTGAAGGAAAACGGGTGGTGGCAGCGGGGTGAAGCCGGGCGACGAGGTGATAGTGCAGAGCTTTACGTTCTGTGCATCGACGCATCCTGTGACATACCTTGGAGCTACACCTGTGCTGGTGGACTCGGAGCCGGACACATGGAACATTGACCCGGAACTGCTGGAGGAGGCCATCAAAGACCGCATTGCCAAGACGGGGAAGAAGCCTGCGGCCATCGTGCCGGTGGCGCTGTATGGTATGCCGTACAAGGCAGACCGCATCATGGAGATTGCCAACAAGTATGGGATTCCTGTAGTGGAGGATGCGGCTGAGGGTTTTGGCTCTCGTTACAAAGGTCAGGTGCTGGGCACGTTCGGTAAGTATGGCGTACTGTCGTTCAACGGTAACAAGATGATTACGACCTCTGGCGGTGGTGCGCTGATTACAGCCAATGACGATGAGTGGCGAGAGATTATGATGTATGCTACGCAGTATCGTGAGAGTTATCCGTACTATCAGCACGAGAAGATAGGATATAACTACCGTATGTCGAATATCTGTGCGGGTATTGGTCGCGGACAGATGACGGTGGTGAATGACCACCTGACTCACCACAAGCATGTGCAGAAGATGTATGAGGAACTGCTGGCTGATGTGCCTGGAGTACATGTTCACAGTCAGCCCAACAATGGTGACTATGACAGTAACTACTGGCTTTGTACCATCACGATTGATGAGAATGTGAAGGTGAAGGGTCAGGAGGATGCTTATAAGACCATTGTCACAGGTGCTGTAGGTGGTGCAGCGGGTGTCATCCACGCTGCTGCATCTGCTCATACGGACTGTGAACCGAATGCCAATGTGGAGGCTATGCGTGTAGCTCTCGATCAGGCCCAGATAGAGGCAAGGCCGGTGTGGAAGCCGATGCACAAACAGCCCTGTTATAAGGATGCACCTGCATACGTGAATGGTGTCTCGGAGGCTATCTTCAAGGTCGGTATGTGTCTGCCTGCAGGCCCATACGTCACCGATGACGATGTCTGGTATATCGTGGATACTATCAAGGCAAACATCGTTGGATGAAGAATATTCTAAAGGCCATATGGCTGTTTTGTAGCTTCTTGTTTGTTCCTCAAAAGAGGCCAAAAGCGATGTATGAGGACTGATGTCTGATGAATCTATGAACTGTATATGGGAATCACGTAAGCTGTATGTGACAGGCATTGGCTTTGACTTACATTAGGTCACACAGATAGCACAGATGACTATTAAAGTGTATAGTGTATAGTTTATAGTGTAAAGTCAGTGTAGGAAGTAGTGAGTGTATAGTGGCAAGCTGAGAGTTTTGGATTCTTTGCACTAAAGGCAAAGCGGCCGCTCGACATCCCGTAGGGTGGTGCTTGCTACCACAGGGACGCAAGAAGCCGATTACTTGGACGAGCCAAGCGACAAAGTCGAGCGAAGGGGGCATGGAGAATGGTTACATTTGGTTCGAAGTGTTAAAGAAGTGTTAAAAATTGGCAGAATCTGCATTTCGGGGCATTGGGTTGAGAAATAATTCGTATTTTTGCAAATTAAAAGAAACGAAAATGTTGAGCGGTATGAGTGCGATATATTTGAAACAGATAATTATAACTGGTCTATTCGGCTATAAGAACCTGTCGTGGGATGTTTACGAAGACGTGAACATCCTGGGCGGAGACAATGGAAGTGGTAAGTCTACAGTGTTTCAAATTTGTCATTCGCTGATAGTTGCAGGTTATATCAGGGATGCACGCTATGCAAGACTTGTTGATAAGGTAACGCTGGTATTCTCCAATGGCTATAGCTTGATTTGGGAGAAACAGAAATTGATGCCAACTATGGCAAGAGAAGCCGGATACAGTTATTTCAATATTGGAAACGGCAAGGTCGAAAAGGATGGTTCCGTTGAGATACAACGTGTAAAGGCGACAGACGAGCAAGGAAACATAAAAGAGCCAAGTTCCATAGTGAATAATGTAGGATCTTCGCTATTGTCCTCTTTCGACCAGACTATATTGGACTCACAGAAGATAGCCGGTGAAAAAGAGAATAACGACCGCACATACCTGGACAAGTTGCTGACTTCTTATATCTCGTATAGAAATTCCAGAGTTTCCCAGATTCTGATTAATTCCCTTTCGAGAGGCGCACAGGAAGGAAAAAGTGAGAGAGGGCACAGGGTGACTATTAGTGGTAAAGACGCACAGTATATCATCCTGTTTAACGAAGCACTGAAAGACTTCTTCGGCGAGAACTATCAGATTAAAGCGGGAATGGAGTCGCAGATTACAATGATCAGTAAAAAGACCAATGAAGAGATTGCTTACCAAGACTTGTCGCTTGGAGAAAAAGAAATGCTCCTATTAATAGTCTTTATTAGCAATACATACGACGAGCCAGTTCTGGTTTGGCTGGATGAACCCGATTTGGGACTGCATGTCGATTGGCAGGAGAATCTGATAGCTTGTCTCAGACGTTTGAATCCGAATATACAACTATTCGTATCTACCCATGCTCCTTCAATGGTAGAGGGAAACCAGGAGCGTGTAAAAGAGATGTCGGAGATAACACTGTAGCGGTAATGGGAAGTAAACTTAGGGACAATTTATCGAACCGCTACTACCAGCGCCGAAACTTGCTGAATGCGCGTCCTAACTTGGTGAAAGCCTTGGTTGAGGATGGTAGTGACATTTCTATTTGGGAACGTATGCTCAAAAAAGCGTGCCCACAGAAGCAGTTTGATGTAAAGCCTTATCAAGCAGGAGAGAACAGGACAAAGAGTAAACAGCTGGTTATTAAGACCATTATAGAAAATGGTGGTCCGCTATATGTCGGCTGTGTTGATAGTGATTTGGATAAATTTTTGGAAACAGAGAGATATGGGCAACAAGGTGGGCTGTTCTATCCGTCACACTATTTGTTTCACACCTACGTATATAGCGTGGAGAACCTATTCTGCCTGCCATCGACATTGGGAGATGCATACACCACAGCAACGTCGTTCAAAGGAGGACTTGATTTCGAAGAGTTGTTCAAGTTGATTTCACAAACGATTTATCCGCTTATGATTACCGACTTGTATCTGCGGCACGCTGGAAGTCCGGATGTCTTTAATGTGGAAAACTGGGGGCACATCTTTCCCGGCGAGAAAAATGTAAAGCAAACTCTTAGCGGGAAGGCTAAGAATGATATTGTAGAGTCGATAGCGAACAACGTCAATAAATATCTGAGGGGACTTAGGCAATTGCCTGCATTTGATGAAGGTATGTGTCGAGCATATGAAAAGGAATTACTGGCCAAATATCCGTTCATGAGTCAAGATAATTGTATGCTGTTTGTCTATGGTCATGGCGTGTTTGACTTTGTGATGACTCTGATGGAGGAGCAGAAGCAGTATGATTTTAATACTGAAAAGCAAGAGATATTCACGGCTAAAGATATGGAGCAGTCGGTGAAGAATCAGAGAATTGAAGAGCTGACAAATCGACAGAATGATATAAAGACGGTGCTTCGTTCCAATTTTGGTTTTATGACTAATGGATGTCAGGCTTATCATCTTATTAGTTCCGATATTCAGCAGGCTTTTAGAGAGGAGGTGGTGGAGTGATGGACGAACTGTTTTAGTCTCGCACAGATAGCACAGATGACTATTAAAGTTTATAGTGCACTTTAAAGTTTATAGTGTAAAGTGTATAGTGTAAAGTCAGTTGAATAGTGTATAGTAATAAGTTGATTACTTGGACGAACGGAGGGTGTTAGGTCGCACTGATAGCACAGATAACACAGATGACTATTAAAGTGTATAGTGTATAGTGTATAGTGTAAAGTCAGTGTAGGAAGTAGTGAGTGTATAGTGGCAAGCAGAGGCGTCATCTGTAAAGGACGGAAAGTTGTCTGATATGGAACGTGAGCAGTATCAAAACCAAATAAAGGATCTTCTTCAAGCCGTTGAGACTCTCTTGAAGTCCAATAAGGCGATGGGAGAAAGAGTGGCTCAGTTGGAGAAGATAGTCAAGGACTATGACGACTTGAAGGCTGCGAGTAAGCGAATGGAGAGTCAAACTGGTTCGGACTATCCTGAGCGTGAGCAGTCTCGATAAAATCAAGGCTGCGAGTAAGCGAATGGAGAGTCAAACTGGTTCGGACTATCCTGAGTGTGAGCAGGCTCGATAAAATCAAGGCTGAGAATGCGAAGCTGAAAGGCGAGCTCGCTATGCGCAAACGTGGGGGGCTTTGACTTGTGTCCCAAAAGGGGTTGGATGCTTACTTTTTTGGGAAATACCCTAACCCCCACTTTTTACTGGGGCTAAGGTGTATGTTCCAAAAGGGATTGGATGCATACGAAGTTCATCTCCTTCTGGATCCGTCTAAGTGCTATGCTCCGTCACTTCCGGGTGTTCCCTTTAGACTCTATCCGCTTCTTTAATGACGTCCTCCGTAGTGGCCTGCATGCAGCGGTGAGAGGTGAGTAAGGTTTTAACGTTAACATTAACGCTACGGTAATGTTAACTTATCATAAAAGATCGGGTGAGAATCGTTAAGATTCGATAAATAAGTGTAATTTTGCAGACTAAAACTATATGACGCGATGGAACGTATAAAGGTCAAGATAAACAAACTGGGAAGGGTGGCGAACTCCTCCATTGAGATTGCTCCGTTGATGATATTCTCGGGGGAATCCGGAATGGGCAAGAGTTATCTGGCTCTGTTGGCACATTATTTCTACGATGTGCTGATACTCTCTGACCGTGTGAAACGTCTGGAAGGATTCTTCGTAGAGTATGGCTATGACTACAGCGTGATGGTGAAGGGCTTCCAAGAGGCAGGTGAGGCTCTTTCCGTCAGCAAACAGCAGCTGGAACAATGGATGGCAAAGGATGCCATCAGCTACCTGCGCTTCATGCTGAACTCAGACAAACTGGAGGGTGACATTGAGGTAGCATTGCCTTCTACGGTTGCTGAGAATATGCCCATCAACTATAATGTGACTCAGGCAGGTCTCGTGAATAGCGAGAGCAAAGAGGTAATGCTGACGATGGGGCAGATTGGTTTCCGTGTTACCCAGTCAGCCATCAATGACGTGACCCCTTTTGCTTCCATTCTTTCCGCGTACCTTACGGAATGTCTGTACGGCCATATCTATGCGATACGTTCTACGTTCAATATGCCTCCTTCGCGCGGTCCCGTGTTGAGTGAAAATGTGACGGGCAACTCAGGAATGTATAAGGATTTCATTGCTGACGTGAACGATATGAACAATGTATTGCCTAATAGTCAATTGGTGCCTGAACAACTGATGGAACAGCTTCATACGATTATGGAAGGCGATGTAAAGAAAGAAGATGGGAAATATGTGTACATGACGGATGGAGTGAACATGCCCATATCTGCCGCTGCTTCGTCTATACGTGAAATAGCCCCCTTGCAGTTGCTTGCATCGAAGGTGAGCATGAGCCAGACGGCCATCCTGATAGAAGAGCCGGAAGCACATCTGCATCCGAACAAACAGCGGATGATGGCGGATGTGGTGGGTTGTCTCCGTCAGACGGGAGCATACGTTCATCTGACTACTCATAGTGATTACTTTCTGCGGCGAATAAACGAACTGATTCTTTTTCAGCGTTATGCAGACGGTCATAGTAAGGAAGAAACGGAAAGCCTGTCGGAACGGACAGGTATAAGCACCACATTCAGTATTGACGGCAGTAAAGCTGTTGCCTATCTGATGGTGCGGCAGAATGACGGAACTTCCAAGGTGGTGGAGCAGAACTTGAAGAACGGAGTGCCTTTCACATCGTTCAGCGATGCTGTTAGGGAGGGTATGCGTGTTGAGGATATTCTGGAGGAGGCGTTGGAGTCATGAGCATCATTTCGTCATTCGGTGAGTTGTACAACAAGACGCAGAACCCTGCATTTGCCAACTATACGGCAAGCAATGATGCGTTTGTGGTTAACGAACACGACCCCAAGGCAAGCACATCGCTGTTGCGGGTAGAACAGGCCGGAGCTATGTTCGCTTCTTATAACTATATGCTCGTGAAGGGCATGGGTGACATTACTGAGAAACGCAGCAGTTTGTTTGAGAATCATGACTGCGATGGTGTGACGATTATGACTCATCAGGGGCATGACGGTCTTATCTTCTCGGAGCTGAAGTCGAAATTCAGCACTCAGAAAGTGTATGAGGCTTTTCGCCAGATGACCCATTCGTTCCTGAAAATGCATGCCATGTTGTCGCTATGCAAAGACTACAAGGTGGAGGATGTGTCGCTTCACTTCATCGCGGCTTGTCAGTGTTTTGAGGACAAAGATCAGGAGGATGGCATATACAACCGTTTGAGCAAAGAAGAACAGGTGGACAGCACGACCTTTGTCGGCAAGTTCTTGCGACGCCTGATAGAACAGCATAATCTGAAGGTTAAGTTTGGGGATGTTACTGCTGTGTGGAGCTTGCCTATAAATCAGGTGCTTGCTGACAAGGAGATCACCTTGTCGTTGCAAGTAACACAAAATTTTGGAGACAAGAGTTTGGTGTATACCTATTAAGGGATTTATTTGGCCTAAGCGCCAATTGTTTGGTAGATGTGGGAAAAAGACAAAAGAAATAAGTTTGAAGAAACAAGATTGTCTTGTTCTATAAAATAAATTCATCTATATTTTGTGGTGTGATTACGTGGAACGGGACATCTGGGTAGGCCGTTGAAAAGGATGCTGGGCAACGGACGTGGGATTTGCTATTGCTCCATTTGAATTCGTAGGCAGAGAGTCTTCCATCCTCTTCTTCCAAATAGTCAATCTCCTTTTGCTGCTGAGTGCGCCAGAACCACGAATGAGCAAAGCTGCTTTGATACGATTGCCGCTTCATTCGCTCTGCTATACAAAAGTTCTCCCAAAGTGCTCCGGTATCGGTTCTGCTTTCTACCTGTGTGAGATTACCTATGACTGCATTGCGAATGCCGAGATCCCAGAAATAAATCTTCCGACTTCTTTTCAACTCATTTCGAAGATTCCGACTAAAACTGCCAAGACGGAAAATGACATACGATTTTTCCAAAATATCGACATAACGCTCCACTGTCTTTGAATCCAAACCTACGAGTCCGCCAACCTCATTGTAACTTACCTGATTACCTATCTGAAATGCTAATGCTTGTAGCAATCGTGTAAGTTTGTCTGGCTTACCTATACCATCAAGCGAAAGAATGTCACGATACAGGTAGCTGTCTGTCAGCTCTTTCAACACAACACGCTCATTGCCTTGACTGCTGACAACTTCTGGATAGTAACCATAGATAAGACGATGTGGCAGAAGACGTAATTCTTCAAGCAGATTACTGTGAGCCACCATCTCACCAAAAGTGAGTGGGAACATACGAAACTCCCGCTTGCGACCAGTTAATGGCTCATTTACTTTGTTTGCTAATTCAAAAGAGCTACTTCCTGTGGCAATTACCTGTACTCCACTGACTTGGTCGGTAATCAGCTTCAAACGCAAACCAATATCGGGAATACGTTGCGCTTCATCTATGACAAGTATCTTTCCATTCCCAATGAGGGCGCGAATGCGGGTTGATGTCATTTGACTGAAAAGTTGTTGGATGTCGATATCGTCACCATTCATCCATACAACATCATCGCGTGAAGAGAGTAAGGTGGTAAGCAGTGTTGATTTCCCCACTTGACGGGCACCCATAATGATGATTGCCTTGTCGGTTTCCAAAAGGGCGTTTATATGACTCTCAAGAATACGTTTTACCATTGTTTTACCATATTTGATGTTGCAAAGGTAAGAAATATGTGTTAATATTCCAAATAAACTATAATATATTTGGAATCAAATCCAATGATATTAAAAGAATTTCGGATTTTGGAGTGGTTCCACGCGAATATATATGAGTAATTCAAGTTTCGAAAGTGTTGGAGCACTTTAAAGTTCTTCGCACTAAAGGCGAAGCGGCAAGCCGGTTACTTGGACGAGCCAAGCGGCAGAGCCGAGCGTATAGTGCGCTTTAAAGTTTAAAGTTTATAGTTTATAGTGTAAAGTCAGTTGAATAGTGCACTTTTAAAGTGTATAGTGCTTTTTAAAGTGTATAGTGTAAAGTCAGTGGTGAGTGTATAGTAGTAAGTGCTAGGTTGGCCGCCTGTGGATCAAAATCTGAAGGGAAGCTGATTCAAAATCTTACGAATGGGCCATTGATTCGCTGCGGGAGGATGTTTTATATGAGGATTTTGTGAGAATGTGGCAAAAAATGCGGAATATAATTCTCGGATTCTAAATTTTATTGTATTTTTGCGGCATGAAAGTTAAGGTCATGGCATCAGACAAAGTACAATACCTTGTGGCGCTAATTGCAGAATTCGCGGCTTATTATGGGCTGACGACGGTGCAGGCTGTACAGTATCTGAGCAAGCATAAGGCACTTGAACTGTATGAAAGGCAGTATGGCTATTTACATACACAGTCGTTTGCTTCCAATGTCCGCGACCTTTCTGCCTATTGTCGTAGAATGGGGGGGACGCTATGATTAAGCTTTACCATGGTTCCAACGTATATATTGAGGAAATCGACCTTTCCCAGTGCAATCCATACAAGGATTTTCGGGTTTCCTTTTTCCGTATCGGGAAAAAGTTGTAATTTTGCAAGTGATAATATATTTTTAAGGCCTATGAAGCAAGCGAAGTTGTTTAAGCAGGATATTGCCATACAGGCAATTCTGTACATCCTGCAGAGAATGGGTGGCACTTGCGATATACATCGTTGTTGTAAGATTTTGTATTTTGCGGACAATGAGCATCTGTCGAAGTATGGGCGTTCCATTACTGGGGATGCGTACGTACGCATGGACTTCGGTCCTGTTCCGACTTGTATCTACGATCTCTTCAAAGCGGTGAGGGGTGACAGCTATTTCGCTGCTCAGGTCGATGATGTACGTCGCGATTGTTTCCATTTTGTGAATAATAAGGATATCGCTGCTTCAGCTGGCCCTGATATAAGCTACTTGTCTGAAAGTGACGTTGAGATGCTTGACAAGTATATCGCCCAATTGAAAGATATGGATTTCAACTCTGTGACGGAGGCTTCACACGGCTATGCATGGTCGCACACTGCGCAGAATGGTGTGATTAGTGTGCGTGACCGTTTGACAGAGATAGGGGATACGGATGAGTATATCAAGTATATCGAGGAGCAAATGCGGGCTGAGGAGGCTGTCGTGTAATGGCTGGATTGTTAGGGGCGGTTGCTAATAGTATAGGTCGTGGCGACATCCTGTTGTCTGAGTTTGACGGGATTGACCATAGGAAGTTCTTTGTGGTAATGGGTGTGAGCGAGGAGAAAGTTTGCGGGTTCTTCTTCATCAACTCAAATATTCATCCGGCGATTTTCAACAAGCAGGAGCAGTTGAATTTACAGTACCCCTTATTACATCGTGATTACGCGTTTCTGAAGTATGATTCTTTCCTGTGTGCATCAAGTGTGATAGAGCGAAGTCTGGTGGACATTACCGAAGGGATAAGCAATCAGACAACGATGGTGATTGGACGATTGAGGGATGAGCATATCAATGATGTGGTTGAGATGGTGAGGGCTTCTAAGGTAATCAGTGAACGGCACAAGAGGCTTTATTTCTATTGATATTTCTTCGCACTAAAGGCGCGCTCGACCTTTGGTCGCTTCTGCCTGCCACAGCAGGTGTTGAAGAAGCGGCAAGCTGAGCGTATAGCTTTTTAAAGTTTAAAGTTTAAAGTGTAAAGTTTATAGTCAGTAGTGAGTGTATAGTGGGACAAGCCGATTACTTGGACGAACGGAGGGTGTTAGGTCACACAGATTTCACAGATAACACAGATGACTATTAAAGTGTAAAGTGTATAGTTCTTCGCACTAAAGGCAAAGCGGCAGAGCCGAGCGTATAGTGTAAAGTCAGTTGAATAGTGTATAGTAATAAGTCGATTACTTGAATAAGTAAACGGGAACTTACGAATTATATCACGATACGTTTAGGGATTAGGGATTCTTTGCACTAAGGCAAAGAATCCCTAATCTTTACTCTCTATACTCTAAACTTTAAACTCTCGGGCATAGCCCGCCACTGACTATACACTATACACTGTACACTTTAAAAGTGCACTATACACTTTAAACAATACACTGCGCTCGGAGAGCGCCACTGACTATAAACTTTAAACTATACACTATACACTTTAAAGCGCACTATAAACTTTAAAACGCACTATACACTTTAAACTTTATTAATGAAGAAGGCAACGTTGAGGGAGTATCAGGCGGAGATGCTTTCCCGGCTGGGAATGGCTTGGACGGAGCATCGGAGCGTGATGGTGCAGATGCCCACGGGAACGGGGAAGACGGTCTTGCTGGCTGCGATGATCAGAAGCCTCAGCCCCGGCCTTTCGCCGGAAGGCGAGGGGAGTGGCGGGGTGCTGGTGGTGGCACACCGGCGAGAGCTGATAGCGCAGATTTCACAGATGCTGGATGCAGCTGGGATTGCGCACGGGCTGATTGTGAGTGGACGGGAGACGGACACGGGGAAGACGGTTCAGGTGGCAAGTATTCAGACGCTGACGCAGCGCATGAAGGACGAGACCGAGGTGCCGGATTCGTCCTCCCTCATTTCCCGGTTCCCATTCAGGACGATCGTCATAGATGAGGCACATCATGCGCTGGCTGCGACGTACCGCATGCTGTGGAAGGCATGGCCCGAGGCACGCTTCCTGGGGCTGACGGCCACGCCGTGCCGACTGAACAATGCTCCGTTTACCGACCTGTTTGACGTGCTGCTGCAGTCGTGGTCCATCCAGGAGTTCATCGACCGGGGATGGCTGTCGGACTTCGAATATGTCTCGGCCAGCCCGGACAGTGAGATGATGCGGCGGGTGAGGCGTCTCCAGAAGCGGGGGACGGACGGCGATTTCCAGACGAAGGAGATGGCTCTGGTGATGGACGTGCCGGAGAGTGTCCGCCACCTGTATGATACCTATACTATATACGCGCGCGGGAAGAAGGGCATCGTCTATGCCATCGACCGTCAGCATGCGCAGCATATCGCCACGTACTATGCCGAGCATGGCGTGCGCTGTGCCGTGATCGATGCCAGGACACCGGCCCGGGAGCGGCAACGTATGGTGGAGGACTATCGCCGGGGAGGCCTGGACGTCATTGTGAACGTGGATGTCTTCTCGGAGGGTTTTGACTGTCCGGAGGTGGAGTTCATCCAGCTGGCCCGGCCTACGCTCTCGCTGTCGAAGTACCTGCAGCAGGTGGGGCGTGGGATGCGTGTCTCGAAGGGCAAACCGCACGTGCTGATACTGGACAACGTGGGGCTGTATCAGACCTTCGGGCTGCCTACGGAGTCCCGCGACTGGCTGGGTATGTTCCACGGGCGCACGGCGGGCAAGGGAGACCATGCGGCAGAACGCTATGTGCTGATGGACGACTCGGGAGGTGCCGGTTCGCGCCGGGAACTGGTGAACCTGCAGATGGTACGCATAAAGAAGGCAGGCCAGCGGCATACAGGCCTGGAGGTGTTCCTGCAGAATGGTCACTACGGGGTGATGAACGGCGGGCGGGTGACGTGCCAGCCACGCTTCCACCAGATCGTACGCCTGAGGGACGTGAACGGATATTTTGCCGCAGGCGTCTATGCAGGAGTGCAGGATGGGAGGCGTGTGGAGTACTCGTCGCTCATTGACAAAAACGGAGTGGACATGAACCTGCGGCTGTTCCGCGACGTGGTGTGGGAGAACGGCATCTTCTACAGCTACTACAAGCCGGGCAGCGACGATATGCTCTTCTACGTCTATTGGGATCCGAAGGGCAAGTGCTACTACGACTACGACCCGGAGTTCGAAATGATGGCCGGCGTGGAGGTGGCTGTGGCACATGAACACTTCGGGCGGGGAATGCTCTGCTACAAGCTGCGCTACAGCACCGGGCGTGTGAGCCCGCGTTTCGACATGACCGAGGTGTTCTACAACCGGTATGTCATCGTGGCACGCGACTATCTGGTGGTGAAGGCAGACCAGAACCATGCCTATCATATCTGTGCCTTCCTGGACGACAGTGTGCTGGTGCAGAATGAGGACGGATACGGGTATCAGCAGTTCTACATGGACGGGAGCAAGGGCACGTTGTACAAGAGCATCCCGCCCAACGCCCGCCGGTCCATCTTCCAGGTACAGCTGGGGCTGCAACGGCTGAATGCGAACCGGCACTGACACATACACATGACGAGAGGCGCTTCCTGAGTGATCGGGAAGCGCCTCTCGCCGTAATGGCGGTTTTTACATCCTGAACTTGATGGCGCATCGGGAACCGTCTGCAGTCTGGAGGCGGGCGATGTAGGTGCCCGTGGAGAGCAGCGAGACGTTCACCTGCCCGTGCCCGGAGGCGAGGCGGAGCGGAGTGCTCATCACGGGCGTGCCGGAGAGCGTGAATACCTGCAGCGTGACATCGGCATTGTCCTCGCTGTGTACCATCAGGTTGCCGCCATGCAGGCACAGGCTCATGCCTCCCTCGCGTGACGAGGCCATCAGGCGGTCCACCCCGTCGTCGTGGCCCTGCGGGAGCGGCTCGGGCGTCCAGCGCCGGGAGAGCATGGTCATCGTGTTCTGCTTGTCGATGGTGGGGCGCGACATACGGTAGAGCTGTGCCGTGCCGTCCGGGAAGCGGCCCACACTCTCCACGCCCGCGTGTGCACAATAGATTAAGGTATCGGTCCAGGCACCGTCGGCCGACGTGAGCAGCACGAGGCTCTGGTCCTCGTTGGCCAGCTTGAACGGGGCATGCAGCTGTGTGGCGGGCGCCGCACCGTCGCACCAGATGATGCGGTAGCCGTGGGCCGGAAGGCGGGTGGAGACGCCTGCCTCGCCGCCACTGATGGCATACTTCATGGGCTTGTCCGGGTTGTCCGAGAGATACATGCCCGACAGGTCGATCTCCCGGCCAGTGGTGTTATACAGCTCCAGCCAGTCGGCCTTCTTGAAATACTCGTTCACGTAGATGCTGTTTCCCGCACTCACCTCGTTGATGACCACCAGCGGTCGCTGTCTCCCGTCTTCCGGCACAGGGGCGAAGCAGGCCTGTATGGAGAGTGCCGTGCCCTCCGGCAGGTTCAGCTCGGGGCTTGTGCCCAGTGTGTCGTTGTCTGCCGTGAGCGGACGCCTGATGCGCAATGCGGCATCCCAGTAGATGTCGCTGCTGGTCTTGCTATTGTTGTGCACCTCCACGGCCAGCACGTTCTTGCCTCGCCGGAACAGGCTGGCAGGCAGGCTGACGGTGCCTACGTCCGGGTTGTTGGCCGAGTGGGTGGTGCTGAAAGTGCTGTAATACACCGTACCGCTGGGCATATTGGTACGGAAGGCCTCGGCATCGTTGAGATAGAGAATCATACCGTCGTCCAGGCTGTAGGAAAGCAGAATCTCGTCCTCGTCGGCCGGTGCTTCGTCGAGGGTGAACGTCTTGCGGAAGTAATACGTGGAGCGCCTGTCATTGCTGTCCGGGCCATAGTCGAGGAGGGTGCGGAACACGGTGTTCGTCTTGGCATAGCCCAGCGGAGCAGCCCCTTCGCCCCAGTTGGCGTCGCTGTAGCTGAGACGCCTCCATGAAGGAGTGCCGTCGAGGCTCCCCCGGTCATAGTATTTCCAGTCGCTGCCCTCGGGAAAGATGGTCTCCGTGTGGCTGCTGACATTCCCTTCCAGCAGCCGCCACGCCGTGAAGGCGTATCCTGCCGGAGCCTCTGCCCGGAGCGTGACGGGCGGGAACAGCTGTCCCGAGAGTCTGCCCGTGGGCACTATCTGCCCGTTCACGAAGAGCTCTGCCCCGGGCGTGTCGCTGTCCAGGCGGACATCGACGGGCGTGGTGCCCGAGAGTCCGAAGGCCGCATATTTCCTAAGTTCGCTGAACATCGGGGCCTGCCGCCCGTTGTAGTTCGTGATCATCGCGTTGCCCGTGGTCCATGGTGTCTTGTTGCGGTCGTAGCCATTGTCGGGCACCTGCTGTATCTCGTCCTTCTGAGTGCACAGCTCGCTGATGATACGTTCACAGCGGCTGGGCTCGAACACCGACCCAGCCACGATGCAGAAGGCATCCACGAAGTGGCGGCAGAAGGTGGGGTTCTTCAGCAGATTGAGGAAGATGGTCACGATCTCCACCTCGCCGCGGATGCGTGGGATGGACTCGTTGAACTCGTTGTACAGCGGGTTCCATGTCCATGTCTTCTTGCTGGCAAAGCTGGTGAAGGGCGTGCTCAGGGAGAATGCATGGTCGATATCGTAGAGGATGAAGCGGAAACGTCCGTCCTCATGCAGCGGTCGCCAGCCCTTGAGATTGTTCTTCGGCCAGTCGTCGTTGCCCATGTACATCTCCACCGCCATGTAGTTACATATCTCATCCACATCGATGAGGCGCTGTATCTCGGTATAGCTCTCGTCGAGGACTGCCGTCTGGGACAACTCGTAGAGGCGCTCCCATGCCGTGCGGTCGCCACACTTCTGCACGTATCCCGAGTCGCCGTCCATCTCAAAGAAATCTATCTCGTCATCATCATATCCATAGTTGGCATAGACGAAGTTCTTGTTGTTAGGCTCCCGCAGGTTGATGGTTCCGCGATAGAGCCCGTTGAGGAAATGCACCACCGGCTCGTAGCTCTGTGCATCGACGTTCAGTCCGCTGCGTATGACAATCTCCTGCACCGCCGGGTCGCGCAGGCGGCAGTTGTAGTCGTTGCCTGCACTGCGGAAGACTATCTGCTTGTGGCGCAGGTATGGCTTGTGGTGGAAGAACTGATAGTCGAGCCGGTTCTGTCCCTCGTATATCTTCTCGGCATTCACCTTCCATCCGTAGGGGGTGTAGGCACGGCTGTAGGCCCCGTTGCGCTTCATGCCCGCCTCCTGATTGACCACCTGACGGCCCTGGGCATCAAAGTACTCGATGTTCATCGGCCGGTCCCAGTCCATGTTCCAGTTGCACGGCGTGGTCTGTCCCAGTCCGGCACGTCCGTTCACGCCTCGGGTGAAGATGCCCAGCTCGGGGCTGTACAGATGAGCTTGATCCGTGGTCACGGCCACGGCTGCCAGCGGTATGTCGAAGTCCTCGATGATATATGTCTGTGTGACCACTGGGCTGGGCAGCATGCCGTCCTTGTAGAAGCGCAGGCGCACGGTGCTCGTCTTGCTGAAGACGAAGCGTCCGGCCCGTGTGGTGGAGCCGTGGGTGAGCGTAGGCGTGCTGCCGTCGGTGGTATAGCGCAGGGTGAAGCCCTCGGGGATGGTGACCGTCATGCTGGCACGTCCCCTGTACACACCGCCCGGAAGGCTCACCTCGGGTGCCGGTGCGCGTTCGGTGCAGAAGGCCTGTGTGCCGTTTGAGGCTGCAGGTGTGGGCGTGCCGGTGGTGCCCCACTCGTCGGAACCGTCCTCGCGCCGGGCATAGCTGGTGCGTGGGACGGGTGTGGGATAGGCGATGCTCTGGAGCAGCTGGCCGTAGGGGTCGCTCAGGTAGAATGTGCCGCCCGTGGTGCTCAGCTTCAGTTTCAGCTGGCTCAGGCAGTACTTGTCGTGATGTTCGAACCAGAGGTTCACGTATCCGTGGGCCTTCAGCGGGTGGGACTCCGTGATATGGGCCTTCATCAGGTTGTCCGGATCATCGCTCACCCAGCATCCCTTCAGGTCATAGTCCTGTCCCGAGAGGTTGTACACCTCCACCCAGGGCCCGTAGTTCCAGCTGGGGTCCACATACATGTCGATGTTCTCCACCTGAATTTCGTTCAGGCAGATGGAGTCCCGCTCGGCTGCGGTGGGTGCAGTCTGTGCCGCTGCCTGCAGGCCGGCGGAGACGGCTGTGAGCAGCAGGAGGAAACGTAGGGGGCACGGCATAATGCGTCTTTTTCTTCTACTTACGCTGCAAAGTTACGCCTTTTTTTCACAGAATGATGTATGCAGAGGTGAAAAAAAGTCTTTTGTGCTTTGTTCTTTGCGCTGCAACTGCTACCTTTGCATCTGAAAACAATCAAGGCAATGAAGCAAACCGTCTTTTTGATTCTTCTGTGGCTGATGTGTCCGTCGGCCATAATGGCCAGTAAAGGCCTCTCGCGCGAGGCTTCCCGCCGTGTGCAGGAGCGAGTGATTGCTGAGTGGATGCAGCGTGAGCGCGAGGTGGGGCGTGAGATACTCTCGCAGCCCGAGGCTGGGCGTGCCGTCAGTTCCGAGCGTGCCACGATGCCCTTCTGGTACACCGTCTATGGCTCGGCTCCGATGGGGACGCGCTCGCTGTGGATCTCGCTGCATGGCGGCGGGGGAGTGCCTCAGGAGGTGAACGACGGGCAATGGGACAATCAGAAGCGGCTCTATCAGCCCGAGGAGGGAGTGTATGTGGCTCCCCGTGCCCCGTGGAACGCCTGGAACATGTGGTGCCAGGAACCCATCGACGAGCTGTATGAGAAACTCATACGCCTGATGGTGGCCTGCGAGGGTGTGGACCCCGACCGTGTGTATCTGATGGGCTATTCGGCAGGTGGCGACGGTGTGTGGCGCGAGGCGCCCCGCCTGGCCGACCACTGGGCAGCCGCCTCCATGATGGCCGGACATCCGGGCGACGTCAGCCTGGTGAACCTGCGCAATCTGCCCTTCATGATATGGTGCGGTGCGCTGGATGAGGCCTATCAGCGCAACACCCTCTGCGCCCAGCGGGGCGAGCAGATGGACTCCCTGCAGCGTGATTGCCCGGAGGGCTATGTCCACCGCACGGAGATTATGCCCGGCAAGGCCCACTGGATGGACCGTGAGGACCGTGCGGCCCTGCCCTGGATGCGCCGCTACGTGCGCAACCCCTACCCCTCGGCCATCGTGTGGCAGGAGGAGGAGGTGCTTCGCCCGGCCTTCTACTGGCTGCAGGCGCCGGCTGACGAACTGCAACGCGGGCGCCGGGTGGACGTCAGTGTCCGGGACAATGTGATCACCATCTCGCGATGTGACTATGGTTCGCTCACGCTCTGGCTCAACGACGAGCTGGTCAACCTGGACCGCCGGGTGACGGTGAAGTGCCAGGGACGCACCGTCTTTCGCGGGCGCGTGGCGCGTACGGAAGAGAATATGGTGGCTTCGCTCGGCGAACGAGGCGACCCCAGATATTGCTTCCCAGCCCGTGTGCAGGTGAGGCTCGCGACGAGATAGAGCGTGGTGGAGCTCGCGTGCCGGCACTCAGAAGTCCTTTGCCTTGTATAGGAGAATATCGGACGAGGATGGGATAAAAGTAGCCAAATCGTTGCTCATGCAGTTTTTTTATAGGATTTTATTTTCCCATGACGATACTTTGTCCTACCTTTGCAGACGAATTTCATTATTGACGATATGAAGAAAAGAATCACCCTTGCCCTTGCGGCAACCCTCGCCTCGGCCAGCATGATGGCCGGCGGACTGTTGACAAACACGAATCAGAACGCCTCGTTCCTGCGCCAGATGAGTCAGGATGGTATCATCGACGTGACCGGTCTCTATACCAATCCTGCCGGTACGGCGTTCCTGACACCGGGTCTCCACCTGAGCCTGAACATCCAGAGCGCCAAGCAGAGTCGCGACATTACCACCACCTTCCCCCTCTTTGCTTACAACCACACCAACCCCCAGGCGACACATCGCTTCGACGGCGATGCGCTGGCACCCGTCATTCCGTCGTTTCAGCTGTCGTACAACTGGGACTCCCGCTGGAGCGTGAATGCAGCCTTTGCGCTGGGAGGCGGAGGCGGCAAGTGTGAGTTCGACCAGGGACTGGGATCCTTCGAGGCACTCTATGCCGGGCAGATTTATTCCGGCATTGTCTCCAGCCTGTCGCAGAACCTGGTTGCAGCAGGCATGCCTGCCGGAGCAGCGCAGACCACTGCTTCCGGAGCCTTCCGGGGCTATAGCCTGAACTCGTACATGAAGGGCCGCTCCTATCAGTTCTGCCTTACGCTGGGCGGTACCTACAAGATTCTGCCCAACCTCTCGGCTTTCGTGGGTCTGCGAGGCATCTATGCCACCAATAACTACAACGGATGGGTGACGGATGCCAAGGGCTACTGGCAGTATCCCGCCATCGCTCCGGTGACAACCGTTGACCTCTCTGCCAACAGTCTGGACCTCAATGCCGACCAGAACGGATTCACGGCCCAGCCCATCATCGGCATGGACTGGCAGGCCAATGACCACTGGAATCTGGCTTTCAAGTTCGAGCTTCCCACACGCCTGTCGATGAAGAACAAGACAGAGATGAACGCCTATACGCAGGCCGTGGCACAGACGAATGCTACGCTGGGTCAGTTTGCCGACGGACGGAAGGTACGTGAGGATATCCCCGGCATCCTGGCTCTCGGAGCACAGTACAAGCCCGTGGACCAGCTGCGCCTCATGGCCGGATGGCACTATTATATGGACAAGCAGGCCAAGAAGGAGGGTGACAAGCAGGACCTCATCGACAAGGGGACAATGGAGTTCAGTGCCGGTGCCGAGTATGACGTGCTGAGCTGGCTCACCGTGAGCGGCTCGTGGCAGTGCACCCGCTATCGTCTGAGCGAGGCTTACATGAACGACCTGAGCTTCAACCTGAGCAGCAATGCGCTGGGCGTGGGAGTGCGCTTCAATGTCAGCGAGCGTTGCGACATCGACCTGGGTTATATGCACAACTTCTACCAAACTCGCGATGTGGACACGCAGACGGCTGTCGGTGTGAAGAGCGATCACTATTACCGTAGCAACCGTGTCTTCGGAGTGGGCGTGAACCTGCACTTCTAACCCGAATAGGTCAATAGACTGTTATGCGCTAAACGGGATTTCTTTGTGACATCTGTCTCGCCACTTCTCGGTTACAATGGACCCCATTGCGCCCTCAAAGTAACAAGACATCTGCTCAAAAATAAACGCCATTATCATCATAACGCTATTGACCGATTCGGGTTTAATTCCGAAAGCTATTGACCGATATGGCATAGAAAAATGGGGCATCCCAGTCAGGGGTGCCCCATTTTTTGTCGTGTTGCCCGTCGGTGCTATCGGAGCATCTGCAGGATGGTCTTGGCATCCTCGTCGCCCTGAGATGCCTCGAGGCGCAGTTCCTTCATGATTTCGCCACCGTCGTTGTCGTTGTTTACTGCCTTCTTGAACAGTTCCTTGGCCTTGGCCATGTTCTTGGGCACACCTTTGCCCTTCATGTAACACTTGCCCAGTGCCAGCTGTGCCTCGGCATTGTCCTGATTGGCCGACTTGGTGAAAAGCTCTACAGCCTTGGCGCGATCCTTTGCCACGCCCTCGCCGTTCTTGTAGCACTTGCCCAGTTCGTACTGTGACTTGGCATGTCCCTGTGCGGCAGCCTTGGCATACCACTGGGCTGCCAGCTTATCGTCCTCCTTGATGCCGTTTCCCTTGTCGTAGCACTTGCCCAGCCGGTACTGAGCCTTCTTGTGTCCCTGCTCGGCTGCGGCCCTCAGTTTGGGGATGGCCTGAACGTACTTCTTGGCATCATAGAGTGCCTTGCCCTCTTCGTAAAGTTTGTCGGCATTTTGCGCCATGGCTGCTCCGCAGATGAGCAGAAGCAGTGTGGTAAGGATTGTTCTCATATTGTTATCAGTTTGGTAATTCGACGCAAAGGTAATGCAAACGTTCGGCACTGGCAAGGAAAAACTTGTTTTTTTTGTCCTGCCACGCCAAATGTAACTTAAATGTAATTTATCCCGAACCTCTTCTTCCGCCCCCTTTTCGGGCGACGACGGCGAGCAGACAGCATGCCTGATTCTCAGGGCTTCCAACTCCACCCCTTGACGGAGCACGCTCCTCCTGCCGATGGAGCACGCTCCTCCTGCCGATGGAGCACGCTCCTCCTGCCGATGGAGCACGCTCCTCCCGACGACGGAATACGCTCCGGCGGGCTTCCCTCTGTGCGGGGACAGCCGCCGGGCTCCTCCGATGCCACTTCCGAAACTTCGGTAAACGTCATTGTCAGCATAACGCGATTGGCTGATTCTGGATTATGCCGTATGGCACGATGCTCTGTGTGACATCGTTCGGCAGGCACCCTGTATTCATATGTATGCAAAAAGGACGGCATTATGTGTCTTTTTTTACAATTCTTTGCCCGATTCTTTGGCTTTCTTGATAATAATTTCTACCTTTGCTCACAGCAGATAGTATTAATCCCCTAAACAAACAACCATGAGAGAGCTTAAAATGTACATCAACGGCCAGTTCAAGACGAGCCGTAGCGGTAAGTGGATCGACGTATTGAATCCCTCGACCGAGGAAGTAATCAGCCGCCAGCCGGAAGGCACCATCGAAGATGTGAATGAGGCACTCGATGCTGCACGGGCTGCCCAGAAGGCATGGGCAAAGACACCCGCCATCGAGCGTGCCCAGTATCTGCTGAAGATTGCAGCAGGCATCAAGGCCCGCGAGGAAGAGTTCACCCAGATTATCATGCGCGAGCAGGGAAAGACACGTGCCTGGGCCAGCATCGAGGTGGGAGCCACCATCAGCTATTTCGAGTATATGGCCACCTTCGCCCGCCATATTGAGGGCGAGATCATCCCCAGCGACCGTCCCAACGAGACCATCCTGCTCACGAAGAAGCCCATCGGTGTCGTGGCCGGCATCCTGCCCTGGAACTTCCCCTTCTTCCTGATAGCACGTAAGGCCGGTGCGGCACTGATTGCCGGATGTACCATCGTCATCAAGCCCAGCCAGCTGACGCCCGAGAACTGTACCGAGTTTGCCAAGGTGGTGGACGAGACAGGCCTGCCCGCCGGAGTGATCAACATCGTGACGGGCAAGGGTTCGGTGATCGGCAACGAGATGGCCGGTAGTCCCAAGATTGACATCGTCAGCGTGACGGGTTCGGTAGGTGCCGGCGAGAGCATCATGGCCGCAGCCGCAAAGAATATCACCAAGGTGAGCCTCGAGTTGGGCGGTAAGGCCCCGGCCATCGTGATGAAGGATGCCGACCTGGAGAAGGCAGCCCAGTGGATCGTGGACAGCCGTATCGGCAACAACGGTCAGATATGCAACAACGCAGAGCGTGTGTACGTACAGAAGGAAGTGAAGGCAGAGTTCACCAAGATACTGGTGGAGAAGATGAAGGCCGTCAAGGTGGGCGATCCCTGTCAGGATCCTTCGGTGGACATGGGTCCGCTGGTGGAGGCCCGTGCTCTGGAGAGCGTCACCGAGAAGGTGGAACGTGCCCTGAAGCAGGGAGCCAAGCTGCTCTGCGGCGGAAAGCGCGTGGGCGAGAAGGGCTACTTCTATGCCGCTACGGTGCTCGACAACTGTACGCAGGACATGGATATCATCCATGAGGAGACCTTTGGTCCTGTGATTCCGCTGATAGAGTTCTCGACCATCGACGAGGCAATTGCCTATGCCAACGACTGCGAGTACGGACTGGCTTCGAGCATCTTCACCAAGGACCTGAACATTGCCACCAAGGCATGCCGCGAGCTGGAGTTTGGCGAGACGTATGTCAACCGCGAGCACTTCGAGGCTATCCAGGGCTTCCATGCAGGAGTGAAGAAGAGCGGTATTGGCGGTGCCGACGGCAAGCATGGTGTGGAAGAGTATCTGGTGACCCACGTGACCTATCTGGACACTTACGACGAGTAACCGATATGAACTGAGACTGATATTACGAATGAAAATAGGATTATTTATCCCTTGCTATGTCGATGCGCTCTACCCTGAGGTGGGCGTATCGACTTTTAAGTTGCTACGTTCGCTTGGACTCGACGTGGACTATCCCGAGAAGCAGACCTGTTGCGGACAGCCCATGGGCAATGCCGGCTTCGAGCGCATGGCTGAGCCACTGGCTGAGAAGTTTGACACGCTGTTCTCCGGCTACGACTACGTGGTGGCTCCCTCGGCCAGCTGTGCCGCCTACGTGCGCTTCTTCCACCCGAACATGATGGAGAAGGCCGGGCATACGTGTCAGGCTGCCGGCAAGACGATGGATCTCGTGGAGTTCCTGCATGACGTGCTGCAGGTGAAGAGCCTGCCTGCCCGCTTCCCCCATCGGGTGAGCGTGCACAATTCGTGCCACGGAGTGCGCGAGCTCGGTCTCTCCTCACCCAGCGAGCGCAATGTGCCGCGTTTCAATAAGATTATCGACCTGCTGCGCCTCGTAAAAGGTATCGAGGTGATGGAACCGGAACGGCCCGACGAATGTTGCGGTTTTGGTGGTATGTTTGCCGTGGAGGAGACGGCTGTCTCTGCCCGCATGGGGCTGGACAAGCTGCGCCGCCACATGGCCACCGGTGCCGAGTACATCACCGGTCCGGACTCTTCCTGCCTGATGCATATGCAGGGAGTGGCCCGGAAGCAGGGACTCGACATCAAGTTTATCCATGTAGCACAAATCTTATCATCCGGCCTATGAGTACATCACATGCAAAGCAGGCCGAGGCTTACCTGCAAAACGATGCCGTGGCCACACGCCACGACGCCACTTTCTACGGAGTGAGGCAGAAGCGCGACAAGATGGCGCAGGCACTGCCTGAGTGGGAGCAGTTGCGCGATGCTGCCAGCCAGATAAAGAAACACACGGTCACCCATCTGGCCGACTATCTGGAGCAGTTTGCTGCCCGTGCCGAAGCAAACGGCGTCCATGTCCACTGGGCAAAGGATGCCGACGAGTATAATGCCATCGTCCTGGATATCCTCTCGTCGCATGGCGTGAAGAAGGTGGTCAAGAGCAAGAGCATGCTCACCGAGGAGTGCCACCTCAACCAGCACCTGGAGGCTCAGGGTATCGATGTGGTGGAGACCGACCTGGGCGAGCGTATCCTGCAGCTGATGCATCTGGCTCCCAGCCATATCGTCATGCCTGCACTCCACGTCCACCGCGAGGAGATAGGCGACTGTTTCCGCCGTCTGGGCCTGATGGACGAAGTGAAGGACGTGCCTGTGCCTGAAGACCCGAATGACCCCACCTGCCTTACCTACGTGGCCCGCATGCACCTGCGCCGTCAGTTTGCCGAGGCCGGTGCTGGCATGACGGGGGCCAACTTCGGTGTGGCCGAGACGGGCGACGTGGTGGTGTGCACCAATGAGGGCAATGCCGATATGAGCACCTCCATCCCCTGCCTTCACATTGTCTCGATGGGTATCGAGAAACTCGTGCCAGACCTCTCCTCGCTTGCCGTCTTCCAGCGCCTCTTGGCACGTTGCGGCACCGGACAGGAGACCACCGTCTATACCAGCCACTTCCGTGGGCCGCGCCCCGGTGGCGAGATGCACATCGTCCTGGTCGATAACGGGCGCAGTACCATCCTGGCCGACTCGGAACACTGGCAGACACTCAAGTGCATGCGCTGTGGCGCCTGCATGAACACGTGTCCAGTCTATCGACGTTCCGCAGGCTACAGCTACAGCTACTTTATCCCCGGCCCCATCGGTATCAACCTGGGCATGCTGCGCGATGCCGCTGCCCATTCCGGCAACGTGTCGGCCTGTTCGCTCTGCATGTCCTGCGACCAGGTGTGTCCCGTTCAGGTGGATCTCTCCCAGCAAATCTACCGCTGGCGTCAGCGGCTGGAGGCCATCGGGCAGGCTAATGCGATGAAGAAACTCATGTCCCAAGGCATGACCATCCTCTTCAATCACCCCGCCCTCTACACCGCTACGCTCCGTCTCTCTCCGGCGGCCAACTGGCTGCCTTCAGCGTTGATGAACTCTGCCCTCAACCCCTGGGCACGGGGCCATCAGATGATGAAGTTCCCCAAGAAATCATTTCATGCACTATGGAACGAACTCAGCAAGAAATCATGAACAGTAAAGATAAGATACTTGCCGCACTGCGCCAGAACGTTCGTGAGACGTATGACATGCCCGAGCTGGATGCTCTCGAGGGAATCTCGTATCCCGACCCCGTGGCGCAGTTCATCCAGAAGACCACCACGACGGCCGGCGCCCGGCTCATCGAGATGCATGCCGGCGACGATGTGAACTCGCTGATCCGGCAGGCATATCCCGAGGCACGGCTTCTGGCCAGCAATGTCCCCGGTGTCGAGGCGCAGATGAATCCCGACACGGTCTCTGACGCCCGCGAGCTGATGCAGGTGGATGTGGGCATCCTCCAGGGGCATATCGGCGTGGCCGAGAACGCCTGCATCTGGATTCCTCAGACCATGCGGCAGAAGGCTGTATGCTTTGCCCCTCAGCAGCTCGTCATCCTGCTTCGCCGTGAGGACATCGTCAGCAACATGCACCAGGCCTACGAGCGCATACGGCTCAGCAGTGAGTACTTCCGTGACTATCCCTTCGGTACGTTTATCAGCGGCCCGTCCAAGACGGCCGACATCGAGTCGGCACTCGTCTATGGCGCCCAGGCTGCCCGAGCCGTCACCGTCATCCTCAGCGATTAGGAGGAGTGTGGGAACAGGAAGCGCAGTATAGTGCTTACGGCATCGGGATGTAGTCCGGGAGTGTCGCATACGACTTCTCGCTCTCGGTGTCGGCCAGCGTGAAGAACCATCGGGTGCCCCGTCGCAGCGTAAAATGCTGAGCGGGGCACTCGCTGTTATATCACATATTTCATCTTTTCGCGAAAAAAAATGCCGTTATGCTTGGCGGCTCGCGAGGAAATGTGTAATTTTGCCCTCGATTTGGTAACGGAGTAGGCCTTCAGGCCAACTCTGCGCAAGGGAATCAGGTGAAAATCCTGAGCTGTTCCTGCAGCTGTAATCCATTCATGACGGGCCAACACGAAGGTCACTGCGCGAGCGGGAAGACGTTGGACTGATGGAGAGCCAGAAGACCTGCCACGTCAAGGAATATACATGACGGACTCCCAGGATTTGGAGTCGATGGTCTAATGAAAACAAGAGAGTATCTAATGGTCGTCATTCTGGCGATGGGATTTGGCGTGAATGTCCGTGGACAGGAAGCCGCAGACACCCTGCACGAAGTAGTGGTGACAGGCACCGGTACGGCTCATCGTTTGCGCGATGTGCCCGTGCAGACGGAAGTCATCTCACGTCGGATGCTGGACAGCTATGGGGCGAAGTCGCTCGAGGAGATTCTGAGCGGCCTGACTTCCTCGTTTGCCTTCAACGAAGGCGACATGGGCAGCCAGATGCAGATGGGCGGACTGGGCAATTCGTATATCCTCATCCTTATCGACGGCAAGCGTATTCACGGCGACGTGGGGGGCGAGAACGACCTGAGCCTGATAGATCCTCATAACATAGACCACATCGAGATTGTCCGTGGGGCGCAGTCGGCACTCTATGGCAGTGACGCCATGGCAGGAGTGATCAACATCATCACCCGCCGGCATGCATTCCTTGCCAAGGGTGGAGTGGCGGCCGAGAATGTGACTCGATACGGCAGCTATAACGACGTGCGGCAGCACGATGCCGTGGGCGTGACGATGGGGCGTGCCACCAGCTACACCACCTTCCAGATGCAGCACAACGACGGATGGCGCAATACCTCGCAGGAATATACCGAGGCCATGGTGGTCACGGACAGCCGTAACCGTACGACGAACAACTTTACCAACTGGCAACTGGGCGAGCGTTTCTCCTATGCCCTGACGCCGAGTACCGAGCTCTATGCCGAGGGCAGCTATTATACCAAGGGCATCCATCGTCCGCAGGACGGACACTATCCCAGCTGCGACGTCTATACCTACGACCTGATGTACCGCAACGCCGGTGCTTCAGTGGGCGGACGATGGAAAAGCCGTCGCGGCGATGCCGTGAGCCTCGACGTGGACTGGAACAAGCATGCCTACTATTATGAATACACCGCCACGACGCTCACCGACGGCTATGACCCCACAGGGCGGTTCACCAACTACTACCCCTACTTTGCCGGACAGCGCAGCCTGCAGAGCGACCAGCAGCGGCTGATGGGCACGTTGAAGGGCATCGTGGGCCTGCCCGCCGGAAACCTGCTGAATGCCGGTGCCGAGTTCCGCTACGATTATCTGGATGCCCCGATGCGCACCGCCACGGGCACGGCCAGCGACTGGACCGCAGCCCTCTATGTCCAGGACGAATATACCCCTCTGCAGTGGCTCAATGTGACTGCCGGCCTGCGCCTGAACCAGAACGAGAACTTCGGGTTCCGTGCCACCCCCAAGCTGAGCACAATGGTCTCCCTGGGCGACTTCCGCCTGCGGGCCGGATGGAGCCAGGGCTTCAAGACACCCACCACCAAGGAGTTGCACTACCGCTATCTGCACACGATGGGCTCCACGGCCTTTTTCAATATGGGCAACACCGACCTGAAAGCCCAGCGGAGCAACTATTGGAGTGTCGGGCTGGAATATCGCGGGCAGAAGCTCACCGCTTCGGTCACCGGCTACTGGAACCGTCTGGACGACATGATTGTCCTGGTGAACGTGCCCGAGGGCGAGATTCCGCCGTCGGTCACCTCTGCCTATGGCGGCGACGGCAGCAATGCCATCATTGCCCGTCGGTACAAGAACATGGAGGACGCCCGCACCTGTGGCATCGACGTGAACCTCTCGTATGCGCTGACAGCCGAGTGGTCGCTCTCGGGCAACTATTCGTGGCTCGACACCAAGGCTCACCAGTATAATACGACGAAAGACCGCCTCGTCTCCGCCACCATCGATGGCATGGCCCATCATCGGTGGAGTGCCCAGACCACATGGAACCATCGTTTCGGTCCGAGATACCGTCTGGGGGCAAGTCTGTCCACGCGTGGCAGCAGCCGGCGCTACTATGAGAACAACGGCAACGGACGGCCCTATCAGCTGTGGCGGCTGAGCACCACGCACGACCTGGGACCCACCGGACGCCCGCTCAGCTATCGTGTGGAGGCCGGAGTGGACGATATCTTCAACTATGTGGACCGCACGATGCACCCCTACCACCTGGGCACCAAAGCCTCGGGCACCACGGTCTATGCCTCCTTCAGCATACGATTCCAGACTGGAAAGCGAGTTAAACAACAAATAAACAAACCAAATCAAAACAATTACAACGATGAAGATTAAAGCAATCCTCGTAGCCATGATGGCCATGACGGCCAGCATGGTAGCGTTCACATCGTGCTCTGACGATGATGACGACAAGGCAACGAACAACTACACGGCCTATCAGGAGGCAGTGGATGCCCAGGTAAAAGCCGCCAAGAAGCATGACAGTGCCATCCTGCTGGTAGCCTTCGGCTCCACTTGGAACAACGCATTCAAGGCGTTCGATGCCACAAAGGCCGCTTATGAGAAGGCTTTCCCTGGCAGTGACGTCTATGTGAGCTACAGCTCGGCCATCTGCATCAACCGTGCTGCTTTCGGCGAGAACACCGACGAGAATGGGAAAATCGTGAAGCGCGACTACTACGCTCCCAACTTCTGGCTCCACGCCTTTGCCACGGCCAAGTACAAGGACATCACCATCCAGTCCTTGCAGGTGATTCCCGGCGAGGAGTACAGCCGCGTGATCAACTACATCAAGGACTTTGCCAACAACCATCTGGGCGACCTGGACGACAAGTATCTCGAGGGACTGGACGGCCATCTGTGGTTAGGCACTCCGCTGCTGAACAACATCGACGATGTGCAGAAGGCTGCTACGGCGATCGACAATATGTACAAGGGAAAGGCCGCTCAGGGAGTCGTAGCCTTCATGGGTCATGGCAACCCTGACACCTACGATACCTACAAGGCCAACATCCGCTATACCCAGCTCGAGGAGGCTCTGCAGGCAAAGAACAAGAACTACTTCGTGGGCACCGTCGATATGCCCGAGAACTACAAGCAGGACGTGCTGGCCCGCATGCAGGAGGCTGGCATCACCAGCGGCAAGATGAACCTCTACCCCCTGATGAGCATCTGCGGCGACCACGGACATAACGACATGGCCGGCCAGGGAAGCGACTACTGGGATGCCGAGGATGAGGAGAGCGAGGACAATAGCTGGTTCGAGTACTTCAGCCACAAAGGCTATGCTCCCCAGTCGAACCTGATCGGTCTGCTCGAGGTGGAGTCCCTGCGCAATCTGTGGATTGAGCACACCAAGCATCCCGTGGAGCTGGAGGACTACTACCACTCCATGTACCCCGAGGAGTAATCCCCTCTGGGAGGTGTGGCAGGCCACGGCGAGTTTGGTGGCACTCCACCAATCTCTCCGTGGCACTCCACCAAACGCTTGGTGGCACTCCACCGGAATCCTCATGGTATTCCGCAGCCATCGTCGCGGTATGTAAAAGGAAAAAATCTCTCCGTGAGGAGGGTACTATCTGCAGTTTATAAATAAATAATGTGTGAAATAGGACCGCCATGGGAATGTGCTTCCCTGGCGTGTCCTATTTGGAATAGAACGAGAGAGATGAAGAAGACGACGCTTTTGATGCTGTTCGCCGTTCTTTTTATCGCGTGCGCGCGGAAAGGCGGACAGGAGACAACCCACTCGGCCGACGCCCTGTTCCAGCAGGGCGACTCGGCACTGCTCCGGGCTGCTGAATACAGCGACTCGGTGGAGATCCGCTATGCCCGTGGCCTGCAGGTGCGCTATGCCGGGGACGGCATTCACATCCTCATCTCGAATCCCGACCCCTCGGCTCCTCCTGCTCCGGCAGAGGAAATCGTGCTCACGGAGCCCCGTCGCCGCTTCATCTGCACCACCGCCTTGCAACTGGGCAACTTCGAGGTGCTGGGCCTGGAACGATACATCGTGGGCATGAACTCGCTGCGCAACCTCTTCTCGCCAGTGATGAAGGCTCAGATGGCACAGGGACAGACGGTGAAGATAGGCAGGGAGGGCAACTTCGACCTGGAGACCATCATTGCCCTGCAGCCCGACTTTATCTTCGTCTCTGCCTCCAAGCACGGCGGGTTCGAGGCATTGCGCGAGTGTGGCATCCCCCTCATCTCGCATCATGGCTACAAGGAGACCGACCCGTTGGGGCAGGCCGAGTGGATCAAGCTCGTGGGGCTGCTCACGGGCGAGACACGCCGTGCCAATGCTGTCTTTGCCGACATTGAGCAGAAGTATCTCACGCTGCGCGACGAGGTGGCCAGCCACTACAGCCGTCAGGAGAGCCGCCCCACGGTGATGTCCGGCCGGCAGATACGCGACGGGTGGTACATCGTCGGTGGGCGCAGCTATATGGCTCGCCTCTTCGAGGATGCCGGTGCCCGCTACGTCATGGGCGACAATGAGGACTCGGGCGGCACCACACTCGACTTTGAGGCAGCCTATGCCCGAGGCATCCATGCCGATTTCTGGCAGACCGACGGCACCTTTCCCGGCGACTTCAGCCTTCAGGCACTCTCCGAGGAGGACGAGCGCTATGCCACGATGGATGCCTACCGCAGCCGACGGGTGCTCTTCTGCAACTTCTCTCAGGTGCCCTATCGCGAGCTGGGCGGAGTGCAGCCCCATCTGCTGCTGGCCGATTTCGTGAAGGCCTTCCATCCCGAGCTGTTACCCCATTATCATGCTAAATATTATCAATTGATACAATGAAGATCTACACAAAGACTGGCGACGAGGGCCAGACCTCCCTCGTCGGAGGACAGCGCGTCAGCAAGACGTGCGAGCGACTGGAAAGTTATGGAACCATCGATGAGCTATGTTCCCATATCGGGCTGCTCATCACTTATTGCGACGCGAAGACCGACCGCGACTTCCTGCTCTCGCTGCAGGGCACGCTGTTTGTCGTAGGCGGCTACCTGGCTACGGACAACTCCCGGCGCGACGTACGTCCGGGAAACATCGTTACGGATGAGATGGTCTCCGACGTAGAGCGTGAGATCGATGCGCTTCAGGAGACGGTGCCGCCCCTGCGCCTCTTCATCCTGCCCGGCGGATGCCGCAGCGCAGCCCAGGCCCATGTGTGCCGTACCGTGTGCCGCCGTGCCGAACGTGAAATCCTGCGCCTTGCCGAGTCGGGGACCCAGGTGGACAGCCAGGTCATCCGATACGTGAACCGTCTGAGCGACTACTTTTTCGTCCTGGCACGCAAGTTGAATGTCGATGCCGGAGTGGAGGATATTGTGTGGAGGAGAAAGGACGCCCAGGAATGAACCGACAAATTGCATTTACCCTTGCCTCGCTGCTGGCCCTCAGTGCCGCAGCCGGGCCGGCAGATTCGTTACACGTCGTGTCGCTGAATCCAGTGGTCGTCACAGGCACGGGAACCTATCACAAGGCCGACAACTCGCCCGTCGCTGTGCGCGTGATTTCGGCCAAAGAGTTGCGTGACGCCCAAGTGACCAACCTGCAGGACGCTCTCTCGCGCCTCACCTCGAACATCACCACCCATACCAACGGCATGGGCACTTTCGTGAACTTCAATGGTGTGAGCGACGATTATATCCTGATTCTCGAGAACGGCAAGCGTGTGAGCGGCGATGACCGCTGGGAACGCCTGAGCATGGGGGGCGTGAAGCGCATCGAGATATTCAGTGGTGCGGCCAGTGCTCTCTACGGCAGTGATGCCCTGGCCGGAGTGATCAATGTGATTACCGACGACACTGCCGATCGTGTCGATGCCTCTTCGCGCACGCAGATGCGCAGCAAGGGACGCTTCGAACAGGACATTAACGTGGACGCCACCGTGGGCCGCTTCTCCAGCCAGACCTCCTATACCCATCGGCAAGCCGACAATTGGCAGGTGAACCATTACCAAGCCTTCAGCGAGGGCGGTCGGGAGGTGTTGAAACTTACGGGACGTCCCATGTCCACAGCCTTCCGCAGCGAGAACCTCAGCCAGCAGATGGAGTGGCAGTTTGACTCCCGGTGGTCGGCCTACGTCAAGGGCAACCTCTACGACAACATCACCCTGCGCCCCCGCACCGCCTCGTACTTCACCCAGAAGAAGACGACCGACAGCTCTACGGGCGAGACCACCTATTCCTATACCTCGCGGCAGGCCTACGCCTACGACCTGCACCATCGTTCCTACAGCTACGGTGGCGGAGCGCGCTGGGCACCCAATGCACGGACGCATGTCTATCTGGACGTTCAGAGCGACAACTTCCGCTCTGATTATGACTACTGGCAGACGGCTGATGCCGAGGCCTACGACGAGACACGCAAACGCACTCATTACACCAACGAGACACTGCGTGGTATCTTCCGCCTCTCCAGCCGCAACAAGCTCTCGGCCGGCACGGAATTCGTACAGGAAAGCCTCACCAGCCAGAGCGACCATATCGACGGGGAGCACACCCGGACGTACAACGTCTTTGCCCAGGACGAAGTACGCATCGTGCGAGGACTGGAGGGAGTCGTGGGCCTGCGCTACACGTATAACGACAATTTCGGCTCCCGCCTCACGCCCAATGCCGGACTCTTCTACCACACGGGCCTCTTCCGTGTGCGTGCCAGCTATGCCGCCGGCTACCGCACCCCCACGCTCTCCCAGCTCTATGCCACCGACCAAGCCAAGACAGCGGCCCGCTATACGCTCTACAACCCCTCGCTCGAGCCCGAGAAAAACCACTTCTGGAATGCGAACGTTGAGTACGGCAATCACTGGATGCACCTGAGCCTGAGCGGATTCATCAACAAGATCCGTGACATGATCAACTATCGTACGATGACGCAGGCCGAGGTGGACGGCGATGCCCGTCTGACAGGTCTCTTCAACGAAGGATGGACCACCATCCGTCAGCGTGACAATATCGACAAGGCTACGCTTCAGGGCTTCAGCACGAATGTCAAGTTCCTGCTTCCGCAGGGATTCTCCATTGGCGGCGGCTATACGTTTACCGACTCAGAAGCCGAGACCCGCACGCTCAACAAGACCACTCAGCGCTACGAGACCACGCACACCGATGTGGACAAATCGGTGAAGCATGTGGGCAATGTGCTTGCCTCGTGGGACCATTCGTGGAACCGTCATCACCTGAACGTGACGATGAACGGCCACCTGCAGGGACGTCGCTTCAGCAGCACCTACGGCTATGCCGACGGCTACAGCCAGTGGGACCTCAGCGTGAAGCATTCCGTCAGCCTGCGCCAGTTCATACTCGAGCCGGGCGTGGGTATCGAGAACCTCTTCAACATGCGGGACACCGCACCGTGGAACTCCAACTATTCCACCATCAATCCCGGTCGTTCCTTCCTCGTCAGCCTCACGCTGAGGTTTCATGATGCATCGGGGAACACATCGAAATGAACGCAATAAAATAAAGTGACAATGAGAATCTATGTGGCCGGTATCGGGCCCGGCTCGCCCGAAGACATCACTCCTGCCGTGCAGCAGGCGATAGGGGAGAGCGATGCCGTCGTGGGCTATAAGTATTACTTCCGCTTCATCCTGCCTTATATGAAGGCCGGTGCCGAGCGAGTGGACACGGGCATGCGCCGTGAGCGGGAACGTGCGGAGCAGGCTTTCCAGCTGGCCGAGCAGGGCCGCACCGTCTGCGTCATCTCCAGTGGCGATGCGGGCATCTATGGCATGGCCCCGCTGCTCTATGAGATGAAGCGCGAGCGGCAGTCGGCAGTGGAAATCATCCCGCTGCCGGGCATCAGCGCCTTCCAGAAGGCGGCCTCGCTCCTGGGTGCTCCGATGGGACACGACTTCTGCGTCGTCTCCCTGAGCGACCTGATGACGCCGTGGGCCTTGATCGAACGTCGCATCCGTGCTGCAGCCGCAGCCGATTTCATTACGGCAGTCTATAACCCGCGCAGCGAGGAACGCTACTGGCAACTGCACCGCCTGAAAGAGATCTTCTTGCAGGAGAGGGAGGGAAGGACGCCTGTAGGCTATGTGCGGCAGGCAGGACGTGAGGGGCAGGAAGTGAAGACCACGACGCTGGCCAGCCTGGACCCCGAGGATATCGACATGTTCACCGTGGTGATAATCGGTAACAGCCAGTCCTTCCTTTGGGAAGGGAAGTTCATTACTCCCCGTGGTTATTATGCCGCCCCGGGCCGGAAAGGGGAGGACGGCGTTTCGGGCATCGGGCAGTCGATAATGATACGGTCGTTCCAGACCATCCGAAGCCAGCTGCAGGAGCCCGACCAGCCCTTGTGGCGACTCTGGCCGCTGTTGCACGCCATCCATACGACGGCCGACTTCGATATGGAACGCCTGCTCTGGATGGACGATGAGGCCACAGAACGCATGTATCGCAGCGTGGAGCGCGGCGAGGTGAAGACGATCGTCACGGACGTATCCATGGTGGCCAGTGGCCTGCGCAAGGGCGCTCTCCAGCGTCTGGGGCTTGAGGTAGTCAGCTACATCAACGACCCGCGTGGAGCGGAGATGGCCTCTGCCGGGGGAATTACCCGGGCACAGGCCGGCATGCGGCTGGCAGCCGAGGAACACCCCGATGCCCTGTTTGCCTTTGGCAATGCACCGACGGCTCTGCTTGAGCTGTGCAGGCTGATGCGACGGGGAAAGTGCCGCCCGGCGGGTATCGTGGCCGCCCCCGTAGGTTTTGTCCATGTGGAGGAGAGCAAGCATGCAGTCAAGCCCTTCCGTGACCTGCCTAAGATAATCATCGAGGGCCGCAAGGGAGGGAGCAATCTGGCTGCCACGCTGGTGAACAGCATCCTGACCTATGACGATGCGGCTGCCTTGAAACCCGGACGAGACGTATGACACGCAAGCGCTTTGTCATCATAGGAATCAGCGATTGCGGACAGCCCTTCTTCCCACCGGAGGTCGCAGCAATCATCACCGCAGGGAAGGTGTTCTCGGGCGGTGAGCGGCATCATGAAATCGTGAGAGGCCTGCTGCCTGCTGGGTACAGATGGATAGACATACGAGTCCCGCTACGCGAGGTCTTCCGGCAGTATGAGGCGTGTTTTGCCGCGAATGCCGAGGATATCATCGTTTTTGCCTCGGGCGACCCCTTCTTCTATGGCTTTGCCTCTACCATCCGGCGCGAGTGTCCTGCGGTTCCGCTGACGGTATTCCCGGCCTTCAACTCCCTGCAGATGCTGGCCCATCGCATGCAGCTTCCCTATGAACGTATGCGGGCCGTATCCGTTACCGGGCGTCCCTGGGATGCCCTGGACGAGGCGCTCATCCAGGGCGAGCCTCTCATCGGATGCCTCACCGACCGGCACAAGACGCCGCAGGCCATCTGGCAGCGCATGCAGGACTACGGATTCAGCAACTATACGATGACCGTGGGCGAGAATCTGGGTAACGAGGAGACCGAACGTGTGAGAACTTTCACGCCCGGCGATGCGATGCCTGATGCGGAGTTCTGCTTCCCCAACTGCCTTATCCTGTGCCGAACGGCGTTGAGGGAACGTCCTTTCGGACTGCCCGAGCAGGACTTCCATCTGCTCGACGGACGGGCCAGGATGATTACGAAGATGCCTATCCGCCTGCTCTCCCTCTCGATGCTCGACCTCCGTGGGCGACAGTCCTTCTGGGATATCGGCTTCTGTACGGGCAGCGTGAGCATCGAGGCCAAGTTGCAGTTTCCGCATCTCCGCGTGACTGCCTTCGAGGTACGCGAGGAGGGACGAAGTCTGATGGAGCAGAATAGTCGTAGGTTCGGTACGCCAGGAATTACCACGGTCATCGGCGATTTTCTGGAGGCCGACCTTTCTCATTATCCCGCACCCGAGGCGGTGTTCATCGGAGGACATGGTGGCAGGCTGCGGGAGATGGTGGCGCGGCTGAGCACCGTGATGCAACCAGGCTGTACACTGGTGTTCAACTCGGTGACAGACGAGAGTCGGACGATGTTCCTCCGAAGCGTGGAGCCGACCGGCCTCCAGTTTGCCGGGCAGACACAGATTACCATCGATACCCATAACCCCATCGTCATCCTCAAGGCGACGAAACCAATCAGCGAACAATCATGATACGAATAGAGACTATAAACGAAGCGGGCCGGCGACTGGCCCAGCTTATCGAACGCGAGGATATCCCGTTTGAGGGCGAAGCCATCGTCTTCATCGGTGCGCTGGGAATCTGCGTGAGGCGGATTCAGGAACTTGTCCACGACAAATATAGCGACCCGGCAATCGTTTGCGTGGACTCCACGGGACGCTATGTAATCCCGGTGTTGAGCGGCCATGTGGGCGGAGCGAACGAGCTGGCACGCCAGATTGCAATGGTCACGGGCGGCGAGGCTGTGATAACCACCCAGAGCGACAATGCCGGCCTGTGGGCTTTGGACACGCTGGCCCGCGACAACGGCTGGAACATGAAGCGCCTGCCCCGGACAGCGATGAACCATGCCATTGCCGCCTTTGTGAACCGATGTTCCACGGCACTTGTCGTCGAGTGTGAGGACGAGGGCACACGACGGTTGGAGCAGACATTGCCTGCTCATGTGCGCCTCTTTCACAGTTACAATGACTATCGCACGGCCGCAGCCTCGGGCAATCAGTTCGGACTCCTCCTGATTGTTTCGCCCCGCGTGTATCCGTCCCAGGCGGTGCCAGTGTTGCACTATTACCCGAAATGCCTCCATCTGGGCGTCGGGTGTCAGAAGGATGCCCCGGTGGAGATTGCCGCCCAGCTGCTCGGCGAGTTGCGTACGGCAGGCTACGCCCCCGAGTCCATTGCCACGATAGGGAGCATAGAACTGAAGCGGGACGAACCGCTGCTGGCCACCTTGGCCGGGATGATGCCTTGGGCACAGCTGGAAATATACTCCGCAGAAGAACTGAGCCGGGTGAAGATACCCAATCCGAGCCAGCGGGTGTTCGAGGTGACGGGCTGCTACGGAGTGGCCGAGGCTTCGGCCATGGCTCCCAATATCCACTCGATGCTTGTCATCGAAAAGCAGAAGGGCAGCATGACCCTCGATGGGAAGATCAGTCATTACACCTTTGCCTTGGCCCGTGACGGCGAGAACGTGCGACGGGGACATGTGGAGATTGTGGGAGCTGGCCCGGGCGATCCCGACTTGGTGAGCGTGCGCGGCCGCCGTTTCCTGGAACAGGCCGACCTCATCCTCTATGCAGGCAGTCTGGTGCCGCGCCAGCTGACGGCCTGTGCCAAGCGAGGTGCCGTTGTCCGCAGCAGTGCCCGCATGACGCTCCAGGAGCAGTTTGCCCTGATGAAAGACTTCTACGACCGCGGGCTGCTGGTGGTGCGCCTCCATACCGGCGATCCCAGCATCTACGGCGCAATACAGGAGCAGATGGCCTTCTTCGACCGGTACGCCATGGATTATCACATCACGCCGGGCATCAGCAGCTTCCTGGCTGCAGCGGCCTGCCTGCGCAGTCAGTTCACCATCCCCGGGCGGTGCCAGACGATTATCCTTACCCGAGGCGAGGGGCGCACACCCGTTCCCGAGCGCGAACGCCTGCGCCTCCTGGCGGCTCACCGGTGTACGATGTGTATCTTCCTCTCGGTCTCCCTGGCCCCGCAGGTCCGGGATGAACTGCTTGCCGGAGGCTATCCCCCCGAAACGCCCGTGGCGGTATGCCACCGGCTGACGTGGCAGGACCAGCGCATCTATCGCGGTCAGCTCCGCGAGTTGGCCGAGATCGTCCGTCAGCACCAGCTCACGCTGACCACCCTAATTGTCGTGGGCGAGGCCATAGACAACCGCAAGGGACTGAGCCGACTCTACGACGAACATTTCACTCATCTCTTCCGCAAGGGAGATTCCTAACGTAACCGGCAGCAGACATGATACTCATCTTCGGTGGTACCACGGAAGGACGTCTCGCAGTGGAAGTCTGCGAGCAGGCGGGCAAGCCTTATTACTACTCCACGAAAGGCGAGAGCCAGCAGGTGGAGATGGAGGCTGGCATCCGCCTCACCGGCGCTATGACGGCTGAGGATATTGCCTCCTTCTGCCGTTCGAAGGAAATCCGTTGTATCATAGATGCAGCCCATCCCTTTGCCGAGAACCTGCATCAGGCGATTGCCGAGGCGGGCCTTCCCGTAATTCGTCTCGGCCGCAACCTGGGTCGGCACATGGAGGGCGTGGAATATTGCCACGACTATGCCGATGCCGTGGAACGCCTGAGACGCGAAAGTCCTCGAAGGCTCCTGGCCCTGACAGGCGTAAACAGCATTGCGCGCTTGAAGGAGTATTGGCTCGAGCATCCCACAATTTTCCGCATCCTAAATCGTGTCGAGAGTCTGGCTGTGGCAGACGACGCTGGCTTCCCGCGCGCGTACCTTATTTATTATAGGGAGGACGGTGAACTCCCAAGCATGGAGGAGGAGAAGGATCTGATGCAGCATCTGGGCTGCGATGCCCTGCTTACCAAACAGAGTGGCGGGCAAGGTGGCTTTGAGGCAAAGGTATCCGCGGCCTTGCAGCTCGACATGAAAGTCTTTGTCATTGAGGCTCCACGCCTACCCGATACGTGGCAGGTGGTGACGGGACGTCATGGCCTGCGGCGTGCCATAGAGCACCTCGTACCCGACTTTTTTCCCCTCAGAACCGGTCTCACCACTGGCGCTTGCGCCACTGCGGCCACGAAGGCTGCAGTGCTCTCATTGCTTCGTCGCGAAGTGCCTTCCGAGGTGGACTTGTCTTTGCCCGACGGTGAGATAATCTCTGTGCCGGTGTCTGTCGAGGGAGAAGGAGTGGCGTCGGTGGTAAAGGATTTTAGCGACGACCCCGACGTGACACGCGGTTGCCGCATCACGTCGCACGTAGCTTATTCGCCTGCCGACCGTCACGGCGTGACATTCCTGCAGGGGAGGGGCGTGGGGCGTGTGACACTGCCGGGGCTGGGCATCCCTGTGGGCGAACCAGCCATTAACCCTACGCCTCGCGAGATGATAACTCGTGAGGTGAGAGCGCTGACATCGGCCGATGTGGACGTTGTCCTCTCCGTAGAGGGTGGTGAGGAACTGGCCGAGCGCACCTTTAACAGCCGTGTTGGTGTGGTGGGTGGCATCAGTATCATCGGCACGTCGGGTATCGTGTCTCCCTTCAGCAACGAGGCTTTTGTAGAGAGCATCGGGAGAGAACTGGAGGTGGCGCGTGCCATGGGACTGAGTGAAGTGGGCCTCGTCTCGGGCAAGCGGGGCGAGGAAGCTCTCCTGGCCGAGGAGCCCTCCTTGCGTGTGATTCATTATGGCAATTTTGTCGGCGAGGCACTTTGCAAGGCATCGCAGCTTGGTTTCCGCCGCGTAGTGCTCGGAGTGATGATAGGCAAGGCAGTGAAACTGGCCGAGGGACACCTGGACACACACTCTCACAAGGTACTGATGAACCGCAGCTTCCTAACACAGCTGGCCACGGAGGCGGGCGTGGCGGACGCCGCCGAGCGTATTGCCCGCATAACGATGGCGCGCGAGCTGTACGCCTGTATGCCCGAGCCGTTCTTTTCGCGTATCAAGGAGTTGTGTCTGGCACATTGTAGAACCGTATTCCCCCGGGGGAAAATAGAATTCCGACTGATATGCGACAAAACGGCGTAATCCTGCTGCTCGTGCTGAGCATCCCCGGGCTGGCGCTGCTGAATCTGGCCGTCGGATCGGTGGGCATACCTCTGAGTGAGGTGATGGGCATCCTGTCGGGGCGCGGCACGGAGGTGGAGGTGTGGAACCATATCGTGCTCCAGACGCGCCTGCCGCAGACACTCACGGCGATGGCTTGCGGAGCGGGACTTTCGGTCGCAGGCCTGGAGATGCAGACGGTGTTCCGGAATCCGCTGGCTGGGCCTTCGGTCTTGGGCATCAGCAGTGCCGCCAGCCTGGGAGTGGCTTTCGTCGTGCTGCTGAGCGGAAGCGTCGGCGGGGGCGTGATGTCACGCTTTGGCTTCTGGGGCAATACGGCACTTACGATGGCTGCTATCTGCGGCGCTATGGCGGTGATGGCGCTTATCGTATGGCTCTCGGCAAGGGTCGAGGGCAACGTCACACTGCTCATCGTGGGTGTGCTAATCGGTTATCTGGCCAGTGCCGTCATCGGAGTGCTGAAGTATTTCAGCAGTGAGGAGGACATTCGGGCCTACGTCATCTGGGGGCTTGGCTCGTTTGCCCGTGTCACGGGCGGGCAGGTCTATGTCTTTGTGGGGCTCATGGCCCTGCTGCTTCCCCCCGCGATGCTCATGGCAAAGCCGCTCAATACGCTGCTGCTCGGCGAACGTTATGCCACCAACCTGGGGCTGAACGTACGCCGTGCCCGCATGCTGGCCATTGCCTCGGCTGGTATCCTCACTGCCATCGTGACCGCCTATTGCGGCCCCATCATGTTCATCGGACTGGCTGTGCCGCATATCACTCGCGGCCTGCTCCATACGGAGGACCATCGCCTGCTGCTGCCTGGCACGCTGCTCTGCGGCATCTCGCTGGCGCTGATATGTAATGTGATTGCCCGCCTTCCGGGATTCGAGGGGGCACTTCCCATCAATTCGGTAACTGCACTCATTGGCGCGCCCGTGGCGCTGTGGGTCATCTTGGGACGTAAATGAAACGTATAATATTGATTACGGGCGGTCAGCGTTCAGGCAAGAGTCGGCAGGCCGAGGAGATGGCGCTCTCGCTCGCTCCACATCCTGTCTATATGGCTACGGCTCATGTCTGGGACGAGGAGTTCCGTCGGCGTGTGGCGGTTCACCGGGCTCGTCGTGGCAGCGAGTGGACCAATATCGAGGAGGAGAAGTTCCTGAGCCGTCATGATGTGGCGGGACGTGTGGTACTCATCGACTGCTGTACGCTGTGGGCTACCAACTTCTTCAGCGAGAGTGGGGGAGCGGACGGGCCCGATGTGGACGCTGTGCTGCGTGAGATGGAGGCCGAGTTCGACCGCTTCACGTCACAGGATGCTGTCTTCATCTTCGTGACCAACGAGATCGGTATGGGCGGTACGAGCGTCAATGCCCTGCAGCGCCGGTTCACCGATCTGATGGGGTGGTTCAATCAATATGTTGCCCGGCAGGCCAACGAGGTGTATCTCATGGTTTCGGGCCTTAAAGTGAAAGTAAAATGATACGAAGTTTCGGAAGTAGTTCTTCGACGAGCGAAGCGGCTTGCCGCTTTGCCTTTAGTGCAAAGAACTATGAATTATGAATTATAAATTATGAATTAACATTAGTGTCCCGTTAAAATTGGGACGAGTTAAATATTAATCAAACAACCCCGGAATAAGGGGACCAAGTTGCTCTTTGACATCATTGGAATAAGTC
>CADAJS010000027.1 GCA_902788315.1 uncultured Bacteroidales bacterium
AAATAGTTTATCACGCGTGATAAAAGAGTTTATCACACGTGATAAAGTCCACAGGAACACGTCATGGGAAATAATGGCGAGTTAAGAGCTCCCGAAACTTAAATAAACATCATTATCATCATAACGCTCGCTCGGCTCCGCCGCTTGGCTTGTCCAAGATTGACCGATTCGGGTTAAAAAAAGTCCCTAATCTCTAATCCTCTATAACGCAAGCAAGCCCGGCAGTCTGCCGGGCTTGCTTGCGTTATAGAGGATGTGTCGGTTTACTTCACCACTACCTTGCGGCCAGCGATGATGTAGAGGCCCTTAGGCAGCGACTTCACGTCGGCAGCATTGGCCCGTACGAGACGTCCGTCGAGCGTATAGATGCCCGTAGCCATAGGCTTCTCGGTGCGTGTGTTCTGCTCGATGGCAATCTGCTGGATGCCTGTGAGCTTCTCCTTGTTGAAGGTGGGATAGCTACCCTCGGCCATGTCGCATGTCCAGGGATCGCCCCAGCTTACCACGTACTGCTGCAGGTCGGCGAAGTTGGTGCCGTCATAGTAGCGGGTACCGGATACCACATCGTTCTCGGCCGTTGCGCCAAACTCCGTAGCGTTGTTCCAAACCACGCAGTTGGTGTAGGTGCTGGCCGGCGTGCTGGCATTCTGTCCGCCGCCGATGATACCGCCACCCTTGTTCTGCGTGCCGGCTGCATAGACATTCTCCATCGTCAGCTCATCACGAATACGTCCTACGATACCGCCCACGTAGTTTACAGCGCTGGTGATCTCGAGGTTCGTGTAGCAGTTCTTGATGATGCTGGGGCCGCCGATATTACCAATCAGACCGCCGCAGTAGGAGGAAGCCACATTCAGCTTACCGGTTACCCAGACGTTCTCGAGCGTATTGGTGTACTTGACGCCGTTAGCGTCGGCATAGTTGGTATGGCCCATGTAGCCACCGATTACGCCGCCACCGGTGTTCTCTGAATAGATGTTCACATTCTCGAAGCCTACGTTGCGCACAGCACCGCAGAATACGCCGAATACGCTGCTATACTCGTAGCCGCTGCAGGAGAGGTTGCTCACCACATGGCCCTGTCCGTCGAAGTCGAGCCAGTTCATCCAGCTCTTTCCGTCGGCCGTGTTGGTGGCATCGTTCAGCGGCATCCAGTTGCCAGCCTCGCTCATATCGATGTCGGCGGTCAGCTTGACGTAAGTGGTCGTGCCCGTGTGCATCTTGTTGTGCAGATCCACAAACTCCTCGGCAGTAGCAATCTCGTAGGGATCGTCCTGCGTGCCCTTGTGTACCTTGCCGATTCCGGTGACAGCTCTCAGTGCATCTATGAGAGCCTCCAGCTCGTCAATGTCAGCCTGTGTGCCCTTACCGGTCTTGGCCAGGTCGTACTTAGCATCAGCCACGGGGCTCAGAGCATCCACGGCTGCCTTCACGTCGGCATTCGTGTTGTAGAGGCTGCCCTCGCCAGTGCCCACGCTGTACATCTGGAACTCTGTAATGTTCCAATACTGGTTGTTGCTCGTTACGTGCAGGATGTAGAAGCGGATGTACTGGCATGCTTCTCCCAGCTGGATGGGCTCCTCCGTCTCGAAGTGAGCGCCGTTTTCGTTAGGAATGTCGTACTGCACAGTAGTGAGAACCTTCCAGCTACTCTCGTCGTTCGGCGTATTGGTACCCTCGATGCGGATACGGTCGGGGGTATCGTGCCAGTTCTGTGCAGGCGTACCGTCGCTGCGGCCCGTGTACTCCATGTAGAAGGCATTCACGGCAGCCGGCAGGCTCACCTGGAAGTACTCGCCCGAATTCTCCAGCGGAAGGTCAATACGCGAGTGGAAGTAACTCAGCAGGTCACCGTCAACCATATTAGAAATGGGGTAGTCCGTATTCCAAGCACAGTTCTCAGAGAGCTGCGAGGGATCGGTAATCAGCGGCTGGTGTCCGTCGAGCTTCGTCATGTTGATCAGACCCTGAGCCTCCTGAGCCATTGCCAGCAGTTCGGCATTGACTGCGTCGAAGTTAGCATAAGCACCGTTGTCCAGCAGGCGCACGACGTAGTGCGTGTTGTCCAGGACGGGAGTAGCGTCGTCGGGCAGTGTCTGGTACCAAGCCACGCCGTCGCCCTCGGTGGCGCCACCGTTGAGCAGATAGGCAATCTCGCCCGATGCGAAGCGGGGAGCAGAAACATTGGCCTGGCTGTTGGTGGTGGTGCCGACCTGCGAGCTGGTCACACGGGCGAAGTTGGTGTAGCAATTCTCCACCGTACCTACCCACTTGGAGTCGTTCTGTGTGTCGCCGGCAATACCGCCAAAGCGGTCGCCGTGGCCCGAGAGGGTGACGTTGAAGGCGTAGCAGTTCTTCACCGTACCGCCGCATACAGCACCTACTACGCCACCGCATACACGCGAGCCAGTCAGGATTGAGGAGTTCGTCACGAAGCAGTTCTCCACGAGACCCGTGCTGGTGGTCGATGCAGTCACCGTACCGACGAGTCCGCCGGCGCGGCAGTCCATCGAAGCGTTGAACGAAGCACCGACAACGCCCAGGTTACGTACCGTACCTGTCAAGACACCGAAGAGACCTACACCATTGCCCTCGCCAGTCTCATTGATGACGAAGTTCGAAACGACGTGTCCCTTTCCGTCGAACGTACCGGCATAGCCAGGATTGCTCACGCCCTCGGGGCCAGCTGTCTTATTATAGCAGGGAGCCACTCCGATGGGTGTCCAGCCATTACCTTGCAGGTCGAGGTCTGTCGTGAGGTCGGCATCAACGGTGGAATAGAATCCCGAGTTGACCAGTGCGCCAAACACGATGAATTCCTTGAGGTTGGAAAGGGTGACCTTATTGTCCACAATCTGGGGAACGAAGGAGAGTCCCTCGAAGGGATTGGCGGCCAGAGCCTCCTCGTAGGAATATGTGCCATCCACGTAAGCATCGCTGATGACGCTATGGGTAGTCTTCATCGTATTTTGTTCCTCCTCGGTAAGCAGTTTCATATCATACATGATGCTATAGAGGTCGTTGAGTGCCTCTGCCTGGGTCATCATCATGGCGTAGGCCTGCTTGCAGTCATATACGCGCTGCATCAGGTCGCCCAGCGAAGCTATCTGTGCCATCTTGTTGTCAGCCGCAGGACCATTCTCGACAGCCTGGACCACCTCCTCCTTGAGGGCATTGCTGTAGCTTGGTGTTGCAGCGTAGTCGTAGCTGTCGATCTTGTAGTCGTTGGCCAGCGTGCTCAGTCGTGCGAGCTGGCCGTCCAGCGTGGCATCGTAGGCAGCGACAGAGGTCTCGGAGCTGGCCGTACCGCAATACTTCATGCGGAAGGCACCGATCCAAGTCTCGTTCGTCGAGTTGCAGCCCAGGGTATTGATACCCAGCGTGAGCTTGCCGTCCTCGCCCACCTCGGCTACGATGACATTCTCGTAAGCGCCCTCGTCAAAGGCATAAGCCGAGGCTTCGGTCGAGTTGGGGATGTAGCCGATTGGATCTACTTCCTCGCCGTAAACAGGCTCGTAGCGATCCTTGTTGGCAGTCTCGGTGGAGAGCATGCCCTCGTAGCGCGTGGGCAGATATACCTTATTATTATTGGCGAAGAAGAAGGCCGCCTGGTTCAGGTTATCGTTGGCGCCCGCAGCACGATAGTAGGCATTCACGCGAATCTCGTAGATACCGGGCTGCAGGTCGGTGATGGTCTGCGACAGGCAGGTCTTGCCATTCGAATAGGCCACGTACTTCGTTTCGGCAGCGGCCACGTTCGACACGCTCATCGAGCCGTTCTCGATGGTCCAGTTCTTGGTGCCCTCCTTGAAGGCGGGGTTCATGATCAGGCTTGTGATGTCGGAGCCCTCGGTGTATCCACCGGCCACGGCCCAGTCGAGCATCCGCTGCACGAAGTCTGTCTCTGTAGTAATGGCCTCGTTGTCGAGCTCACGCATGTCCATGACATAGGAGTAGGATCCGTTGGGATACGTGTCGTTGGGTTCGATATCGGTGTCCAGGTAAGCGTCCAGGATCTCGCGGTTAGTGCCGGTCACGCTGGGGTTGGCCTCCAGATAAGCCTTCACCTCGTCGATCTTTGCCTGATATGCGGCATAGCACTTGGCCGACTCAATCAGCTGGTTCTTCATCTCCATCGTCTGATTGTAGAGAGTGAAGAAATCGGCAATGGTACTTACGGCGCTCAGGTTGTCCAACACAGCCACGTAGGCATCCACGAGGCTCTTCTGGCAGATGACCTCATCGCTGTACGTATATTCTTTCTCACAGATTTCGTCGCGCTCGAATTCGAATCCGTCCTCGGCAATGCTGAAGAAGGTATTACCGCCCTGGAGCACATAGCCGTGTGTAGCGTCGAGCACGGGCGTCTCGTCGTCTTCCAGATTCTGGCGCCATACGGACTCGAGAGTGGTCTTGCTGCCGTTCAGCTTATAGGCAATCTCGCCGTTGGCAAAGCGCTCGGCGCTCACTCCAGCCTCGCTGTTGGTGGTGGTACCGACCTGCGAGCTAGTCACGCGACCGAAGTCGGTGTAGCAGTTCTCCACCGTACCTACCCATCCATTGTCGTTCTTCGTGTCGCCGGCAATACCGCCAAAGCGGTCGCCGTGGCCCGAGAGGGTGACGTTGAAGGCGTAGCAGTTCTTCACCGTACCGCCACAGATGGCACCCACCAGACCGCCGCACACACGCTCGGTGGTCAGGATGGTGGAGTTCGTCACGTAGCAGTTCTCGATGAGACCTGCGCTACGGCCCGAGGCGGTCACCGTACCGGCCAGTGCACCGACGCGGCAGTCGTCCGTGGCATTGAACGATACTCCGTCAATGCCCAGGTTCTTCACCGTACCCGTCACGATACCGAAGAGACCCAGTGCATCGCCTTTGACTCCCTCCTTGATAGTGAAGTTCGATACGATGTGACCCTGTCCGTCATAGATACCCTCGAAGCCGCCGTTGACCACGCCAGCCTCGTTGTCCGTCTTGTTGTAGCAGGGACCGATTCCGATGGCCGACCAATCGCCACCGCCCAGGTCGATGTCCTCTGTCTGGCGCACCTTGGCGTCCGTCTTGATGCCCTTGTTCACGATATTGGCCAGCTCGAAGAGGTCATCGGCTGACGATACGAGATAGTATCCGTCGGCATCCTGCTGAAGGTTGATGTCCGAACCTACGATGCTCTGGTATTCCGACTTCGTGATGAAGTGAATGTTGCGGATATCCATCGTGATGCCGGCGTCAGCACCCAGGTCGAGACGCAGGAAGGTGCCAAAGGCACCCCAGTTGAGTGAAGCAATCGGGTTGCCCATATCCAAATAGAATGTCGTCCAGTCCTCAGCAGCGGGCAGGTCGAAGAAGAACTCACGTTGGGCAGCAATAGGGGAGAGGAAGAACTCGGATCCGGCAGCACCCATCGTACACTTGTATTCGAAGGTCAGCACGGTCTCGTCCTCGCCCAGCGCCTTCTCCAAGGCCGACCAGTAGATGTAGGGGTCGGGGCCTGTGGTCACCAGCTCATAGCTGTACGGCTCTTCGAGCTCGGTGCAGGTCATGGCGTTGATGGTACCATTGGGCATCGTGAAGTAGGGAGTGTACTCCTGCTCGTCGGCATGCTCCTCGGCGCCGGTATCCTTTGCCTTCACGGCATCGTACAGCTCCTCTACAGCCTCGGCTTCCAATGCCGAGCCATAGACACGTGCGATGGCAATATCGCCGGTAAAGGCGTTGGTGGCGTTACCCTTGGTCGAGGGGTCGGCACCGATGCAGAACCACATGCTGCCCTCCTTGGGCTCCTGGTATGTACCGTCGGCATCCAGCGTGGCGCAGAGCTTGCCATCGACATAGATGGACATCAGGCCCTCGTCCTTGTCCCAGGTGCCCACCACATGGTAGTACTTGCCGGGCTCCACGGTCACGCCGCTGTACACGTTCTTGTTTGCCTCGCCGATATAGTCGGCATAGAAGAGCGAGAAGTTCTGCTTGGAGCCGGAGATGGACAGCGCGCCGCCGCCAGTCTGCTGATTCGAGAAGTACTTGCTCGTTACGTCGAGTTCCGAGGGATCGGTCAGCGGGCGAATCAGTGCCTCGAAGGAGTGACTGCCCGTGAGTGCCTTGCGCACCTTTTCGTTCTCCTCGTAGTCCACGCGGAAGAACGTCTTGGGGCTCTGTCCCCAGACATTGTTGCGGAAGCAAGCCTCGTTGATTCCATACTTGAGACTCTTCACCACGTAGGGCATGCCCACGGGGATAATCTCGTTTTGCATGTCGGAAACGTCTGTCGCCGTTCCGTCGTCATTGAAGACCACGTCCAGGATGTCGGCCTTGGGCTGTGCCGCAGCGCCGAGTCCCACCAGAAGTGCAATCATCAATGAATACAGTTTTTGTTTCATTTTGATTTTGTTTAAGGTGAATAATTAGTTTGGTTTATATATGTTTTTACTTTCTCTCTACAGCGTTCTCCATACGCATCGAGCGCATGAGTGACAATGCAAAAATAGCAGTTTCTCTCAAAAAATGCAAAATAATAAACTATTTTTTTACCTATGAGCAAGAAAACGTAACTTTTTGCCCCCGGAGAAGGTATATGTTGTTCTTTGATTCAAGCCATATGGGTCGCTTTTTCCGCGACAAATGTCACACAGACGCCATCGTCCGAAGTCTTCTTTCCTTCTTCGTACGACAATGGCCCGAAACAGTATCTTTCCCTACGAAGCAGCCCTACCTGACCCACGTTTTCCTGCCGTTCACGATGTACAGACCCTTAGACAGCGACTTCAAGGGAGCATCGGTGGCTGCAGGCCGGATGCGGCGTCCGTCTAACGAATAGACGCCGGAAGATATTCTCCGTACAGCGGTTATTGACTGTGACTCCACGGCAGTGAGCGTGAGCAGGTCGTCCACAAGCTGCCGCAGGGCATCGATATCGTCCTGGGTGCCCTCGCCTGCCTTTGCCACCTTCAGCTTTTCCGCGGCAAGTGCCGACAGGCGGTCCACAGCCAGTGCGACCGCTGCATCCAGCTCCTGGAGCTTCTCATAATCGTGGGCCAGTGTCTGTGCCTCCTCGATTAAGGCAAACAAGGCGGTGTTGGTCTCGCTGCTGTTTGTGTAGGCCCCGTTTCCTGTTCGGAGGACAATGGAGTGGTTCGTGTCCAGCACGGGACTATCGTCCTCGCCGAGAGTCTGATACCACACTCGTCCCGGGCCAAAGGTCTCGCCACCGTTGAGCAGATAGGCAATCTCTCCGCTTTCGAAGCGAGCCGCGCTCACCTGACTCTCACTGTGGCTTACATTGCTGGGATATCCATTGCTACGTCCTGCACCGGTGACGTAACCTGAGGAATAGCAATTGATGACCGTCCCGACGCGCACACCTCTGTCGTCGCGTCCGTCGCCCACCAGATGGCCGGCCCGCGGGTAGGGTTGAATGTTATTGCCGAACTCGTAGCAGTTTTCCACTACACCGCCGTAGTTGCCTGCCGCAATGGAACTGACTATCTCGTTGGGATTGATGACGGTGGAGCCCGTCACGTAACAGTTCTCTATCCGTCCCTCGACCAACTGGCCGCAGAGTGCACCGAAGCGACCTGGGTATGAAGTCTCAGCCTCGCTCATGACGAAGTGGTAGTTCTCTATGCCCAGGTTTTTCACCGTGCCCGTAACGGTCCCGAAGACTCCGCTGGAGGCGAAGTTGGCATCGTAGGTCGCCCTGAGGTTTCGGATGACGTGGCCCTGCCCGTCAAACGTGCCGGCATAGCCCGGATTCGTAATGGACTGACCCGAGGTATTCAGCTCGCTGTTCGGTGCATAGCCGATGGGGGAGTAGTAGTACACGCTGGAGAGGTCGAGGTCGCTCAGCAACACTGCATCCAGGTCTCGATAGAATCCCGAATTGACGATGGCAGAGAAAATTACAAAGTCCCTGGCGTTGGATATCTCGGCCACCCCATCAACGATGAATGGCATGAGGACGAGTCCTGTGAAGGGATTGGCATCCAGTGCCTCCTCGGGGGTGTAGTAGCCTTCGATGTATGCATCGCAGATGGTACCGTAGGCACTGAGCAGCGCGTTGCTCTCCTCCACGGTGAGCGCTCCAGTGCTTACCAGGCTTTTATAGAGGTTCAGGATGACCTCCCCTTTTGCCAGCACGGCAGAGTAGGACTGTTTGCAGTCATAGACGCGCTGCATCAGGCTACCCAGATTGCCTATCTGGGCATACTTGTCCTGCAAAGCGCAACTGTCCTCCAATGCTTCTTTTATCTCTGTCCGAAGCGACTGGCTGTAGCTGGGAACCACATTGTAGTCGAAGCTGCTGCACACATAGTCGTAGGCCAGCGTGTGGAGACGGGAATGCTGGCAGGCAAGGGTTGCGTCGAAGGCCTTGTCGGCGGTCTCGGAATCGGCTGTTCCGCAATACTTCAGATGGAATGCACCTATCCATGTGTCGTTTGCCTCGTTGCATCCAAGCGTTTGGACTCCCAGCGTGAGCTTTCCGTCCTCGCCCACTTCGCTCACGATGGTGCTCTCGTAATATCCCTCGCTGAAAGCGTAGCACATCGCTTCAGCGGAGAGGGGGACATAGCCTATGGCGCATCCGCTATTGTCCTCGAAGAGGCTGTAGTGAACGAGGTGGGGACTCTGGCAGTACATAGGGATGACGTCTTCGGGGTACGTGGGCAGATATACCTTATTATTATTGGCAAAGAGGAAAGCCGTCTGGTTCAGGTTGGAAATGTCGGCGGCAGCGCGATAGATGGCATTCACCCTCACCTGATAGATGCCTGGGGCGAGTCCCTGGAGAGTCTGCGAGATGGTGAGCTTGTTCGTCGAATGGGCCACGTGCCCTACACTGGCATCCACGGCGGCAGAAATGCTCAGCGATCCATTCTGTATGGTCCATCCGCGTGTGCCGCCGGAAAAGTCGGGGTTCACTATCAGGCTGCTGATGTCGGCGCCCTCCATGTAGCCGCTCTTGATGGCATCGTCGAGCATGGTCTGCACCGAGGCCGTCTCTTTCTCAAGGGCTTCGTTCCCGAGAGTGCGCGTCCGGATGATGTAGGCATAGGAGCCGTTGGGATACGTGGCGTTGGGACTGATGACTTCGTCCATGTATGTCTCTAACAAGTCGCGCTTGGGGCCGGAGAAGTTGTCGTTCTCGCTGAGATAGGCCCTCACCTCGTCCACCTTGGCCTGATAGGCTGCGTAATAGCTGGCCGAGCGCACCATCTCTGCCTTCAGCGCGAGCAGTGCCTCGTAGGCATGAAAGAATTCCTCGGCCGTGAGAGCGTTGTTCAGGATATCGAGCAGTTCCTCGTAGGAGTCGTTCAGGCTGATGAGACAGATGACGTTCGCATTGAACTCCGACTCGTCCCGATAGATGCCATCGCGAGCGGTGTCGAGATCTCCGTCCGAGAGATTGATGTAGCTTTCGCCGCTCTGCATCACGAAGCCGTGGGTGCGGTCCAGGACTGGTGCTTCGTCTTCGCCAAGGTCTTGTCTCCACACAGCTTGGACATCGAAGGTGACTCCGCCGTTGAGCAGAAATGCAATCTCGCCGCTCGCAAAGCGGTCGCCACTGATGCTGGCCTCGCAGTTGAGGGTCGAGCCGGCCTGCGTGCTTGTCACGCGCTCGTGGTCAGTGTAGCAGTTGAGGACCGTGCCGGTCCATCCGGCATCGTTCCTCGTGTCGCCTGCCACGCCGCCGAAGCGTCCTCCGGAACCCGTAAGCTGGTTATTGAGGCCATAGCAGTTCTGCACTGTGCCTCCACACACCGCACCCACCACTCCGCCGCAGACGCGCTCGCTGGTCAGGATGCTGGAGTTCTTCACGAAACAGTTCTCCACGAGGCCGGCGTTCCATCCCGTGGCAGTCACCACTCCAGCCAGTCCGCCTGCCCGACAGTCTTGCGCAGCGTTGTACGAAGCATTGATAATGCCCACATTACGCACCGTGCCCGTCACCACGCCGAAGAGGCCTGCTGCCTCGCTCGTTCCGGCGATTCGGAAATTTGACACCGTGTGGCCCTGCCCGTCGTAGAGACCTTCGAAGCCCCCATTGGTAATCTCGCCCGTTCCGCCCGTCTGGTGATAGATGGGGCCGTTGCCGATGGGTGTCCAGCTGACTCCACTCATGTCGATATCCTCCGTCTGGCGCACTCGGATGTCGCGCACGGAGCCGTTGTTCACTATCCTGGCCAGCTCCGCCAGGTCGTCTGTATTGCTCACGAGATAGTAGCCATCGGCATCCTTCTCCAACTTCGTCGTGCCGTCATCCGCTCCTCGCACACCGGGAACCAGTCCCCACAGGAGGAATGCCGTCAGCAGATAAATATTACGTCTCATTGCCTGTCTGGAAAAATTAGTCATACGCCTTCGCGCAGGGCAAAGTTACAATAAATCTCGTGTTTGGCAAAAGATGCTGTCATTTTTTATGCTGCTTTGCGACGAAAGGAAGGATAGAAACCTGTAAGGATTGCCATAAACCGCACACACGAGTGTCCCTTTTCGCGCAAAAAGAGGGCAAACGCTTTGCAAAACAAAATAAATGGCTTATATTTGCAACGACAAACGACACAAACGCTTTTCGACTATGAGTACAGAAACCATGCAAGAGAAGATTGCCGAGTACTTCAAAACGCAACCCGTCCTGAAGGCATGGCTGTTCGGTTCCTTCGCCCGTGGCGAGGAGACCCCCCAAAGCGACGTAGATATTCTCTTCGTGCCAGACTACACGGGCAAACCCTTTACCCTCTTCACCATGGGGGGTATGTATATGGACCTGAAAGAGATGCTCGGCCGCGAAATCGATTTGGTAGTAGAAGGCTCCCTGCGTCCGTATGCTGTAGAAAGTGCCAACCGCGACAAGAAACTGATCTATGAGAGAAAGAGCGAGGGATAAGGGAAGGTTGCGAGATAATAATAACAAGAAGAAAAGAGGATATGCATAAAACCGAGGGATATTGGAATGTGACGCCACGCATCAAACGTTTGTCTTTTCCAAAGAGAGGAAAGTTTCAGGTTGAACTTCAGGATGGGCGCACAATTATAATGCCCATTTCAGCGTTTCCCTCACTGAAGCGGGTACCTACGAAGGAGCGTGAGCATTGGTATCTGATGGGCGGAGGGGTTACCTGGGACTCTTGTCCCGAGGTTATCCATATCGAGCAGATTCTGGGTAACTACCGAAATTACACTCACGAAAGAGAAGGAGAACAATAATCTGTTAGTGCTACTTCAACCTCAGCTGTTGCGTTCCACGACAAAATCGACGTAGGAACGCAGGGCGGCTGAAACGGTGGGGTCGGGCGTTTCCTGCACCAAGCCTACAGCCATCATGCGCAGCTCGTTCATGGACCACTGGGCATACTGGATGCCTCCCTGGTCGATGGCGTGGTGCGTGAGGCGGTCGATGTCCTCCTGGGTGGCCTCTCCGTGGCGCACGCGCTGTGCCGCTGAGAGCATCTGCTCGTCGGGGCAGTGGCGCAGGGCATAGATAAGGGGCAGCGTCAGCTTGCCCTCGCGCAGGTCGTTGCCCACGGGCTTTCCCACGTCCACGCCCTCCGTGAGGTCGAAGAGATCATCTCGCAGCTGGAAGCACATGCCCGTGAGTTGCCCGTACTGGCGCAGCCGTTCCACGTCGCCCTCCGTGCCGCCGGCCGTGAGGGCACCCAGCTGTCCGCAGGCCGAGAAGAGCGAGGCCGTCTTCTTTCGTATGATTTCGTAATAGAGAGCTTCGTTCACGTCGGTTGCATCCGAGCCGTGCATCTGGAGCAGCTCGCCGTCGGCCAGCGTCTGGCCCAGTTCGGCCACCACCCTCACCACACGCGGGTCCTGCGTGGCCGCTGCATGCTGGAGCGACTTGCTCAGGATATAGTCTCCCACGAGCACGGCAGCCTGGTTGTCCAGGAGGGCGTTCACCGACTCCTGTCCCCGGCGCCGGTCGCTCTCGTCCACCACATCGTCATGGACCAGGCTGGCCGTATGGAGCAGTTCGAGCGAGAGTGCCGCATGGTACACCTCCGGGGTGACCTCTCCGGCGGCGCGGGCGGCCAGGAGCACCATCGTGGGGCGCATCTGCTTGCCCTTGCGGCGCAGGATATGGACGAGCGCCGTGTGCAGCAGCGGGTTGTCGTGCTGCAGCGTGGCCTCGAGAAGTTCGTTGAAACGAGCCAGTTCCGTGGCTATTGGAGCCTGTATTTGCTGTAGGTCGGTCATGAAAAACGTGTTTCAGAGTGCAAAATTACATAAAAAAGATGACCATTTCACGTTTTTTTCCTAATTTTACGCGGTAAAAGACCAGAATCTATGCAGAATCTATATCTTTTGGATGCCTATGCGCTCATTTTCCGCGCATATTACGCCTTTATCAAGAACCCGCGCATCAACTCCCGGGGCGAGAACACCTCGGCCGTCCTGGGCTTTGTGAACACGCTCGAGGAAGTGTTGCAGAAGCAGCAGCCCACGCATCTGGGCGTAGCCTTCGACCCTCCCGGCGGGACGTTCCGCCACGAGGCCTACCCGCCATATAAGGCCCAGCGCGAGGAGACCCCCGAGGGCATCCGCTTTGCCGTGCCCTATATCAAGCGCATCATCGAGGCCTATCACATCCCGATTCTCGAGGTGCCCGGCTTCGAGGCTGACGATGTCATCGGTACCCTGGCCCGTCAGGCCGACGCGCGCGGCATCGACACCTACATGATGACGCCCGACAAGGACTACGGCCAGTTAGTCACCTCGCGCGTACGCATCTATCGGCCGCCAGTGGGGAAGAACGAAGCCGAGCTGATGGGACCCGAGGAGGTGAACCGCAAGTGGGGACTCTCGGACCCGCGCCAGGTCATCGACATGCTGGGCCTCATGGGCGACGCCGTGGACAACATCCCGGGATGTCCCGGAGTGGGGGAGAAGACGGCAACCCGCCTGATACAGCAGTTCGGGAGCATCGAAAACCTGCTGGAGCACACGGAAGAGCTGAAGGGCGCACTGAAGGAGAAGGTCGAGGCGAATGCCGAACAGATACGCCAGAGCAAATGGCTGGCCACCATCCGTACCGACGTGCCCATCCATTTAGACATGGAAGCCCTGCAGGTGCAGCAGCCCGACGAGGAGCAGTTGCGGGCCCTCTTCGAAGAGCTGGAGTTCCGCACGCTGATGCGCCGCAAGCAAATCGAACGCACACCCGCCGCAGCACCCCGCCCGCAACCTCTCCAGGGCGACCTCTTCGCCGACCTCAATACCGCACCCGACGGAGGAGCACGCTCCGGGGCGCCCAAGAGCGTGCTCCTGGAGCCGATGGAGCACGCTCCGTCGGAGGATGAGGCAGTAGGGCGTCTCACCACCCTCGCTCAGTGGCCCCACACATACCACCTCGTGGAGACCCGCGAGGAACGACTGCAGCTGGCGAAACGCCTGCTCGCGGCACCAGAGGTATGCCTCGACACGGAGACCACCGGCACCGACCCGCTGACGGCGCAGCTCGTGGGTCTCTCCTTCGCCATCCAGGAAGGCGAGGCATGGTATGTGCCCTGCCGCACCCAGGAGGTGGTCGAAGACTTCCGCACCGTCTATGAGGACATGGAGATCCTCAAGGTGGGGCAGAACCTGAAATACGACCTCCAGGTGCTCCGCAACTATGACATCGAGCTGCGCGGCCCGATGTTCGACACCATGATAGCCCACTATCTGCTCCATCCCGAGATGCGTCACGGCATGGACTATCTGGCCGAGGCCTATCTCCACTACCAGACCATCCACATCGAGGAACTCATCGGACACGGCAAGCAGCAACGCTCGATGGCCGAGGTGGAGCCTACGGTAGTCTGTGACTATGCCTGCGAGGATGCCGATGTCACCCTGCGCCTCTATCACCTCTTTGTCCCACAACTCCGGGAGGAGGGCTGCGACCGTCTCTTCCACGAGATAGAGATGCCGCTGATGCCCGTGCTGGCCACGATGGAGCGCAACGGAGTACGTGTCGATACCGAGGGGCTGGCCGAGACATCGCGCCTCTACACCAGCGAGATGCAGCGCCTCGAGGAGGAGATCTATGAGCTGGCCGGAATGCGCTTCAATATCGCATCGCCCAAACAGGTGGGCGAGATCCTCTTCGACCGGCTGCACATCTCTGCTAAAGCCAAGAAGACCCGCACCGGACAATACGTCACCAGCGAGGAAGTGCTGGAGAGCCTGCGCCAGAGCCACCCCATCGTGGGCAAGATCCTGGAGCACCGGGGGCTGAAGAAGCTGCTGGGCACATACATCGATGCCCTGCCGCAACTCATCCATCCCGAAACGGGACACATCCACACCTCGTTCAACCAGACCATCACCACCACGGGACGTCTCTCGTCGAGCAACCCAAACCTGCAGAACATCCCCGTGCGCGACGCACAGGGAAAAGAGGTACGCAAGGCGTTCATCCCCGACGAGGGGCAGCTCTTCTTCAGCGCCGACTACTCGCAGATCGAGCTGCGTCTCATGGCTCACCTGAGCGAGGACGAGAATCTCATCGATGCCTTCCGCCAGGGCCATGACATCCATGCGGCCACGGCAGCCAAGATATTCCACAAGGACATCACCCTCGTCACGCCAGACGAACGGCGCAAGGCCAAGACGGCCAACTTCGGCATCATCTACGGCATCAGCGCCTTCGGACTGGCCGAGCGGATGGGCGTCTCGCGCCAGGAGGCCAAGCAGCTCATCGACGGATACTTCGAAACCTATCCCGGCGTGAAAGCCTATATGGACCGCAGCATCGAGCTGGCACGCGAACGCGGCTACACGGAGACCATCTTCCATCGCCGCTGCTATCTGCCCGACATCAACAGCCACAACGCCGTGGTGCGCGGATATGCCGAGCGGAACGCCATCAACGCACCCATCCAGGGCTCGGCTGCCGACATCATCAAGATAGCCATGATACGCATCCATCAGCGCATGCGCGAGGAGCAGCTGCGCTCACGCATGATCCTGCAGGTGCACGACGAACTGAACTTCACCGTCCTGCCCGAGGAGAAGGCTCGCCTGGAGGCACTCGTACTGGAGGAGATGCAGACGGCATGCCCGCTGCGCGTACCCCTCATCGCCGACTGCGGCTGGGGCACGAACTGGCTGGAAGCCCATTAAATAATGTGCTGTGCCCCGTGCTTCCGGCGCAGGGAAATAACACATAGTCCATTAACGACATGATAAAGAAGAAGCTGATACATACAATGCTGCTGGGGTGGACGATGCTGGCGGGAAGCCTGAGCTGCTGTGCACAACAGACTCAGGGAGAGGCTGCCGCTCAGGACACACTCGGGCTGGACTCCACGCCCGAAACCCGGAGCCTGCGACTGCTCTTTGCCGGCGACCTCATGCAGCATACACCGCAGATCAAGGCTGCCCTGCAGCCCGACGGCACATACGACTACACCGAATGCTTCGCACGCGTGAAGCCCGAAATCGAGTGGGCCGACGTGGCCATCGCCAATCTGGAGGTCACGCTGGCCGGACCGCCCTACAGCGGCTACCCGACGTTCAGCGCTCCCGACGACTACCTGCGAGGCATCCACGAGGCAGGATTCGACGTGCTACTGACGGCCAACAACCACTGCGTCGATACCCGCCGGCGCGGACTGGAACGCACCATCGAGATGATGGACTCGCTCGGGATCCCCCACCTGGGCACCTACCGCGACAGCCTCTCCCGCAGCGAGAGCTATCCCTTCCTGATAGAGCGGAACGGACTGCGCGTGGTGTTGCTCAACTTCACCTATGGCACCAACGGCATCCCCGTGGAACAGCCTAACGTGGTGAACATGATGGACACCACCCAGATAGCCCGCGACCTGGAGCAGGCACGCCAGCTACACCCCGACGCCATCATCGCCCTGCCCCACTGGGGCATCGAGTACCAGACACTGCCCAGCAAGGAGCAACGCGAAATGGCCCAGTGGCTCACGGACCACGGCGTGGACCACATCATCGGCGGCCACCCCCACGTGGCACAGCCCATAGAACTGAGCGAGGACAGCTGCCACGCGGTGGCCTGGTCGATGGGGAACGTCGTCAGCAACCAGTCGAAGCCGAACACATACGGCGGATACATGGTGCGCATGGAACTGACCCGGCGCGACACGCTCACCCGAATGACCCAGTGTGACTACATGCTCTACTGGGTGAGCCGTCCCCACGACAATGGACATCGCCACCAGTACCGCATCCTCCCCGTAGATGAGCCCGACAGCCTGCTCACCACCGTCGAGCGGCAGCGCCGCGACTCGATACGCAGCGCCATGCGCCAGCTCATGCAGCAGCACAATCGAGGACTCATCCAGGAACATAAGTTTTAAGGAAAGTATCGCCTTACGCTTGCTTATGTGCCCGCTTCTTCGTACCTTTGCACGTCAAATCGCATATAAACATATAAAGATATGGCTCTCAAAGCAGGAATCGTAGGACTGCCCAACGTGGGCAAGTCGACTCTCTTCAACTGCCTCTCCAGCGCTAAGGCGCAGGCAGCCAACTTCCCCTTCTGTACCATCGATGCCCAGTTGGGCCAGGTGTCCGTACCCGACGAACGGCTCACCCGTCTGGCCGAGCTGGTTCACCCTGGCCGCATCGTACCGGCCGTGTGCGATATCGTGGACATTGCCGGACTGGTAAAGGGTGCCAGTCAGGGCGAGGGACTGGGCAACCAGTTCCTGGCCAACATACGCGAATGCGACGCCATCATCCATGTGCTGCGCTGTTTCGAAGACCCGAACATCGTGCACGTAGATGGCTCTGTAGATCCCGTGCGGGATAAGGAAATCATCGATGCAGAGCTGCAGATAAAGGATCTCGAGACCATCGAGAACCGCATCAAGAAGGTGGAGAAACAGGCACGCGTGGGTGGCGACAAGCAGGCTCGGGTGGAGCTCGACGTACTGCAGCGCTATCAGGAGGCCCTACAACAAGGTCTGAGCGCACGCACCGTAACCTTCGAGACGGAGGACGAACAGGCAGCGGCACGCAGCCTCTTCCTGCTTACCACGAAGCCCGTGCTCTACGTATGTAATGTGGATGACGCATCGGCCGCCACAGGCAACCACTTCACACAGGCTGTAGCAGAGGCCATCAAGGACGAGCAGGCTGAAATGCTCATCATCAGCGCACAGACCGAGGCAGACATTGCAGAGCTGGAGACCTACGAGGAGAAGCAGATGTTCCTCGAGGACATGGGGCTCACGGAGAGCGGCTGCAACCGCCTCATCAAGGCCATCTACCACCTGCTCTCCCTGCAGACGTTCATCACGGCCGGCGAGATGGAGGTGAAGGCCTGGACCTTCCGCCGCGGATGGAAGGCACCGCAGTGTGCAGGTGTCATCCACACGGATTTCGAGAAGGGCTTCATCCGTGCCGAGGTAATCAAGTATGACGACTACATCCGCTACGGCTCCGAAGCTGCTGTACGCGAGGCTGGCAAGATGGGAGTCGAAGGTAAAGACTATGTGGTGCAGGACGGAGACATCATGCACTTCCGGTTTAATGTTTAGTTAGTTGACTCCCAAATCCTATGACTTCCATATTCATCAACTGGAACCCCGACATCTTTGCCTTCCATATTGGTTCGTTCGGCATACGCTGGTACTCGCTGTGCTGGGCCATCGGCATCCTGAGCGTCACGCTGCTGGAGCAGCGCCTATATAAGGAGCAGAAGGTGCCCGACGAGAAATTCGACCCGCTCTTCATCTATTGCTTCCTGGGCATCCTCATCGGTGCCCGCCTGGGTCACTGTCTTTTCTATGAGCCCAGCTATTACCTGCAACATCTCACCGAGATGTTTCTTCCCATCAAGGAGACATCTCGCCCCGAACTGTGGACCACCTGGCTCATGTGGCTCCCCACCGGGAACGACGGAACGCATTGGGTGATGACGGGCTACGAGGGCCTGGCCAGCCACGGAGGCACATTGGGCCTCATGATTGCCCTGTGGCTCTTCGTGCGCAAGACAAAGCTCTCGCTGCTCTTCGTGCTGGACAATATTGCCATCGTAACCCCCGTCTGTGCCTGCGCCATCCGAATTGGCAACCTGATGAACTCTGAGATTATCGGTCGCCCCACCAGTGTGCCCTGGGCCTTCATCTTTGAAAAGGTGGACATGCAACCACGCCATCCCGGACAGCTCTACGAAGCACTGTGCTATGCCCTGTTCTTCATCGTCGGATGGTGGTTCTACCGTCATCGTCCGCAGCGAGTGGGCAGCGGCTTCTTCTTCGGACTCTGCCTGACGCTCATCTTCACCGCACGTATCTTCATCGAATATACCAAGGAAAACCAGGTGGATTTCGAAAACGGCATGTTCTTCAATATGGGCCAGCTGCTCAGCGTGCCCTTCGTCATCCTCGGTCTCTGGTGTATATGGCGTTCGCTGAAAAAGGAATAGGAGATTGAGTTGGAATACTTATTTATGAGAGAGCCTGTTAGGGACCGAGGACGACTGGAACACATCATTGATTCCATAAAATAACGCTGCAGCTCTCAATAGCTGACGCTTACATCTATACCTAACTCGCGGATGCGCCGGGCGATGCTGTCCAGTTGCTCTGGCTTGGCTTTCAGTAAACCTTCGACCGGGGTTTCGCGATCTATTGTATATATCATCACCTGGCGGGGACGAATGCGCTGCAAGGCTTCGAGGTAGGGGAGTACATATCCGTCACCCGTGTTATCCACACTCTCTCCGTTCACCTCTCCACCCATAAACATCGTTTGGATAATCACATTTCCATTGAATAAAGCGAGATTGGAAATCTGACGCTCTACATCGTAGGAGGACTGAGGACAATCCACACGGCGGATATAGTCAATGTTCACCGTGTCCAACTTCTGAATATTGTTATCGAAGAGAGCGAGCGCCTGGCGTATCTCCGGACGATGAATCTGGGTGGCATTACTTAGGATGCTGAGCTTGGCTTTCGGACACAGGCGGTCGCGCACCGACTTTACCGCAGAGACCGCCTCAGGGAAATGAGGATGAAGGGTAGGTTCTCCGTTGCCTGCAAAAGTAAATACATCGGGCAGAATGCCCTGTCCCGAGAGTTCGAGAAGCTTCTCTTCTAACCGTTCCACTACATGCCCGACTGTAGGAAACGGCGTATGGGGACGATGCCAGGCATTCAGTCCGCACTCGCAATATACGCAGTCGAAACTGCACACTTTTCCATCGCCTGGCAGCAGATTGATGCCAAGCGAGATGCCCAGACGGCGGCTATGTACAGGCCCGAAGATGGGCGAAGGATAGATAATAGTACTCATAAAACAATGCAAAGTTACGTTATTTTATTTTAAATATCGACTTCTTATTTATTTTATTCGTACTTTTGCATGCGAAAATATGAAAAGGTGGCTTATCATATTGAATATGCTGTGGCTCGTACTGCCTGCCATCATGGCACAGAACGAGGAAGACGACTTGTTGCCCCAAATGCCAAGGGCATACAAGCTGAAGATGCAGCGCTATCGCTATGTGAAGCCCGTCATCGAGAATGGCGACACGATGTGGTGCTACCTGCTGCCCGAACTTCCGGTATATGCTCCAATCATATTTCGCAGCGAACGCCAGCGCAGGGAATATAACAAACTGGTATATAACGTAAAGCGCGTACTGCCGCTGGCACAGAGGGTGAACAGCATGATACTGGAGACCTACGAGGTGCTGGAGAGTCTGCCAGATCAGGAGTCGAAGGAGGAACATATCCGACAGGTGGAGAAATCCATCATGGAACAATACAAACCCGAGATGAAGAAACTTACCTATTCACAGGGAAAACTTCTCATAAAACTCGTGGACAGGGAATGTAATCAGAGCAGCTACGAGATAGTACAGGCCTTTTTCGGTAACACGAAGGCCACCTTCTACCAGATGTTTGCCTGGACCTTCCGGGCGAGCCTCAAGAAAGAGTACCGTCCCGAGGATGACGACCGCCTCATCGAGCGTGTGGTGCGACTGGTAGAGACTGGACAACTATAGACCAAATGGCTATGCCGGCAGTTACCGAAACGTTCATGCTGTGCTTCGTCCCAAACTGAGGAATCTCCAGACAGCCGTCGCACGCGTCCACCACCTGCTGCTGCACCCCCTTCACCTCGTTGCCGAATACCAACGCATAGCGCACTCCTGCCTCCAGATGAAAGTCCTGCATCATCACGCTGCCCTCACATTGCTCGACGGCCAGCACACGATAACCCTCAGCACGGAGCCACGTGACTGCATCCTGAGTGTGCTCAAAGTATTTCCAGGGAACGCTTTCCTCGGCTCCGAGAGCCGTCTTGTGAATCTCCGGGTGGGGTGGAGTAGCGGTTATGCCACACAAACACAGACCCGAGAGACGGAATGCGTCGCATGTACGAAACACAGACCCTACATTATAAAGACTGCGCACGTGGTCCAGCACCACCACCAGCGGAAACTTCTGCGCTTCGTGATACTCCGCTGCGGTGAGGCGGTTCATCTCCGTCACCTTAAGTTTTCTCATCGTTTCTAATGTACATTCATAAGTTTTCAACAAAGGTACAAAAAAAGTGTAAATACAGCGTCGATTATCCACGAAGTTTCTCACAAATTGTCCACACACCCGATGTGCATAACCTTCCGCACCCAAAGTTTCCCACAAGGCGGGAATGTTATACGAAGCCTCTCCACACAATTTTCCGAGATTATTTACATGCCATGTCGCAGAAAGTTATTAAATTTGCAGTTGTGAACGATTGTGGACAACCGGAAGTTCCGGTTCCATTAAAATACTGAAACAGCATGCTGTCGCGATGGCAGGGCATGGATTTAATAAATGGAGTGAAAAAGTGGAAAGCGTGTGAATAACCCGAAATGAGAGGCAGAACCCCTCTTTTTATTCACATAATTCACGCACCATCACTATCAACATAAAGAGATTTTTAAAAGAAAAGAAATATATAATTATGATTATTGAAAAGTGGAAAACGCAAGGTTACGTAGGCGAACCCTTGCCAGAAGGCATTGATGTGAAAGCCGAGATACGGCGTATGTGCCGTGAGAAGAACGCCGTCATCATGGCTCACTATTATACGGAGGGCGAGATTCAGGATATAGCCGATTTCGTAGGTGACAGCCTCGCACTGGCCCAACAGGCGGCACGTACGGATGCAGACATTATCGTGATGTGTGGTGTTCACTTCATGGGCGAGACGAACAAGATTCTGTGCCCGGACAAGAAAGTCCTGGTGCCCGACCTCAATGCCACTTGCAGCCTGGCCGAAAGTTGTCCGGCACAGGAGTTTGCCGACTTTGTGGCTGCACATCCCGGCCATACCGTCATCAGCTATGTCAATACCACTGCAGCCACGAAAGCGGTGACTGATGTTGTGGTGACCAGCAGCAATGCGCGTCAGATAGTGGAGAGTTTCCCCAAGGATGAGAAGATTATCTTTGGTCCAGACCAGAACCTGGGCAATTACATAAACAGCATCACGGGGCGCAGCATGATCCTGTGGAACGGTGCCTGCCACGTACATGAGAAGTTCTCGCTGGAGAAGATACTGCGGTTGAAAGCCGAGCATCCGGGTGCCAAGGTGCTGGCCCACCCCGAGTGCAAGGGGCCGGTGGTCAAGGTGGCTGACAAGGTGGGCAGCACAGCTGCTTTGCTCAAGTATAGCATCGAGGACGAGGCCACCGAGTTTATCGTGGCCACCGAGAGCGGCATCCTGCACAAGATGCAGCAATCGGCGCCCAACAAGACGTTTATCCCTGCTCCGCCCGAGGACAGCACTTGTGCATGCAACGAATGCAACTATATGAAGCTCATTACGATGCAGAAGCTTTATAATTGCCTCAAATATGAATGGCCGGTCATTGAGGTGGATGCTGAGGTGGCCCGAAAAGCTGTATGCCCCATCAACCGTATGCTTGAGATATCTGCTAAATTAGGTTTGTGATTATATGAAACTGCTTACTTACATAAGTCGCCTCTTGGCCACTTATACCTCGCCTTTCATTATCCTCACCGCAGTGGTAGCCCTGCTGTGGCCGTCGCTTTTCGGTTGGGTGCAGCAGGGCGACAGGGCCAGCATCATCCTGGGCCTTATCATGCTCACGATGGGGTGCACACTCTCGATGGAGGACTTTCGCATCCTCTTGCAGCGACCCTTGGACATCCTCATCGGATCGGTGGCACAATATACCATAATGCCGCTGGTGGCATGGAGCCTGAGTCATCTCTTTCATCTTAATCCCTATCTGTCGGCTGGTATTATCCTGGTGGGATGCTGTCCGGGCGGAGTGAGCAGCAACATCATGAGTTTCCTTTGTCGCGGCGATGTGGCATACAGTGTGGGAATGACCACAGTGAGCACCCTTTTGGCTCCCTTCGTCACTCCGTTGCTGATGCTTTGGCTTGCGTCCACCAGCATCGATATTGATGCCTGGGGAATGTTTCGTAACATTCTGGTCGTAACCTTGCTGCCCGTTACGCTGGGTTGCTGCTTCAATTACTTTTTAGGTAAGAAGTCCTATTTCCGCGACGTGCAGCAACTGATGCCTGGCATCAGCGTGATATGTCTGGCGCTGATAGTGGGCGGTGTGATATTCACCGTATCGCCACACTTGAAGGATAACGCCTTGGAGCTTCTGCTCATTACGATGCTTGTGGTGTTTCTGCACAACGGGCTGGGCTATCTGCTTGGGTATTTTGTGGGCCGTCTGTTCCACTTCAATACTGCCAAGAAGCGCACCATCAGTATCGAGGTGGGTATGCAGAATGCCGGTATGGCCACTGTGCTGTCTCGGAACTTCCTGGCCACTCCTGCCGCCATAGCTGCCAACCCCATGGCAGCCCTCAGCGTGATACCGTGTGCCCTGAGCTGTGCCTATCACAGCATCAGTGGAACTATCCTGGCCGGACTGTTCCTTTTCAGCGATAAACGAAAAGAAAAACGTCAGAAGAAGGAATGATACATCATATTATATTCGACCTTGGCGGTGTCATCATCACACTGACACCCGATGTGGCCAGGGAGCGTTTTCGCCGAATGGGGATCCGGGATGCTTTCGAGCTGATGGGCACGTATGGTCATCGTGATATCTTCCTGCAATGTGAGAATGGGACACTATCGGCCAGCGAATTTTGTAAGCGGCTGAGCGAGCGTGTGGGTAGGGAAGTATCTTTCGAAGAAGCTCAATATGGATGGATGGGCTATGCTAAGGAGGTGCCCATGCATCGTCTTCACTTTCTGGACCGCCTGCGTGCCGAGGGTTACAGTGTGATGTTGCTCAGCAATACGAATCCTTTTCTGATGAAGTGGGCACGCAGCAATGCCTTCTGCGACGAGGGGCGTCCCATCACCGACTTCTTCGACCGTCTGTATTGCAGCTACGAGCTGAAACTCTATAAGCCCGACCCCGCTTTCTTCCGCTATGCACTAAACGATGCCGGAATTAAGGCAGAAGAAACGCTTTTCATCGACGATAGCCAGACGAACCTCGACAGCGCTTCGTCCGTAGGGATACACACCATGCTGGCACGCACGGACGTGGACTGGACGCAGGAGATGGCCGAGATGTTAAAAATATGAGGTTTAGGAAGTATTTAAAGTTGTTAAGCCTAAAGTAAAGTGTCAATGGAAGAATTGCCCCATCTCATATCCGACCTTGCCTACATTCTGATTATTGCCGGTGCGGTGACCATCATCTTCAAGCGGTTGCGACAGCCGTTGGTGTTGGGTTACATCGTGGCTGGCTTCCTGGCAGGGCCTTATATGCCCTACACACCCTCCATCAGCGACAACAGCAGCATCAACGACTGGAGCCAGATAGGCGTAATCTTCCTGATGTTCACGCTGGGTCTCGAGTTCTCTTTCAAGAAGATTATCAAGATGGGCATGCGGCCCATTGTGGCTGCGCTGTGTGTAATGGTGTGTATGATCAGCGTGGGCAACACGGTGGGCCGTCTCTTCGGGTGGAGCAGCATGGACTGTCTCTTCCTCGGGGGTATGCTGGCCATGTCTTCCACTACTATTATATATAAGGCGTTTGACGACCTGGGCCTGCGCACCCGCAAATTTGCCTCGGGTGTGCTTTCGGTGCTGATATTGGAAGATATCCTGGGCATCCTGCTTATGGTGATGCTTAGCGCGATGGCTGTGAGCAACCGCCTGGAGGGTGCTCAGCTGGTGCGCAGCCTGCTTCAGCTGGGCTTTTTCCTTATTCTGTGGTTCATGGTGGGAATCTATGTGGTGCCGCTCATCCTGCGCAAGTATAAGGAATATATCAATACGGAGACACTGCTCATCGTCAGTGTGGGCCTCTGTTTCCTGCTTGTCGTGGTGGCCTCGTATGTGGGCTATAGCCCTGCGTTTGGTGCCTTCATGATGGGCAGCATCCTGGCCGAGACGGTGGAGGCTGAGCGCATTGAACATACGGTATCGTCGTTGAAAGATCTCTTCGGAGCCATATTCTTCGTATCGGTGGGCATGTTGGTGAACCCTGCCGTGCTGCTCGAATACTGGTTGCCCATCTTCGTCATCACGCTCTCTGTCATACTGGGTCAGATGGTGTTTGGCAGCCTCAGCTACCTCGTGGCAGGCAATCCTCTGAAGGAGGCCATGCAGAGTGGTTTTTCGATGGCTCAGATAGGCGAGTTTGCCTTTATCATTGCAGCGCTGGGCCAGTCGCTCGAGGTCACCAGTGCCTTCCTCTATCCTGTAGTGGTGGCTGTCAGCATCATCACCACGTTCTTCACTCCCTATATGATAAAGGCAGCCGAGCCGGCATACAACTGGGTGCAGCGTTTCATTCCCAATCGTGTGAACAATGTGCTGGAGAAGCGCCAGACGCTGCTCACCGCTCGTCAGAATAATGTGCGGGAACACACCCTGGGCAGCGCGTGGCGCACGTTCTCTCGCAACCTGCTGCTCCAGACGGTGGCCTATCTCACGCTCTGTGTTGCCCTGATAGGTATCAGCTTCTCGTCGCTCCTCCCGCTCTGTCGGCATATCTTCAGCCAGTGGCCGGGCAATGCGGTGTGCGGCATCGTCACGCTGCTCGTCATTTCGCCCTGTGTGCGTCCCATTGTGATGCAGCGCAATCACTCGGCCGCCGCCATGTTCATCCGGCATCGGGGCGGAATCCAGCGGGTACTCTATTGGCTCATGCGCTTCCTCAAGTTCTATGTGGGATGCAGCATCATCTATTATGTCATTCATCATCTGGCGCCTTTCGCCTGGCCGTGGCATGTGCTGGCCAGTGTGGTGATTATGTTCTTTATTGTACGTAGCCGACGGGTGAAGTTTCTTTCCATTCGTCTGCAGCGTACGTTCCTCCAGAACCTGCGCACCCGCGAACTGCAGCGCGACCGTCGCAATCCGTCTTATGTGCGTAAGCTCAAGGGTAAGGACCTGCATATCGCTTCGCTCACCCTGCCGCCCAATACGGCATGGGGAGGTCACACGTTGGGCCAGCTCCACATAGGCCGCACGGACAATGTCCATGTGGTGGCCATCATCCGAGGTAGCCAGCGTCTCAACATTCCCGGTGGCAGCAGCAAGGTGTATCCCGCTGATGTGCTCGAGGTGGTGGGCGACGATGAGGGTATAGAAAGTTTCAGCCAGCGCATGAAGGCTGAGACGCTCAGTTCTGATACCAATGCTACACGCGAGCATCGGCTCTCGCTTGTGAAGTTCACCGTCTCAGAGGCATCGCCAATCCTGGGTCGAACGCTGGTGGATTTGGATATCCGTGGACAATATCATTGTATGGCTGTGGGCATCGAGGATCGTCGTGGCAATGTCCATGTGCCACAGGCCCATCGTCCTTTCCAGGCGGGCGACATCCTGTGGGTGGTGGGTGAGGATGCCGACCTCAGCCTGCTCCGTATGGGGATATAATTGTCATACTTCCTGTACGTCCCCACTCACTCCCTGTCGCTGCTGTCCACGAAGGGGATCACGTAATCTACTTGCATTTTTATTGCTCCTTATGTTCCTCCTTGGCTTCGGCAACAATCCTTTCCTCCAATGCTGTACGCAGGATGGGGCGTGGCATGTCGTTCAGCGACTCAGGAGTGGCTGACTTTCTTGACTCTTTGAAAAACCTGACACGGCGAAGTCGGTTCGAGATGTCGCTGTTACTCTCATGGGAGGTCGCTATGTCAACATACCTTGTGCTGGTGCTTCTGTCAGTAGCGAGACTGGCTGGGACGGTCGCAAGAAAGACGAGGAGAACGAGGACTTCCGACTATGTTGTTGGCTTCATGCAGCAAAGACCGTCAAGGCTTCGCGACATGTGCCAACAAAGAGGAAAGGGTATGGCAGATAATATGCTGTTTATAGAGCACTCGCATCTGATAGGAAGGGTGTGAGTGCCATCTTTATTATACGTATTCGAGCGTCTTGTTCTTTTTACAAGCAACGCCCTCATTTTTCTCACAAAAATCATAAATATTGCAGATTGTCGCTCCGTTCTTGCGATAGTCCGCAATAATTTTAATATCTTTGTAGTCAGAATTTGGCAAATCTGTAAAAGTAAAGTATTCTACTAATGGCTGCAATAGATCAATATATAGAGCGCATAACAGATGAGAGTTTGAAAGAACAAATTCAGATGGAGTTGGCGCGTCTGATGAAAAAGAAAAGTTTCGGGCTGGTATTCGAACACCACATGCCGGACAACCTGTTGATGCCGGAGGTGCCCATAAGGAGGGGGACCAATGTGGTGATACGCAACGGGAAGGTCAGCGATGTGTATGAGGTGCAGAGCCTTACCGATACGGAAGCCACCTGCATCCAGCTGTCCACCATGAGTGAGGTGGTGCTTCCACTGGCCGATTTAGTGGCTATCGCCCGGCGTGGTGATGTCATCTATCCTTACCTAAAACCAATGGATAGTGTGAAGAATGCACCAGACAGTGAGCTGTGGCATACGTTGATAGAAGCTGACAACTATCATGCATTGCAGTTGCTGGCATATCTGTATGCTGGGCAAGTGGATTGTATTTATATTGATCCTCCTTATAATAAGCCGGACTCTCACGATTGGAAGTACAACTGTGACTATGTGGATGGTACTGACTCCTATCGTCACAGCAAGTGGCTCTCCATGATGGAAGCAAGGCTGAAGATCGCCAAGAAACTGCTGAATCCGAAAGATTCTGTTCTGATTGTCACTATCGACGAACTGGAATATCATCATCTTGGATGTTTGTTGGAACAGATGTTTCCGGAAGCGAGGATACAGATGGTAAGTATATGTAACATGCCTGGAGGAGTTTCAAGATTGGATGAGTTTTCAAGATGTGACGAATACGCTTACTTTGTTAAAATAGGAGAATCTTCGCCAACCAGTTTGCCTTTAGGAGAGGAATGGATGAATGGTGTTAAGAACACTTCGAAAACGAGCGTACACTGGGAAGGACTGCTCAGAACAGGAACAAACAATATGAGATCAGACAGGCCCAATTTGTTTTATCCTGTATTAGTCTCAAACGATGGAAAAAAGTTTCTTGGAGCAGGCGATCCGCTATCATTAGAAATTGATAGGCATGATTATGTAGCTCCTGAAGGGGTTAAAGTCATTTGGCCAATTCACCTTGACGGAACAGAAGGCTGCTGGCGTATCGGAAAAGATACTTTGATTGATTTATATAATAATCATGTCGTCCGTCTTGGTGGATTTACTCCTCGCGGAATGGCAATTAATTACCTCAAAAAAGGCGAATACGCTAAAGTTTTAAATGGCACATACAAAATCAAAGGAATAAAAGAAGACAATTCGTATGATTTAGATGATAGTGATTACCAGCCAACGTTTGTTCCTGCAACTCAATGGGTAATCTCTTTACATGATGCTAGTAGGCATGGAAGTGGCATGTTATCAAGAATTTTCCATGATAAGCGTTTCTCATTCCCCAAGTCTCTCTATGCCGTCCATGATGCTATCCGTTTCTTCGTCGCCAACAAGCCAAATGCTTTGATACTGGACTTCTTTGCAGGCAGTGGTACTACACTTCATGCCGTAAACCTGTTGAACAAGGAAGATGGCGGTCATCGCCGCTGCATCATGGTAACGAATAACGAGATTGGTGAGCCAAAAGAAAAGGAGCTGATTCCACTGGGAATAAAACCCGGTGATGAAGAGTGGGAAAAGTGGGGCATTGCCCGTTATGTGAACTGGCCTCGCACACGATGCAGCATTCTTGGTGTTGACGTGAATGGCAGGCCTATAGAGGGAGAATACTTCACGTCACTGACAGAGACCAAAGAGTCAGACCGCAAGTTCACACAAATCAACTTCTTCCCAGCAGGCGCAAGCCTGAAGCACAAGAAGTCCTTGGTGTCTCTCATCAACAAGCAGAAAGAAGTGAAACTGCCTACAATGAGTACTGATGTGCCGTTCCTGGTGCCGGAAGATGACAGCTATAATGCTTCCATTCTCTTTGATGTAAGCAAAATGGACGATTATCTGGAGGCTTTGGAAGGCAATGACCACATCACGAACTTCTTTATCGTGACAGACAGGGATGCAACCTACCGTCAGGTAAAAGAAGAGATAAGCCAACTGATGGGCAAAATAGAGGAAACGATTCCTGTGTCAATGCCTATGAAAGACGGTTTCAAAGCCAATGCAGCATACTTCAAATTAGGCTTCTTGGACAAAAGGTCTGTAGCGCGTGGTCGCCAGCTTCAGGAACTCCTGCCGACCCTATGGATGAAAGCAGGAGCACGAGGTGAGTGCCCGTCCAATATCGTGGGCGACTATGTGATATGGCCCCAAAACCACTTCGCCATCTTGAAAAAAGAGTCACGTTTCCGTCAGTTCCGACGGGAGTTGGACAAATATCCCCAAATAGAGGTTGTCTATATCATTACAGACAGCCAGAACGCCTATCTCACCATGATTGACGAGTTGAGAGGATTCAAGACTTATCAATTGTATAGAGACTATTTGGAGAACTTCAGAATCAACTATGCAGCAAAATGAATAGCAAGGGTAAGGATATTATCAAAGGCGACTTTGAGTCGTTAGTCAGCAACATCCAGTCGACGAGCAATGCGTTGCAGGAGGATGCCCGACTTGTCATTAATCGCAATGTGACGGCACGGGCGTGGCTGACAGGCTTCTATATTGTGGAATACGAACAGCAAGGTAACGACCGTGCCAAGTATGGCGAGGGGCTACTAAAACGATTGGCAGAACGGCTTAACGACAAGAGTTTCAGCCTTGCAAGCTTAAAGAATTTCAGACAATTCTACCTTTATTACCCCCAGTTGGCAGAACCCATTGTTAGGTATCTGTTTGCAAAGTCAGGAAAAAGCCAATCGGTGATTAGCCTTTTGCAATCCTCTGGAAACCTTGATATTGTAAAAAGCCAATCTCCGATTAGCCAATTACCATCATACCAGTCTGCTACTGTGTCGGGAGACGGTTTTGCCATGATGACAACAGAGGGCGAAGTGATGCCTGTACCGCAGACGCTATTTAACAGACTCTCCTTTACACATATTTCCAAACTAATCCATATAGGAGACCCCACGAAACGAGCTTTCTATGCTATAGAAGCGATGCGTGGGCCGTGGAGTGTAAGAGAGCTGCAACGTCAAATAGACTCCAACTACTATGAGCGCAGCGGATGGAGTAAGAAGCCGGATCTACTGGCCAGTAAAGTCGCAGAAAGGGCAGAACGGCCAACGTTCCGGGAAGAGTTGAAATCGCACTATATCTTCGAATTTCTGGGATTAGCGGCCAAGAATGTCGTCGAAGAGGACGAACTGGAACAAGCTCTCATCGACCACTTGGAAGAATTCATGCTTGAACTTGGTATGGGTTTTTGCTTAGAGGCACGGCAGAAGAAACTGCTCATCGATGACCGCTATTTTAAAGCCGATTTGGTGTTTTATCACCGTATATTGAAGTGTCATTGTATCGTGGAGCTGAAAGCACATAGGCTGGATTACGCTGATATGGCTCAACTCAACATGTACTTGGAATACTATCGCCGGCACTATATGCGGCCAGACGATAATCCGCCAATAGGACTGTTGCTTTGCACGGAGTATGGACAGGAGATGGTGGAATATGTTTTCCCAAATACAGACCCACATCTGTTTGTTGCACAGTATGAACTCCAACTGCCCAGCAAGGAAAAGATGAAGGACTTCCTGATGAGAGAAAACAGAGGTTGATATTTGAATTGCTTAGAAGTATTATGAATATAGCATTAAAACCATTTCAGAATCAGAGAATGCTGGAGCTGCGCCGCGTGGCAGCAATGGCTCAGATGAACTGGCAGCATTTTGGTCAGAAGCAAATCATCTCCTTTACTGCCCCGACAGGTGCCGGCAAGACTATCATGATGGCCAGTTTCATCGAGGCAATGATGTGTGGCGATGAGGAGGGTATGGTGAAACCGATGCCAGAGAGCATCTTCATCTGGCTGAGCGATTCGCCTGAACTGAACGAGCAGAGCCGTCAGAAGATGATTAGGTACTGCGACAGGCTGACCATCACACAGCTTGAGACACTTGATGAGAGCTTCCGTGGTGACAAACTGGAACCTGGTAAGATCTATTTCCTCAACACCCAAAAGCTTGCCAAGACCGGTAAGATGACCAGTACAGGCGATGGCCGCGACTGGACGATATGGGAAGTCGTAGAAAATACTATCGAGGAGTATGGCAAGCATTTGGTGCTCATCATCGACGAGGCACATCGTGGAGCGAAAACCAATCAGACCACCACGATGCAGAAATTCGTGAAAGGATTTGAAACGAAGGATGAGAAACTGCAGGCATTGCCCTTTATTATCGGTATGAGTGCAACTCCTGAACGATTTAACAGTCTTGCCGGAGCCAGCCTCTCTACCCTAAGCAAAGTAGTGGTGACTCCCAAGGAAGTTCGTGATTCCGGTCTTCTGAAGGACAAAATAGAAATCCACTTCCCTGAGGAGAGTGTTATCAACAAGAACATTGCCGTGCTTCAGGCCGCAGCTGATGAATGGAAAGACAAATGTTTGCATTGGTATAACTACACCGAGAAGCAGCACTACCAGAATGTTTGTCCCATATTTGTGGTTCAGGTAGAACCGGCGGTAGCGGGCAAGGTTTCTGCTACTGACTTGGATGAATGCATACGGGAAATAGAACGGCGTACTGGTGAACATTTCGTAGAAGGCGAAGTGGTTCATGCCTTTGGAGAAACTGGCACTATACCAATTAACGGGATTGCCGTGCCATATTGTTCTCCCTCGTCAATCAATGACGACCGAAAGATTAAGGTGGTACTGTTCAAAGAAGCACTCTCTACAGGCTGGGACTGTCCACGTGCAGAAACGATGATGTCATATCGCGTGGCCAAGGATGCCACCTATATTGCACAGTTGCTGGGCCGCATGATCCGCACGCCACAGCGGATGCGTATAGAGGTGGATGAATCTCTGAACTATGTACATCTGTATCTGCCGCATTTTGATGAGAAGACAGTGGAGGATGTTGTGAAGAAACTGACGGAAGAGGAAGGCGGAGCATTGCCCACGGATGTGGAAGCCATCAAGGGAGGAAACAAAACCTCTGTAGTCATGACAATAAAACGGCCAGTTGCCCATGTGCAAACTAGCAATCAGACTGGAAGCACACAGTTAACTCCTTCTGGGACTACCACTCGACAATCGGTGAATCACATTGGGGATATTCATGAAAGTGAATCTGCCCAACCGCAAGCAGCTACTGCTCAGCAGCCAGTTACTGTAGTAAGAGATGATAGTGGGTACCAATCGTCAGATGATGGCAACCAGTCGTCTGAGCCAAATGAAGAACGGCCAGAATTGGAAATGCTTGTGGAGAATGGAGCAACCCAAACACAAGAAAGCCAAGACCCATACGAGGCTGTCAAGGATGCTATTAATAACGCTGAGATATTGACTTACGAGGTGAAAACAGTCGCTATTAATAAGAACTATGTCCGTTCACTCTTTGAAATGGCACGTTTGGGTGATATGACCGGAATGGATGAAAACGCTGCTGCCGTTGATAAGGTGAAAGATGATATTGCAAGGCTGATTCATAGCTATATCTCAGAACTGAAAGCAAAAGGCGAATATGAAGCGCTTGTGGACAAGGCTCTGGAGTTTCAGTTGAATACCATTAGCGTTGAACTATATAAGAGCGGTAGCAGTTATGATGTGCAACAAGGTCCGGATCTTTTCTCCAGAACCGATGCGGGTTTGCAGCGGCAATACTTCAATGCTGATATTCTGCTTTGTGGCGAAGGCATAGGGCAACGATATGCTGACAATTATGAAACGGATGATTACGCCTGCATGTATGATGTCATCCTGTATGTTGCAGACAGCCATCAAACCGACATCCGAATGGATTATGCCAAAGAAGAGTTCAACAGGTTGGCAGACCTTTATCGACCGAAATCGAAGAATATTCCCGAAAAAGACCGTCAGCGATATAATAGTCTGGTGACAATGGGAAGTACCATTTCCAAACACCTGTTCCACCTGCCGGAGACCATCAATGTAGATTTGGACAATGAGGGTGAGACCTGTACAGACCACCTGTTTGTTAATGCTGATGGAACAGCAACATTCAACCTGAAAGGATGGGAACCTGTTACGCTGGAAGAAGAGCGAAAGAATCCAAATTTCGTTTGTTGGCTTCGCAATCAGGACCGCAAACCTTGGGCATTGTGCATCCCCTACGACTATGGCGGTGAGACACATCGCATGTTCCCAGATTTTCTGATTGTCCGCAAGAACGAACACGGGAATTATGAATATGGCTTGCTGGAGCCACATCGCGATGACAAGAAAGACAATCTCGCTAAGGCAAAAGGTTTGGTAAAATATGTACAGGCGTGCCCCAACGTAGATAGGGTACAGATGCTGCGTAAGATGAAGACTTCATCGGGCGAAAAAATGCTGAGACTGGAATTCACACGGCTGTCCGTTCAGAAGAAAGTGATGAAATGTGTAGAGGAGTCAGACTTCGATAAAGTGTTTACCGCAGAAGGGGTGTATGAGTGAACTATGATTCGTTAGGCAATTAGTAAGGAAAAGAAATATACGTTGCCACAATAAAACGCAAGATGATATATGACCGAACTCGAATTACAGCAATACCTGCTCCGCGAGTTCCCACAGGAGAATGCTCGGTGTGAGTGGAAGGAATTTAAGAATCTGAAGAACTCGTTCTGTGGGGACGAGAAGGACGACGTGATTTCCTACGTGTCGGCTATCGCCAACATGGAGGGCGGTTTCCTTGTGGTGGGTGTGCATGACAAGACACTGGAGATTTAATGAAGGTTTAGTAATACAAAAAGATAGAAATTGGTATGCAACGACTAGTAAAGACAAAACAACGACTAGTACACGACTAATAACGACTAGTAAATGACTATTCGGAGGTTTCTAGTCGTAAAAGTAGTCATTTTCCGATAGTTTATCGAACTTTTAGTCGTAGTATAAGACAAAATGAACTAAATATGATATTTGGAAAGAAAATAAGAGAGCTCAGAGACGAGCAAGGAGTGCTGCAACGACAGTTGGCTGCACTATTAGAGATTGACACACCTATGTTCAGCAAGATAGAGCGAGGTGACAGACGGGCAAAGCGCGAACATGTAATCAAGCTCGCAGAATACCTGCATCAAGACGAGAAGGAAATGCTGACATTGTGGTTAGCTGATAAAGTCCTTGATGCAGTAGGCGATGATGAACTTAGCAAGGATGCAATCACAGTTGCACAAGAACAGATTCAAAAGTGATAACTGCAAAACGGCAATTTGATGTGTTAACAACTGCAAATTGCCTTTCCTGTCTTCTCGGACAGGCTCATTGGCGCTGTTTGGACATTCTATGTTCTATCCATGTTTTGCCACAAACCTGCCAAGCCTTTATTAGGCCCTACCCAAGTAGATGGGGGCACGACATGCTTCGTCTGCTAAGGGCATTTCATCAACATATGTTCTACGTCCCATCAACATATGTTCTACGTCTCATCAACATATCTTCTACGCCTCATCAACATATGTTCTACTTTCATCAACATATCTTCTACGTCTCATCAACGTCCCATCTACGTTACATCTACGAGGGATCGACGTCTCATCTACGAGGGACTTTGAAGAGAAACGAAAGTATGTTCCACCTGAGTCCTAACCAGGTACTTCTCGCCGCCTTCTCATGCACTAAGCAAGTAGATGGCAAGCCCAAACAGCTTGCTTGGGCTTGCCATCTACTTGCGAAGTCCTTGCCATCTACTTGCGAAGTCCTTGCCATCTACTTGCCATCTACTTGCGAAGTCCTTGCCAACCCTTTGCCATCTCCTTGCGAAATCCCGGCCTGTCATTGAAGGATGACACATTGTTAATTCATCCGGCATTATCGGATGATTTGGCAACATTCCCTCAAATGTTGCATCCGTTTGTCCTTGTAACTGTGCTTCTTACCATCCCCTGGGTAGAACGACGTTCTCCAACGTGTGCGCCTTATCAAAAAGCGGGGAGATGTCGTCGTCTCTGAAGCCTGCAATGCCGCAACCTATCCGCGTAACGAGGAATGTCAGTTCGGGATGCTCCGTCGCAAACTGAATAAACTCATCAATATACGGGCGAATAGTCTCCACGCCGCCCTGCATTGTAGGGATGGCATAGCTCTGGCCTTGCAGTCCAACTCCTCGTCCCCAAATGGCCCCAAACTTGCGGTAAGCGACCAATGCAGCTCCTCCGCCATGCATTCCTTTTAGATTACTACCGAAGACGAATATCTCGCCCGGCTGGAGTTCCGTAATATACTCCGGTGTCGTACGTTTCTGTGACATAAGTATTATTCCTTCTGTGATGCTTGGGTGACGTATAGTTGATATTTTTTCAGTGATAGTGGAGTGGCGTATATCACTATCCCATTCAGACAGCATCTCCCGCTCGTCCAAATCCATATCGAAATTCTTGCGGAAATATGGGGCAATAACCGTATCCATAACTCGTTTGTACCTTTGCGAAACAGATGACGGAGATACGCACATTTGTTCGGCCACCTCTATACCTTTATATCCTTTTAGAAGAATCAACTCGACAACCAAACGATCTTGTTGGTCCGTCAGCATGTTATCACACACATCTTTCACCATTCGATTGAATGGGATTCGAAGGTCGTCTGAAATGTCGAATGAACGTAGATAATCCTCGAAAGTAAGGCTACCGTACTCCTTCTTATACCACTTCAATGCATCCAGTATAACAAAACGGAATCCCCCAATAAGCCAAGTCCTAAGGCTCACCTCTGACGAACGAATCTCCAATGGCTTCCAGTCATGTTCAATCAAATAAATAGCATATTGGTGAGCCAGCGACATGAAGTCTAAATTTTCTTTCTGACTCAGCTGATATCGTCGGTCGAAAGCTCGGTAACCTTTCCATAGATAATTATAGAAATATGTTTGGATGGCCCATGATTCCCCCTTTCGAAATTTCTGTATAATCTCTTCGTCGGATATCATTTGATGATGTGATTTCAATTATTTAGGTGCTAAATTACAAAAATATCTTCTTCCAACTTAATTTTTTCTCCAAAAAGTTCTTCAAAGTAATAAAGAGATATCGCAAATGGTAATAACTCATTAAAAGAACCATTATGGAAACAACTGAAATAAAGTCAAAGATACTTTTATCCGTGAACGCTGCAGCCGCAAACAATTCAGCCGCTGTCTATCTGTCGGACGTACCCAACCCCAAGAATATTCGGCCTCGTTCTACAACATGAGTATTTTAGACTCTTAAAGATGTTAATTATGAAACAAACAGAGAAGCAAATACATAAGGATATACTTCAACTATTCTTCGACTTAGAGACTGCCACATATGGACGAGAAAGGACTAATGGGCATTATTTATGCCCTAACGCAAGTTCTTTCTTTAAGAGTGCTAAACGTATATATGAACTCACTGATGAACTCTATGAGAATTATCATCCAGATTATATAAGTAAAACCGATTACAAATTCATTTGTGATTCCAGAAAGAGATTATTGCTTATGTTAGATGTATTAAAAGATAATAAGCACACAAATGACACAGTGATGACTTATAAGTTGGAAGAATATCTATTACAATTACAAGGATTATTTAAAGGTGTTATTGACGATGATTGTAATTGAAACAAAACAACAGAGTCGGGAAGTGCTTCGCGAGAAATATCCAAATGGAATAATAGCTGATGTTACGGAAAGTGCTCATGGTGCATTGGTTCGACTTTGTCCTTCCTATCCTCACGGGGGAATTCCTATACCGAATAGTGGTTGGAAAACTGCTTCAAGCGTTGAAGACATTTGGCAAGGCCTAAAAGTTTATAATGACGAAGGCGTTACCCCAAGTCTATTAACGGAAGAAGCCACAGACGATTATAATAGGTGCAAACAAGTCCATAACAAACTAATAGGATACCGCTATGGCGTCAACGGACTGCAAACCATAAGCCTTGCAGATGCACGACGAAGAATTTTTATTCCTACTTACCGATGGGTTCTTGACTATAAAGTGCAAGATATTATAGAACGACTTAGAAAAGCTAATGAGAGTAAAACGATAGTCCTACTTGATGATAGTACGAATTCAGACATCTATAATTATGATATGCCTCTTTCTCATGCCTTCTTAGTTAAAGCATATGTAGAAGGCTTGCCTCCATATGAAGATGTTTACGAGACCATTGTAATTCACCATTTTTATTCTGGTCGTAGAGTTATATCATGGACGACCGAAGAAAAACGTGTTAAGACAATAAAACCCTATATAATGCCACAACAATTAGAATTACCATTAGACATTAAATATATTTGACTATGAAAATCTTTTCTTATAGGATGTGGTCAAAAGGCTTAGCCCTCTTTCTTGTGTGCGTGATGGCTCTGTCAGGATGCAGGAATTCCAGATAATCCTCCAGCATTACCGGAAAATAATACAGCAGCTGTGGGCTTTCTTATTAGGCGCATAAAGGGATGAAAATGGTGTCCTTCATACAGTTTTGTACAGTCATGAGGCCATTTCAAAGATTAATGGCTATTTTGCTTGTTACTTTTAATGAAACGTTATATCTTTGCAGCTAGAGTTAACTACATTAATATGAATATGAGAAAGAACCCTATTATACTTTTGTCCTTAATCGCCTTGTTCTGCTGTTGTGGTAGATCTGGCACGGGAAAGATGCAGAAAATGAATGCTCCAGAAGATTTGCCTGAGGAGACGTTCTTTGGCGTTTCGTACACTCAGAAACGAGATGCGTTTATTGAAGACATTCATGATAAGGATGTCTTGCGGTTTGACTCTGTTATCGATGGCAGATACAGTAGTTCGGTATGGTTGTCGGATGTACACATGGGGCTGAACATAGATACAACTGAACAAGGTGTTGTGCGCAGTGTTTGCCTCTTGACCAGTGATTCTACGCAGGCATCCTTCGCTTGTCTGCGGGCGGGTGTGGAAGGATACTATGGCAAACCTAACATTGTAGATGGAGAGGGTGACCGGGTACGCTGCTCTTGGTATTTCTATTCTCCTAACTCCAACAATTCAATTACCTTAAGGCATCTTCATACGGAGGATGGGGGATTTGCGCTCTTCTTCGAACACGATAACAAAGTAGATAGATGAATCGATTAACGTAATATACAATGGGCAAATTATTAAACATTATCGAGAATCCCAAGGTGATTGGACAGTATGTGAAGGGAGTAAGTGAGGCACGCAGGTCTGAAGAGAATGTGTATCTTCTGGCATTCGACAGGGAAAATGATGGCGGATGGTATATCGATCTTCCAGAATGGGAGGGAGCACATGCTCAGCTGGCTATGGTCGCCGGTGCCGATTCTCTGTTGGAGTTTGTAGGTGGTGGTTCATCGCGTGTATGGGTGGAAGTGGTGAAAGCTCAGACACAGATTGAAGATCTGGATGCCGACAAATCTTTCTTCCGGTGCGATGTGATGGAGAAAAGCACTTTTGGCGGGGCCACATATCAAGTTCATTTAACCGATTTCGACCGAACGATGTGGCTATGTTCTGTAACGCTCTTCGTATTGGGCGAATATCCGAACTGTCTGTATATAAGGAATGAAGCATAGAAGCAGATTGAATGTATTATGAAAGGATTTCCTTTAACTCGATGGAGCCAGAATGTAACATTCTGCCTGATGTGTGTAATTGTTCTATGCGGATGCCATAAGAAGGTA
>CADAJS010000028.1 GCA_902788315.1 uncultured Bacteroidales bacterium
GGCTTGGGTAATGGGAACGTAGGGTGGCGCTCTTACAGGGACGCAAGAAGCCGATTACTTTGACGAGCCTTCTTCGAGCCATCGACGAGCCTTCTTCGAACCATCTTCGAGCCTTCTTCGAACCATCGACGAGCCATCGACGAGCCATCGACGAGCCTTCTTCGAGCCATCGACGAGCCTTCCTCGCTGACAGGACCAAATAGTTCACTCGAGTGGAGTTATTTAAGGGGTAACGCTTCACAACAATTCTTTGCACTAAAGGCAAAGCGGCGGAGCCGAGCGCTTCGACAAGCCAAGTGGCAGAGACGTAGGGGAACTTACTCCATTTTTTCCGCCCACGTGAGAGAAAAATTTTTCTCTGGTCTACGAGCAAAAACGCCCTCGAAGCGGAAAGCAAGGGATGGCACGACAAGAAGCAAGAGTGAATATTACTCTGCGGGCTGCTCTTTCCTTGACTCGCGCGTAATCTTCAAGGCGCCGTTAGGCTGGCGGGTGATGACGACTACCTGCGGAATGAGCTGATTGGCCTCGTGGTCAAAGATGAGGGCGCTGTCGAATGCTTTGCCACGGACGCGCGTCTCGAAATGCAGATGGTCGGTGGTGGCACGGCCAGTGCGGCCCTCAAGGGCGAGCGGATCTCCGGCCTGGAGCCACTGGCCCACGCGGACGAGAATCTTCGAGTGGTGGCTATAGAGCGTCTCCAACCCGTTGGCATGCCGCATGATGACGCAGTTGCCATAGCCATAATGCGGCCCGCTGAGGATGACCTCGCCGGGGAAAGCAGCGCGAATGGTATCGTTGGGATGAGTCTTCACGTCGGTTCCCGCATGACGCCGGGCACCGCCAAAAGGACTGATGACATGGGCGCCGGGCAGCGGATAGTGCCACTCCTCGACGGTGTAGTTGGCAAAGTTGATGGTGAACTGGTTGCCATTCGCAAAGGGATCGCGTGCCGCCTCAACCTTCAGCACCTGCCATTCGTCGATGTCAGTAGGTTCGTCGTCCTGGGCATGAAGACTTGCCGTGAGAACAAGGCTCAGCAATAACATAAGGGTTCGTTTCATAGGGTTCACGCTCTTAGCATTATTCCATTCAGTATGCGTCCGGCCTGGATGCCCAGCCGTCGGGCGCTGTAGTAGAGGTCGGGGTGGGTGTATGTACACACGCCCGCCATCTGTATGTCCTGCACGCCAGCCTCCTCCAGCTGCAGCCGGTTGGCCTCCCATAGGTCGATGTGCCACTTGTCGCGCTGCACGGCGATACGTTCCATGGGAAAACCAGCAGCAAGGAAGGCGTCATACACTTCCTGACCGACCTCGAAGGCCTGCAGGCTGATGCCGGGTCCTATCACGGCCCGGAGGTCGGCGGCCTGCGTGCCCAGACGGGCCTGCATGGCCTGCACGGTCTGCCGGACGATGCGCGCCACCGTGCCACGCCACCCTGCGTGGATGGCTGCTACCGCATGATGCCGAGGGTCATGGAGCAGCACGGGAATGCAGTCGGCAGTGCTCACACAGATGCACAGCCCCGCCACATCGGTGAAGACAGCGTCCACATCGTCTGGCTGACCGGGCTGGGAGACATAGGCCACATGGTCGCTGTGTGTCTGATGGGGGACGACAAAATCATCCGCCCCGATACCAAGCTGCTGTGCCAGTCGCAGACGGTTTCCCGAGGCACGCCACTGATTAAAACCATTGTAGGTCATATCTGCCCGAACCACCTGCCGGCCGGGATCCACAGAGCCACAGCGCAGCGTGCTGAAGGCTACGACATCCGGGCCCAGGTCATACGTCCTCATACTCAAAATCGTCCAGTTCGTCAATATCCTCCACGTCTTCCTCGTCCAGGAACTCTATCTCCTCATCCTCTCCCTCGTCGGCCAGTTCCTGGGAGAGCCATGTGAGGCTCTTGTTGCGGTGGACGAGGGTGTCCTGCTGAGTGATGGAGCGCAGCTTGTTGCTCTCGCTGTTGAGTGCGCGCCACAGGATATCCTTCAGTTCGGTGATGCCACGCCCAGCCACAGCACTGATGAAGACCGTGGGCACATCCTCGGGAAGGTCGGCCGAGAGCATCTGCTCCAGTTCGTCGTCCAGGAGGTCGCTCTTCGTGATGGCCAGCACACGCTGCTTGTCCAGCAACTCGGGATTGAAGGCTCCCACCTCGCCCAGCAGCACCTCGTATTCGTGGCGTATGTCGTCCGTATCGCCAGGCACCATGAAGAGGAGCAGACTGTTACGTTCGATGTGGCGAAGGAAGCGCAGTCCCAGTCCGCGTCCCTCGCTGGCCCCCTCAATGATGCCCGGAATGTCGGCCATGACGAAGGACTGCCCGTCACGATAAGGGACGATGCCCAGACTGGGTTCCATCGTGGTGAAGGGGTAGCCGGCAATCTTGGGACGGGCACTCGACACGGCACTCAGCAGCGTGCTCTTCCCGGCATTGGGGAACCCCACCAGGCCCACGTCGGCCAGCAGCTTCAGCTCCAGGATGACGGTCATCTCGCGCATCGGCTCGCCGGGCTGCGCGTAGCGGGGTGCCTGATTGGTGGAAGTGCGGAAGTTCCAGTTGCCCAGCCCGCCGCGTCCGCCTTTGAGCAGCAGCACCACCTGTCCGTCCTCTGTCACGTCGCAGACATATTCGCCCGTCTCGGCATTATATACCACCGTGCCGCAGGGCACGTCGATGTATCGGTCTTCGCCCTGTGCACCGGTGCTTCGGCTCTGTCCTCCATTGCCGCCGTTCCCGGCAAAGACATGGCGTTCGTAGCGCAGGTGGAGCAGCGTCCAGTAGTTGTGGTTGCCACGCAGATAGACATGCCCGCCACGCCCGCCGTCGCCGCCGTCGGGTCCGCCGTTAGGCACGTACTTGGCGCGGTGCATGTGCATGCTGCCCCGTCCGCCTCGGCCCGAGCGGCAGCATATCTTTACGTAGTCAACGAAATTGCTTTCAGGCATTGGCCTCGTCGATAATCTGGAACACGCGGTCGATCATAGCCTCCTTGCTGGGATGGTCACTCCAGGCCACGATGTGGCGGATGCCCTCCTTCTGGAACCATTCGGCCAGCGGTGCCGTCTGGTTGTGATATACGGCAAAACGCTTCTTGATGGTCTCCTCATTGTCATCGGCACGGCCCTGCTCGAGGGCACGGTTCAGCAGGCGGGCCATCAGAATGTCCTCGCTCACCACCAGCTCAATCATGAGACCCAGGTCATGGCCGCGCTCGGCAAGCATCTTCTTCAACGCCTCGGCCTGCGGAATCGTGCGGGGGAACCCGTCAAAGATGACTCCCTGTCCGGCAGGAAGCGCATCGTACACCTTGGCCAGGATGCTGACCATCAGTTCGTCGGGGATAAGCTGGCCCTGGTCTATATAGCCCTGAGCCACACGGCCCAGTTCGGTTCCACCCTTGATTTCTGCACGCAGCACGTCGCCCGTGCTGATGTGGCCCATGCCATACTTCTCGACGATGGCCTCGCTGTAGGTGCCCTTGCCAGAGCCCGGCGCACCGAAAATAATTATGTTCTTCATCTTTTTTCTATTTGGGAGCACGCTCCCACCCTTTTTTTTACCTTATAATCTTAAGACCTCAGATCAGCGTATAAATATCCTTCGAGTTACGTCCGAAGCCATCATAGTCCAGGCCATAGCCCACAATAAAATCGTTCGGAATCTGCATGGCGCAGTAGCGGATATCGAGATGCACCTGCAGTTTGTCAGGTTTCACCAGCAACGTACACACATCTATGCTCGCCGGGTTCTGCTTCTTGAGCGTGTCGATCATGTGGGCCATGGTGAGACCCGTGTCCACGATGTCCTCCACGATAATCACAGGCCGCCCGGTGATGTCCGTGTTGAGACCAATCACCTCGCGAATCTCGCCCGTCGTGTTCACACCCTGGTACGAAGCAAGCTTCACGAAGGATATCTCGCAGGGGAGCGTCACTTCACGAAGGAGGTCGGCTGCAAAGATAAACGATCCGTTCAGCACAGCCAGGAATATCGGATGCTTTCCCGCATAGTCTCGGTTAATCTCATCGGCCACTCGCTTCACTTGTTCAGCAATTTGCGCGGCCGGAATAGAAACGGCAAATTGCTTGTCCTTTACCTGAATCGTCTGCATAAAGCACTTCAAATTAGAATATTTGGAGCAAAGGTACGAAAAAACGAGCGCAATGCAAAGGAAAAGACATAATCTTTTTCATTTCACTGCCGAGTGAAAGTGCCTCCGGCAAAGTCAATGGTGCGAAAAAGTGCAAGAAGCCAAGCACGAGGAAAGGAAAAACACACGTTTACGCCTCCTGGAGGGGCATGAGGAGAGAACAATCGCAAAATAAGGCAGAAAAATTATTTTTAGTTCGGCAGAAAAGCAGTATCTTTGTATCGTGAATGTACAGTTAGCATTGCCCGAAGTGGCCAAACTGTTGCGTCTCCGTCCTGCCGATGCACACAAGGGAACGATGGGGCACGCCCTGCTGGTGGCTGGGAGCCGCGGTATCGCAGGATGTGCCGTGCTGGCAGGCGAAGCATGCCTGCGCAGCGGTGCAGGCAAACTCACTGTGGAGACTCCCGAGGAGAATCGCCTCATCCTGCAGACGGCATTGCCCGAAGCCATCGTCAGCACACAGCAACCTGGATTGCAGCCCTATCAGTCCGTAGGCATCGGTCCGGGCATCGGACTGGACGAAACGGCATCCGACAAGTTGCGCACCACGATAAGACAGGCAGACACGTATCATATCCCTGTCGTGGTGGACGGCGATGCACTCCGCCTCATAGGGCGCGAGGAAAGCCTTCTCCCACTGTTGGCCGGCCATACGGTGCTGACGCCCCACCGAGGCGAGATGAGCGCGATGGCATGCGACATGCGACTGGAGGGCAAGACACTGGAAGACTGCGCCATGACAATGGCAGCCAGATGGCAGACCATCGTGGTGCTGAAGGGGCATCCCACGCTCGTCTTCCTGCCCGAGAGGACAGTGCTCTGTTGTCAGCGAGGCAATGCAGGCATGGCCACAGCAGGCAGCGGCGACGTGCTCACCGGGCTCATCACCGGCCTGCTGGCACAGGGATACACGCCCGTCGAAGCGGCCACGCTCGGTGTCTGGCTGCACGCCACGGCCGGCGACCGCGCAGCTGACGTGCTGGGACAAGAGTGCATGCTGGCACGCGACATCACGCGACATCTGCCCGAGGCTTTCCGCGAACTGAGAACAACACCCAACATCCATCAATAGCAAATATAATGTACTGAGATATGAAAAGATTCACTCACCAATCCCTGCTTTTCCTGGCCGCCATGCTCCCCGCTCTGTTCGGGAACCTGGGCGACATCAAGGCACAGACCGAGGTGACGCCCTTTGTCCCGGGCAGCACACTCGAGGGCATTGCCTACTACCTGCCCCGCACGGCAGTGCGCATTACCGTAGTGGCCGAGAAGACAGTGACGCGCCCAGGCGACTTTAACAAATATGCCGAGCGATACCTGACCCTGCGCAACGTGCCGCAGACCGAGAGCACCACATGGAGTATCAAGGAAATCAAGATGGAGCCCTATGGCGTGCCCGACAAGACAAAGGCATACAGCATCCGCCTCAAGAGCAAGACGGTGGCGCCGCTCGTGGGCCTGTCCTCCGACGGCATCCTGCTGAGCATCAACACGGAGGCTCAGGAGGAGACACTCCCCGAACCACCCAAGGGCATTACAGCCGAGCCTCTGCCCGACCCGCGCAGCTACATGACGCAGGAGATGCTATCGGCCGGCAGCACAGCCAAGATGGCCGAACTCTGCGCACAGGAGATATATGACATACGCGAGAGCCGAAACGCGCTCATACGCGGCGAGGCAGACAACACGCCGAAGGACGGCGACCAACTGAAGCTGATGCTCGAGCAGCTGGACAAGCAGGCCAGTGTGCTCGAATCACTCTTCCGTGGCACCAAACAGACCTCTACCGAGGTGTTCACCCTCAACTACAGCCCTGCAAAGGAGACCGAACGCGACCTCCTCTTCCGATTCTCTCAGCATCTGGGAGCCGTGGACATCGACGACCTGGCGGGCGAACCCATCTACATCAGCGTGAAGAGCATGGAGACACTGCCCGAGGCGCAACCCGACGAACAGGTGGCCAAGAAGAAAGAAAAACTGGAGCGCGGTATATATTATAATGTACCCGCGCGCGTAAAGCTGAGCATCTTCTCCCGCCAGAAGACGTATGCCGAGCTGGAGACGCCCATGGGACAGTTCGGCGCCGTGGAGATTCTCTCCAGCACGCTCTTTGACAAGAAGACCACCACGCGCGTCACCTTCTTCCAGACCACAGGCGGCACAAAGGACGTGATGGAATAATCCCTGACGGAAAACAGAACCAAAAAGCCCAAAACATAGAATCATGAGAAAAAGTATTATGCTGATGGCCCTGGCCATCACATGCACGGCAAGTGCACAGGACAAGAAAGAGTATCCGAAGCCCGAGGCCATGCGCCCCGGCATGTCTGAGTACTGGACCCCACAGCCCAAGGTGGTCACCCCAGGCGACATCAAGACCAACACTGCACCGAGCGATGCCATCGTTCTCTTCGACGGCAAGGACCTCTCGGCATGGACCAACGGCAAAGACGGCCCGGCAGAATGGACGGTGAAGAACGGCATCGTGACGGTTGACAAGACGAAGGGCGATATCGTCACACGCCAGAAGTTCGGCAGCTTCCAGCTCCATCTGGAGTGGTGCGTCCCGACGGACATTGAGGGCACCAGCCAGTCACGCGGCAACAGCGGCGTGTTCCTGCAGGACATGTATGAGGTGCAAATCCTCGACTGCTACGAGAACGAAACCTACGTGAACGGCATGACGGGCAGCATCTACAAGCAGACTCCCCCGCTGGCCAACGCCATGCGCCGTCCGGGCGAGTGGAACGTCTATGACATCATCTACACGGCTCCCGTCTTCAAGGAGGATGGTACATACCTCTACAAGCCGTACGTAACCGTCATACAGAACGGCGTAGTGCTCCAGAACCACACCGAAATTCAGGGCACCACCGAATACATCGGCTTCCCCCGCACGGTGAAGCACGGCGACGGCCCCATCCGCCTGCAGATGCACGGCGACCCCAGCAAGGCCATCAGCTTCCGTAACATCTGGATCCGTCCGATGTAAGCAGAGACTGGGACAGAACACGCCAGACAGGACAAAGGGTAGCACGCTCGAGGTTCAGACCTCCGTGCTACCCTTTTCCGTTTCGAGCGCCAAGGCCACGAGGCAATGGGACAGGAGATAGGTGGGGAGCATGAGGAAATAGATGCCACGGATGCCGCAGAAGAGGCGCAGGGCAATCAGCGTGTCGGAGAAGGCCAGCGAGAGGATTCCCAGCAGGAAGAGGACGTGCAGGAGCGAGCCGGTCGGCTTCAGCCCCCAGGCTGCCGAAAGCGACAGCCCCGTCACCATCGTATAGGCCAGTACGCCGCAGCGCATGGCCGGTGTATCAATGCCCGGGCGAAGCATCAGCACATAGAAGAGCAGGAGCGGGATGAGGATGAACACCGCCACCACGGGGCGAGGACGCCCATGGCTGAGGCAGAAGGCTATCAGCAGCAGATGGGCCACGAGGAAGAGCGACAAGCCGCAGAGGAACCATTCGGTGCGGCCATGGCTGTGCCCCAGGACGACGTCGGCCACCAGCGAGACCAGAAGCCCTGCCACTACAATGCCGCGTCGAGGCGTACGGCTTTTGAAGAGAACGGCCAGCGCACATGCCAGCGTGGTGGCGGAGCGCAGGAAGAAAAGGCCCGTGGCGGTCTGAGCTACGAGCAGTACGAAGGGAAGCAGGGGCCAGAAGACCCGGCGTGGCAGCGACTTCATTCTGTGGCAGGGAAAAGGATACGTAAACCATCATCGCCCGGCTCCCACACCGAGGCATCCATCAGATGCCACACGGGTTCCAGCACATCGCTTCCCGTGCGGCGTCCCATCAGCAGCGGGCCGTGCAAGAAACGGCGCGAATGGCCGGGCAGCGCATTCTCGGCATTGAGCAGCGGCAGTTCGCGGTCGGCCAGCCGGAAGCTGACACCCACATGGTCCACCTGCCGAAACCGGCGCGAGAGCATGAGGAAGCCTCCACGCTCCACAGCCTCCACAGGCTTCCCGTTCAGCGTCAACTCTACGTCTTGCATCCAGCTGTAATGGGGGAAGCAGAGTGTAAGCCGACACGCCTTGGGCATATAGAGAGCCAACTGTACCGTACCGTCAAAGGGATACTTCGTCTGCTCGCTGACCTCCACCCGATGCTTGCCGACAGTGGCCATGAACGTAGCCGGACGATAGAAGGGGAAGAACAGCGTGTCGCCGCTCTGGAACATGCTGTAGCGCGCGGCATTGCTCAAGCCCTCGGCGCCACGCATGGTGCAGCACCAATGAGCCTCAGGGATGCTCACCTTCAGGCTGGCCGAGGCGCTGCCCTTGCCGGGGCAGGTGTCGGTGCCGAAGCCGCCGTTGCGCCGCTGTCCGTGGCACAGGGCGTTGAAGTATATCTGCTCGGCCCACTCCAGATAGGCCACGTCGCGCGTCTGTTGCCACAGCTGCACGGCCAGCAGATAGCTGTCCACGATGGCGCAGGGCTCGGTCCACGTGTCATAGCGGCGGAACCAGTTGTAATTGGCAAAGTTTTCCGTCATGCCATACTCGGTATAGAGGCGGAAGCGCGCGGCGGCCTCGTCCACCAGCCGGCGCTCGCCCGTAATGGCTGCATAGCGCATCAGGCCACGCAGGGCCGTCAGCGTGGCATGGGTCTGCGCCTTGATAGCCAACAGGTCGATGCCGAGGAAACACTCGACGAGTTCGTCAATCACGGGGCGTAGCTCCTCATCGTGCGTCACCGCATAGGCATGGATGAGTCCGTCCATGCCGATAAAGAGGCAGCCCACGTCGCTCGACAGCTGCCAGCGGCCTATCTGCCCCACCGTCTCGCCCGAAGCGGCACCGACATTCTGCTTGCGGTCCTCGGGGCGCACGGGATAGGTGGCATAGTGTCCCTTCCAGGGCAGGAAGAGGTTTCGCGCCATCGTGCGGATGACGGAGAGCACCGCCGAATCGCCGCGCCACTCATAGTACTCGCACAGCCCGCGCAACATCCACCCGTTGCCCGAGAGCTGCTGCTCGTGGATGATGTCCGGGAAGACGGGGCCCATGTAGCCTCGCTCGTTCAAATGCGACGGCAGGCGACGCAGAATCTCTTCCAGATTGGGCGATGCGGAGTGCAGCGCCTGTGCATCGAGCGTCAGGCCCAGGATGGTGCGTCCCTCGGTGTCGCCCGGCCAGTCACCGCTCTGCTGCATGGTGAGGAACACGTGGTCTGGCTGGTATTTCTCCTCGCCCAATCGCTGCATATTCAGACGCAGGCGCATATCCAGCGACCCTTGCATCAGCTGAGCGTCAAACGATACAGGTTGCAGTCCGCCAGCCCACATCCACAGGGATGTCAGTACGGCAAGCACGAAGGTGAAGTGTCGTTTCATAGCAAATTCTCCATTATCTGCCCACAAATTTAGCCATAAAACATCATAGCAGCAAGTGCGGCACGCCGTGTTTAACACCATTTAACGTTGCTGTGCTATGTTTTCCCAAGGTCCCTCCACGCTGTGTCAGTACAGAGAGCCACCTCACCATAGTTTTTGCGTAGGGAATGGCGGCTCAACGACCACGACATAAGGCTGTAGTCTGCGTGTGCCCAGCCGTGCTCGGCTCTGCCGCTTCTGCCTGCATAGCAGGTGTTGAAGAATCCCTCCTCCAGTGGATTCTTGCCAGCGGTCCAAAAGGTCTGTACGATACGCATTACAGGCGGTGAGTCAAGGGAAAAGTATATATGCAATATTCGTCTTCTCCATCCGTATCATAAGACGGATAAAACCTCAATGATTTCACGAAAGAATGAAATTCCAAAAAGGACTTTCTGGAGATTCGACCTTTCAGAGGCGAATAGGCTTGAAGAAGAACGAGCCTTGGTACACCATGATTGTCTACAATCATAACAACAATTAGCCCTGTTTTGGAGTGGTTAAGTCTTCTTTTTTCTTTCCAGGTGATAACACGAAAAAACTCATCAACGATTATTCTCTCCAGCCAACGAAAATCGTCATTCTTTAGTTGTCCATCAGAAAAAATTTTTCCCTGCCAGTGTGAACTTGCCTCACTTTGAAAAGCAAGGTTATATTTTAGTCGTCCAGAGGCAACGTCATCATCAAACTTTGATTTTTCTTCCAGGAAATAACAGGAGTAGTCGTTCTTTTCCTCATAGATGTTCCCCCTTTTTTTATAAATGGAAGCAAACAGAATGTCTCTTTCAATGAAATAGACAGCGGTGTCATTCGGAAAAACTACAGGCCAAGTGGGCTGGTCCTTAGTTGTTTTATCTTGTGCCGCACATTGAAAATCACAGATAGAAGCGGAAAGAAAAAAAAGAAGAAACAGCGTACGCAAACCAAATGATATAATTCTCATCGTAATTATTCTTTTATCTTGATTCCAAAAGCATTAAAAATATCTTCCCATCTCCATTGATAGTCCGGATCATGGGGCTGTTTATATGTCCTGAATTGTTTGGGGTTAGGATAATGTACGATACGCATATCTTCCGCCTATTCCTCGCGAGTCCATCGGAAATTATTAATCTCATCACTCCACACTGTGGTTCCTTTTGCAGTGCCCAATGTATCAGTGATGATAGCACCAGAAGGTGTCACGCGAACTTCGGTATCCGTAATTTCAACGGAATATGCATCACGTATAACACGTATATCATCCAGAATATGTGCTCGCTCCACATGAAGACACAACGGATTGCGAGTGCCAGAGATTACGTAATCCCAGTAGTCATCATATTTCGCTATATCGCACATATTCAGGAAACGCCCGTCGCGAGAGTATGTAATTATGGATGGGGCCACGTACGGATACCCGCCTCTTTTCATGTCATGTGCATCCACACACTTAAGGAAAAGGAATACATAGCATGAATCGAGGGTAATCCTGCAACCGCAATGATTATATACACGTTCAGTAAAGGCTTTTTCCTCATCTGTCATCGGGATGAAGGATTGGGAGATGCTGTCCCGAATCTCTGATTCGCCAAATAAACCTCGAACATAATTGAAGGAGGTTCTGTCAGATATGCTGTCGCCCTCCAAATCCGGGAACAATGAGGCAAAGGCATAGAACTTCTCCAGTTCAAGACTGTCAGGCCCGGGGATTGGGAGTGAATCTATTTCCGCAACAGCTCCGTCTGCCCTTGGTGTTCTTTGTCCACAGCAAACGAATAATATCGGGATGCAAAGGCACCCTAACATAGAGGTGATGTGCTTCATTCCTTGTTTCTACGAATACTAGTTAAAATCCGACTCTTTCGTCAGGTGGAAGAAAAAAACATATCCTCCTTTCCAACTTCCAGAATTTGCCAGCTTTTCATATTCTGTCATTGTATAGGGATTATCTTTGCTCCCCAGTTCTGCTGTAGTGTTCGTTGCCATAATAACATATCATGTTTTCAGGTTAAACTTTATGCAAAGTTACAAAAAATGTCACATCCACAAGTGAGGCACGCCGTGTTTAACAACATTTAACGTTGCTGTGCAATGTTTTCCCAAGGTCCCTCCAAGCTGTGTCAGTATAGAGAGCCACCTCACCATAGTTTTTGCGAAGGGAATGGCAGCTCAACGACCACGACATAAGGCTGTAGTCAGCGTGTGCCCAGCCGTGCTCGGTTCTGCCGCTTCTGCCTGCATAGCAGGTGTTGAAGAATCCTTCCTCCAGTGGATTCTTGCCAGCGGTCCAAAAGGTCTGTACGATACGCATATCATTCCAGACCTAATTCCTCGTATCGAATAACCCAAGGAATACCAAAACCTATTTGGACATAGAGATCCTCGTCTTGAGCAATAACAGGAAATCTTCTTTTGAGCAGGATTTTGCGGAACCGAAGGAATGTTTTTCGGCTTAGACACCCTCGGAAAGGACGCTTCATTCTTATCTCCATATCCCTTAATATACCCCTACCATCTATGGAAAAACTGAAACTTACAACGTTTCCGTCTGCAAACAGCGCGCCCTTTTCTTTTACACTTAGGCAGGAAATAAACTCCCTCACAAGAGTATCTTGTAATACAGACGTTTCTATACGTTTATAGAACCTATCGACTTTCCACATTTGCTCTTTGAAATCGTCTGTGATGAGATTTATGCTGTATCGCAAGTTTCCATGCTTGACGTCATAGTCCAGACGTTTACGATCTTTCTTACGATAGCAGTGATATTCCCTTCCAATACTCTTAACCCCAGAAGAGTCTTCCTCCCACTTCATCTCGTGACATTTATATACAAACCCACGACGATGCATGATATATGTAGTATCTTCGCTATCCCTTCTTTCCACATTCTCATTTGTCTGACAACATGTGTTCTGGGGTAAAAAGAGAAGAATCAAAACCCATAGGTCTCTAATGTGCGTGTCCAAGGTTCCTCTAATTAATCGTTATACCAAATGCCTCGAATATCTCAATCCAACGCCACATATATTGCGGGTCATGTCCTTGTGTATATGTAGGTTTATCCTTATATTTTGGATTTGCCTTATTATAATCACTATAAAAGTTTACCCACTTATCAGCATACTTGCTAAAACGATCCTCCATATAGTCCAACAATACTTCTCGAACTGAAATTATCGTACCATTTTTTACATTAGCTCTTTGCCGTATGTTTGCGGAAAAATTCGCAAATTCCGTTTCGCTCCAGCCTAATCTTGGGTCATAGGTTGGTTGAGGTGATTTCAAAATATCAAGTGTTGCGACGAAGAATTCGGCTTGGTATTCATTGTCTGTGGCACATGACACAAATGGTGGATTGGCATTAGGATCAGATTCTATCTTGCCCTTCATCATTCCTAACCGATCCTGAAAGTAGTGAACGAACTCATGGTGAATAGAATTTACCTTTGCAGCTCTCGAAACGTAAATCTTTTTATCCTCTGCTTTGTAAAATGCACTATTCTCTCGTCCAGTTTCTTCCACCGCAACGATAGTCCCATCTCTCTTAAGCTCAGCAATAAGGTCTGCATACTTCTCAGATAGGGCTCCAGCCCCACGAAGTTCCATATGTTCAGCCCCACGAAGTGCCATATATCATGTTTTCAGGTTAAACTTTATGCAAAGTTACAAAAAACGTCACATCCACAAGTGCGGCACGCCGTGTTTAACACCATTTAACGTTGCTGTGCCGGAAAAGGCAGGCCACTACCTTTGACAATCTTAAACCGTACAGAGGGAAGAGCGTGCTCCATCGGAAGGAGGAGCGTGCTCCATCGAAGGGAGGAGCGTGCTCCATCGAAGGGAAGAGCGTGCTCCATCGAAGGGAAGAGCGTGTTCCATCACAGGGCGTGCCGGATTCCGCACACACAGCTCCGTCATCCGCTTTGACAATTTCGTGGTGACACCCAAGGCCAAGGACGCCTCTGCCGTCGCCCCACTCTCCTTCCCCGAAGCTACGACGCCCCGCATCTACAACATGCAGGGTCTGCCCATGCCCATTGGCAAGCCGTTGCCTCACGGCATCTACATCGTAAACGGCAAGAAGATGGCCTACTGAGAATCCGCGAAGCTGCCACTCACGCTGAATCAATAGACGACGGATAAAAACATAAATAAGGTGCCGCCCCGCGCTGGGAGCGACACCTTATTATATATACGCGCGGGCGCGTAAAAGGCTCCTTATGAAAGCAACAATTATAATAAAGATTTGGAGCCTTAAATATACGCGCGAGCGCGTAAAGGACAGAGTGCCGGTTTCGAACGGCTCATGACGACATTACTTCTCCAGCAGGAGTTCCATCATCTCGCAGGCAGCCTTGGCCACGGAGGTACCAGGGCCAAAGATTGCAGCTACGCCAGCCTTGTAGAGGAAGTCGTAGTCCTGAGCGGGGATGACACCGCCAGCGATGACCATGATGTCCTCGCGACCGAGTTTCTTCAGCTCTTCGATAAGCTGCGGGATGAGCGTCTTGTGACCGGCGGCCAGGCTGGATGCGCCCACCACGTTCACGTCGTTCTCCACTGCCTCGCGAGCTGCCTCGGCAGGCGTCTGGAACAGCGGACCCATGTCCACGTCGAAGCCGCAGTCGGCATAGCCGGTGGCTACCACCTTGGCACCACGGTCGTGACCGTCCTGACCCATCTTGGCTACCATGATACGGGGGCGACGACCCTCGCGCTTTGCAAACTCCTCGGTCAACTGACAAGCCTTCTCGAAGTCCTTGTCGTTCTTACTTTCACTTGAGTACACGCCTGAAATAGTTCTGATTACTGCCTTGTAACGTCCCACGATGGCCTCGCAGGCGTCGCTGATTTCTCCCAGTGTGGCACGATGTCCGGCTGCGGTAACAGCCAGATCGAGCAGGTTGTGCTCCGACTTCTTGCCCTCGTTGAACTCTCGCACACACTCCGTGATGGCCTCCAGGTCTTTCTTAACCTGTGCCTCGTCGCGGTGAGCACGCAGCTGGCGCAGGCTTTCCTCCTGCTGCAGACGTACGGCGGTGTTGTCAATCTCGAGAATGTCAATGGGATCCTCATGGTCGAGACGATACTTGTTCACGCCTACGATGGTCTGTACGCCCGAGTCGATGCGAGCCTGTGTGCGGGCTGCGGCCTCCTCGATGCGCATCTTGGGCAGACCGGTCTCGATGGCTTTGGCCATACCGCCCAGCTTCTCGATTTCCTGGATGTGCTCCCATGCCTTGTGGTACAGTTCGTAGGTGAGCTTCTCCACGTAGTATGAGCCGGCCCAGGGGTCGATGTGCTTGCAAACCTGTGTCTCGTTCTGAATGTAGATCTGCGTGTTACGTGCGATACGTGCCGAGAAGTCGGTGGGCAGGGCGATGGCCTCGTCGAGCGCGTTGGTGTGCAGCGACTGGGTATGTCCCAATACGGCAGCCATAGCCTCGATACATGTGCGGCCCACGTTGTTGAAGGGATCCTGCTCGGTGAGCGACCATCCAGAGGTCTGCGAGTGAGTGCGCAGTGCCATGGACTTCGGGTTCTTGGCACCGAACGACTTCACGATCTTGGCCCACAGGAGTCGGCCAGCACGCATCTTGGCAATCTCCATGAAGTGGTTCACTCCAATGGCCCAGAAGAAGCTGAGGCGCGGAGCGAAGGCGTCCACGTCGATGCCTGCATTGATACCGGCACGCAGATAGTCCATACCGTCGGCCAGCGTGTAGGCCAGTTCGATGTCGGCCGTGGCACCAGCCTCCTGCATGTGGTAGCCGGAGATGGAGATGCTATTGAACTTGGGCATCTTCTGAGATGTAAACTCGAAGATGTCGGCGATGATCTTCATCGAGAATGCAGGGGGATAGATGTAGGTGTTACGCACCATGAACTCCTTGAGGATGTCGTTCTGGATGGTACCGGCCATTTCCTCGAGCTTGGCTCCCTGCTCCAGTCCGGCGTTGATATAGAAGGCCAGGACGGGAAGCACAGCGCCGTTCATCGTCATGGAGACGGACATCTTGTTCAAGGGGATACCGTCAAAGAGCACCTTCATGTTCTCCAGCGAGCAGATGCTCACTCCGGCCTTTCCCACATCGCCCACCACGCGCTTGTTGTCGGGGTCATAGCCACGATGCGTGGGGAGGTCGAAGGCTACGCTAAGACCTTTCTGGCCGCTGGCCAGGTTACGACGATAGAATGCGTTGGACTCCTCGGCGGTGGAGAATCCGGCATACTGACGGATGGTCCACGGGCGGAAGGGGTACATCATGCTGTACGGGCCACGCAGGAAGGGCGGGATACCGGCAGCAAAGTCGAGGTGTTCCATGCCCTCGAGGTCTTCCTTTGTATATACGGGTTGGATATCAATCTGCTCGGGAGTCTTCCAGTTGGCAGTGATTCCATTCTCTTTCTGCCAGTCCAGGCCGTTCTTGGCTTCTATGCCGGCAAAGATATCGATGTCTTTAAATGATTTACGTGCCATAATTAGATTCCGAGTTTAGCGTTATACTCCTTGAGTGTCTTCAACTGGTCCACACGTACGTGGATAAAGTTCTCGATGCCGGCAGCCTTGAGGTCCTCGGCACATGCAGGTGCACCTGCCACCACGAACATGGCGCGGCCGTTGAGGTACTTGTAGGCAGGGATGGCATACTCGGCATATTCGTCGTCGCTGGAGCAGATGACCACGATGTCAGCGCCAGCCTCGAGTGCCTTGTCCACTCCCTCTTCCACGGTCTGGAATCCCAGGTTGTCCACCACCTTGTAGCCTGCGGCGGCGAGGAAGTTGCACGAGAACTGTGCGCGTGCCTGGCGCATGGCCAGGTTGCCGATAGTGAGCATGAATGCCACGGGAACCTTCTTGGCCTTCTCGGTGGTGAGACGCAGGGTCTCGAAGTCGCTGGCCAGACGTGTAGCCTTGATGGCGGGCACGTCGGCGTCACCGGAGTGCTTGCAGCTGCAGTCGCAGCTGAGCGGTTCCTTGCCTTCGCTCTTCTCGGTGAAGTTGGGGAACTGGTTGGTGCCCAGCAGGAACTCCTTGCGCTTACCGGCATTGGCGTGGCGAGCCACATTCGTGTCATTAATCGTCTGCTGTACCGTACCGGCCTTCACGGCAGCGAGGAATCCGCCCTCGTCCTCCACGGAGAGGAACAGCTTCCAGCCTTCCTTGGCGATGGCGGTGGTCAGTTCCTCCACAAAGTAGGAACCGCCGCTTACATCGACAATCTTGTCGAAGTGGCACTCCTCCTTCAGCAGCAGCTGCTGGTTGCGGGCGATACGCTCGGCAAAGTCGGTGGGCACTTCATAGGGAGCATCAAACGGGGTGACCACCATCGAGTGGATGCCAGCCAGGGCTGCACTCATGGCCTCGGTCTGCGAGCGGAGCATGTTCACGTAGGAGTCGAACAAGGTCTGGTTGTACGTCGTGGTCGAGGCGTTGATGCACATCTGGCAGGCGCAGTCGCACTTGGGCTCATACTGCTTCACAATCTGTGCCCACAGCATGCGGGCGGCACGGAACTTGGCAATCTCCATGAAGTAGTTACCGCCGATGCCCATGTAGAACTTGATCTTCTTGGCAGCGAGGTCCACTGGAACGCCCGCCTCTACCATTTCCTCCAGATATTCCTTACCCCAGGCCAGGGCATAGCCCAGTTCCTGATATACGTAGGCGCCAGAGTTGCAGAGGAAGTCGCTGTGTACCATCACGCAGCGCAGGCCGGGATAGTCCTCCAGTTTCTTCACCAGCTGGGGCATCTGAGGCAGCAGGAAGCTGGTGTCCTTGCCTTTCATGAGCATGCGCTCGATGGGGTCGAAGCCGATACCGCCCACCAGAGCGTCTTTCTTGTAACCCTTCTCCTCGAAGTAGGCCAGCAGGATGTCCGTCAGCTCCAGGACGTGGCGCTGGCAGGTGCGATAGCTCACCTCCACACAGTCGAGCAGGATACCGTCGAGCAGAGTCTCGATGTACTCGCGGCTCACTTTCTCGCCGGGGATGCGGAACCCGATGGAGTTCACGCCACGGTTCAGGATGTCGAGTGCCTTCTCGTTGGCAGCCTTGGGGTCGTCGGCCACGATGTTCTGGCGCACGTACCACTGGTTGTCCTTCTTCTTGTTGCCTCTCACGAACGGGAATTCTCCGGGCAAGGCATTGACGAGCGGAAGCTTGTCCACGTCCTCCTTGCGGTAGAACGGTTCCATGGAGAAACCTTCGTTGGTTCTCCACACCATTTTCTTCTGATAGTCTGCACCCTTGAGGTCCACCTCAATCTTGTCGCGCCATTCCTGACGCGTAGGCGCAGTAAAATCAGAGAAAAGTCTTTCTTTACTATCTGCCATAGTTTTGTTTATAAATAAATAATGTTAGGTGTATTCTGCATAATGCGGTGCAAAATTACATATTTTTGCTCACGCGGCAAAATTTCATGCATCAAATCCTCGCCTTCGGGACATTATTCTTTGAAAAGCAAGGTAAAAAAGGGAAAAACTTCGTACCTTTGCACCGACTTTAAGCGTTAGAAGATTGTTTCTATGGACTGGTTGAAATCATTGTTTTTCTCGACCGACAGTGTGGCGCACATCCTATTTCTGTATGCCACAGTGATTTCGGTGGGTATCGGGCTGGGACGCATCAAGGTGCGCGGCATCTCGCTGGGCGTGACTTTTGTACTCTTTGCCGGCATCGTAGCCGGGCACTTCGGCTTCACAGGCACGATGAATGTGCTCAACATTCTGCAGGACTTTGGACTCATACTCTTCGTCTATTGCATTGGGCTCCAAGTGGGGCCGGGCTTCTTCGAGAGCCTCAAGTCGGGTGGCATCAAGTACAACCTCATGGCCGCCAGCGTGGTGCTGCTCAACGTGGTCGTGTGCATCGCCCTGTATTATATAGTATTCTATGACAACGGACTGTCAGCGGGAGCCAATTCCGTCAACCTGGCCATGATGGTGGGCGTCCTGTGTGGCGCGGTGACGAACACGCCCGGTCTGGGTGCCGCCACAGAGGCCTGCTCGCAAGTCTTCGGGCAGGGGGCGCCCCTGATAGCCAATGGCTATGCCTGTGCCTACCCCCTCGGGGTGGTGGGCATCATCCTGGCCATGCTCTCGCTGCGTTTTCTCTGCCGCATCAGCCTGCGCCAAGAGAAGGAACAGATAGAAAATGAGCAGGCGGCCAATCCGCACGCCATTCCCCACCGCATGACGCTGCGGGCCGTGAACCCATCGCTCGACGGCAAAACCATCCTCCAGATACGCCAGTTCCTGGGGCGCGACTTCGTATGCAGCCGCATCCTGCAGAACGGCCACGTCAGCATCCCCACACGCGACACCGTCATACATCCCGACGACCGTCTCTATCTTACATGTGCTCAGGACGATGCCGAAGCCGTCATCGCATTTATCGGCCCGGAGGAGCATGTGGAATGGGACGAGCAGGACGTGCCTCTGGTAAGCAAGCACATTCTGGTCACACAGCCGCGCATGAACGGAAAGACGTTTGGCTCGCTCCACTTCAGCAGCGTCTATGGTGTCAACGTGACACGCATACGCCGTGGAGGCACGAATCTCTTTGCCGATCGCCATCTGCGCATGCAGGTGGGCGATAAGCTGGTGGTAGTGGGACCCGAGGACGCCGTGGATCGCGTGGCCAGCATGATGGGCAATTCGGTAAAGAGTCTCGACGTGCCCAATCTGGCAGCCATCTTCGTGGGCATCCTCGTGGGCATTCTCTTCGGGTCCATCCCGTTTGCCGTGCCCGGTGTGCCCACCCCTGTCAAGCTGGGTCTGGCCGGCGGACCGCTCATCGTGGCCATCCTGGTGGGGCGCTTCGGCTACAAGGCCAAACTGGTGGCCTACACCACGACAAGCGCCAATCTGATGCTGCGCGAGGTGGGCCTAGCACTCTTCCTGGCCAGCGTGGGCATCAAGGCCGGTGCCACCTTTGCCGACACCGTGCTGCAGGGCAATGGAATCACATACGTCTGGTGTGGTTTCCTCATCACGGTGATTCCAATCCTGATTGTCGGGCTGGTGGCACGCCTGAAGTATCGGATCAACTACTTCACCCTGATGGGCCTGCTCGCCGGAAGCACCACCGATCCCCCTGCCCTGGCCTTTGCCAACCAGACGGCAGGCAACGATGCCCCCTCGGTGAGCTACAGCACGGTCTATCCCCTCACGATGTTCCTGCGCATCCTCACGGCACAGCTCATCATCCTGCTGCTCTGCTCCGTCTGAGGCAAGGGGGGGCTCCGCAGTTCCCTTCCATACAGCCTTTTTCCGGTGTCAGGCCACCAACAATTTGGTGGCACGCCACGGCGACGTTGGTGGAGTGCCACGAAACGATTGGTGGCGCGTCACCAATTTCGTCCCTCCCCCCATCTTGTCTCCGACCCCAATTCTGCACGGAGCGGGAAAACCCGCCCGCCGTTTAGGTTTTTTCCCCCCGACTGTCTCCCGGGATACGTGTACCTTTGCAGCGAACGAAACATAAAAAGGAGACAAGATTATGAAAACCCTACACAACTCCCTACGTCTGCTGGCAGCGGTGCTGCTGGCGACGACGACACTGCCCGCATGGGGCGTGCGCGTGACATGCCGTATGGCCGCCGATGGCCGACAGATTTATGAAGACGAGCGCGTGATGCTCTCCCTGCGTATCAACACGGAGGGACAGGCCGAGCTGCTCATGTGGAACAAGACCGACCGGCCCATCGACGTGAACCGAGGCCGCTCGTTTGCCTATGTGGGCAACGATGCCTCGACGCTCTTCCTGCCGTCGGTGCGCACGGAATCACACACCGAGACCAGCGGCGTCATCCTGCGCGAGGCGAATCCTCACGGCCTGCTGCACGACGACCACTTCTATGGCGACAGCCACACCAGCCGCTACTCGGAGGCCGACCGTCCCATACAGCCCCTGGCACCCCACGGCTCGTCGGTCATCTACACCTTTGCCTCCCTCCCGGAACTTATGGACAGCCAGGTGATCGACCTGGGTCGTCGGGGCAGCCTCTCACACTTCGGCCGGCGCGGACATTTCGTGGACAGCGCCACCGGGCAGCGCCAGCGCTTCCGCCGAGGCCAGCAGCACCGCTATAACGAGGCCGACTCGCCGCTACGCCTGGCTGCCTACGTCCAGTACGGATATGCCGATATGGAGCGCGGAGCGGAGAGCCATGCCGCTGTGTTCCATGCCGATGTCAGTGACTATGTGCAGCAAGTGACCGTCGGACACGATGACGATGCGGCAGGCCGTTCCTTCTCCTTCCGCAGCGGCGGGGGCAATTTCTGGCCCGCATGCGGCTGCGCTGCCACGACCTTCGTGGCCGTTGCGGCGGGGAGCGTCCTCATCAACGCTGCCACCTTCTGAACAGCCTCTTCGTCATACCCACGGATAAGTTTTTCTGCCGAATGCTTCCACGTTTCGCCAAGAAGTCGTAAATTTGCGGCAGAAAAAAAGAGCGAGAAACGGATGAAGTCCAAGCGAACAGCCCTGCTATCCCTCATGCTCTCCTGCCTGCTCACCGCACTGGCAGGAGTGCCGCGAGGCTATTATGCCTCGACACGCGGGCTCAGCGGCGCACAACTGAAGGCAGCCATGCACGACATCGTGGCACAGGCACATGTGCTCTCCTACGGCAGCGGAACGGGCTCCACATGGAGCGGATTCTACCAGACCGACCGCATGGACGACGGACAGGTGCGCGACCGCTACAGCTATGAAATCTTCTATTTCCCCAACTCGGCATCGGCAGTGAATGCCAGCGCCGTGAGCGGCATGAACATCGAACACTCGTTCCCCAAAAGCTGGTGGGGCGGGTCGCAGAATCAAGCTTACCAAGACCTATACAACCTGATGCCATGCGAGAGCAACATCAACAGCGCCAAGAGCAACTATGCCATGGGGCGTGTGAGTTCGGTGAAAGACACGAACGGATGTACCCGAGTAGGGCGCGGCAGCACCTCCGACGGCCGATGGGCCAGCCTCTGGGAACCGGCCGATGAATGGAAAGGCGACTTCGCCCGCAACTACTTCTATATGGTGACGGCCTACAGCCACCTCACATGGACCAGCAATGGCCTGGACATGCTGGAGAACAGCGAGTGGCCCACACTGCAGGCGTGGGCTTCCGATCTTCTCCTCGAGTGGAGCCGCGAGGATCCCGTCGATGAGATTGAGACGGCACGCAACGAGGCAGTCTATCGCATCCAGGGCAACCGCAACCCCTACATCGATTTCCCCCATCTGGCCGAATACGTGTGGGGCGACAGCATCGCATACGGCTTTCCGGCCGTCATCGGCGAGGAGGGCGACGTGGAGCCCGACGTGGAGCTTCTGCGCGAATCGTTCCTGGCCGGGCTGGGCACATTCACGTGTGTCCACCGAGACGGCACGCCCTCCGACATGTGGGTGAGCAGCAACGCCTATGGCGCTGTGGCCAACGCCTACAGCAAGGGCAAGACGGCCGATGACTGGCTGCTCTCGCCGCCCGTGGACCTCAAGGGAATGAAGGAGGTACGCCTCAGCTTCGACCATGCAGCAGGCTACCACAGCACGAACGACGTGCGGGATATGTTTGAGGTGCTCGTGACCACGGATTACGACAACGCTCCCGAACGTGCCAGCTGGGAGGCAATAGACGTGGTGTACCCCGATGCGCCGGCGTCAGGGAACTTCACCAAATTCATCTCCATCAAGGATTTCGACCTCAGCCGCTATGCCGAAGAGACCATTCGCATCGCGTTTCGCTATCGAGCCACAGCAGCCAAGTGCTGGGCATGGGAGGTGAAGTACCTCACGCTGATGGCCGTGAAGGACGCCACAGGCATCCTCGCCTCTCCCATCGCTGAGGCTGAGATGCAGGAAACTCACTACCACACGCTCGACGGTGTCAGCCTCGGCCACAGACAGCCGAGCAAAAAGGGTATCTACATACAGCGGCGAGGCACGCGCAGGGTCAAGATTTACGTTCGATAAGGGTATATGCGGTATTTTATCTCTCTTGCCTACGACGGCACGGCATATCACGGCTGGCAGGTGCAGCCCAACGGGACGAGCGTGCAGGAAGTGCTCGAGCATGCCCTCTCCACCCTGCTACGGCAACCCGTGCAGGTGACCGCTGCCGGACGCACTGACGCCGGCGTGCATGCACGAGAAATGGTGGCCCACTTCGACCTGCCCGCCCCCGACGACCCGGCAGCGGAACTCGTCGAAGAACAACTGACCTACAAACTGAATAAGCTGCTCCCACGCGACATCTCCATATATAATATAGTACGCGTGCGCGAGGACATGCATGCACGCTTCAGCGCCGTGCGCCGCACATACCACTACTTCCTGCATCTGCAGAAGAATCCTTTCCTGCGACAGTACAGCTGGGCGCTCTACGGCACACTGGACTTCGAGCGGATGAACGAGGCGGCGGCGGTGCTCTGCGAATACGACGACTTCACGTCGTTCAGCAAGGTGAATACCGATGTAAAGACAAACATCTGCCACGTGAGCGAGGCACGCTGGGAGCCGACCGGCGAAGCGGGGCAATGGCGCTTCACCATCACGGCCAACCGTTTCCTGCGCAATATGGTGCGTGCCATCGTGGGCACGCTCATCGAGGTGGGACGCGGCCGCATGTCGGTGGAAGAGTTCCGGCAAGTGATAGAACGACGTGACCGCTGCTCGGCAGGCGAGAGCGTGCCGGCCTGCGGATTGTTTCTGGTTAAAGTGGAATACGACGAGGAGATATGTGGCTGACATGTGCTTTTCTCTCTGCCCTCCTGCTGGGCTTCTACGACGTAAGCAAGAAACAGGCGCTGCGCCGCCTTCCCGTGATTCCGACGCTGTTTGCCAACACCCTCCTGTGCAGCCTCATCTTCCTGGTTCCCGTGCTGCTCTCGCGCTTTGGCCTCCTGGCACCCGACCATCTGCTCTACGTGCCGCAGGCAGGCTGGGAGGTGCAGCGATATATCCTGGCCAAGAGCGTCCTCGTACTCAGCAGCTGGGTGTGCGGATACTACGGAATGAAGTATCTGCCGCTCACCATCGTAGGCCCCATCAACGCCACACGACCGGTGATGGTGCTCCTGGGAGCCTTGATTATCTTTGGCGAACGCCTCAACCTGTACCAGTGGGTGGGCGTACTGCTCGCCATCGTAAGCTTCTTCATGCTAAGCCGCAGCGGACGACAGGAGGGAATAGACTTCCGGCACAACCGCTGGATTGTATGCATCGTGGCAGCAGCCATACTGGGCGCACTGAGCGGGCTGTACGACAAATACCTGATGGCCTCGCCCGCCGACGGGGGTGTGGGACTGAACCGTATGGCGGTGCAAAGCTACTATAACTTCTACCAGTGTGCGATGATGGGCTTGATACTCGCTGCCCAGAAGCGCCCACACATAGAACACTCCTCGCCGGCCCTCCTCTATATCCTGCTGATCAGCCTATTCCTCTCCATGGCCGACTTCGCCTACTTCTACGCCCTGTCATTGGACGGAGCAATGGTGAGCGTGGTGAGCATGGTGAGGCGAAGCAGTGTGCTGGTGAGCTTCCTGGTGGGAGCCTACGTCTTCCACGAAAAGAACCTGCGCAGCAAGGCCATCGACCTGGGCCTCGTGCTGCTGGGCATGGTGTTCCTGTGGATAGGCAGCCGGTGAGGCGGAAGGCTACGACAATCAATGCTAATACGACAAGAATATGTTCATGAAGCGAATAATTCTCCTTTCCCTGCTGGGGCAGATGATGTGCCTCAGCATGTACTCCCAAGTACGGATGCGCGATATCTTTGCCTCGGCACCCGACAGTGTGTTCCCCCTGCTTACGCGGAACAACCGGCTGGACTGTATCGACTTTATCGAGAACAAGATGCCGGCACGAGTGAAGAACCGGCTGGACAACGTGGTGGAGCTGCTGAAGCTGGGCGATGCCTATCTGCAGCTGCGCACGTCAGAGCGTAGCATCGTGGAGATGCGACTGCTGAGCGACTCGCTCATGTGCCTCATCCACACCTACATGGGACCTGCCGCAGACAGCCGCGTGAGCTTCTATGATACGGCATGGAAACCAGTGGCGACGGAGCTGCCCTGCCCTGCAGTCGGTGACTACTGGCAGGCAGTGCCCGACTCGCTGGCACGCGAGGCCGATTCAGCCCGGCGCGCACTGGCCGACCTGACACTCACGCACATCAAGGCTTCGGAAGCCGAACCAACACTGACCTTCACCCTGCAGACCAGCGAGCTGGAGAAAAAAGAAAGAGAGGTGGCACAGCACTATGTGCAACCCCTCGTGTATCGCTGGGACGGGAAGTCCTTTGTACGTCAGCAAAAATAGGTCCGCACACTCGACAGATGTGCAGGACTGGCCTCAATAGAAGCCCCAGGCCTTGGGCGTAGCGTTGGCCTCCACCACGTTCTCGATGTCATCGGGCAGGTTGCAGAAGAAGTCGATGCCCGTGCGACGCTCCAGTTCGTCGATGCTGATGACGTACTTTTGCAAGTCGTTGCCCCGCGTGGTGTCGCGCCCGTCGGTGTGTTCCACCCAGAAGGCGATGGCTTTGTATCCGCCCTGCGAGGCCTGCGTGTTCTTGTAGAGGAATGCCATGTAGAAGTATCGGGGAACGATGAGCCCCTTCGGCGTGACCTCGATTATCTGGTCGCGCGGCGAGATGCTTCCGCCTTCAGTACCGATGGTGCCACCCTTCACAGCGTAAATAGTGTCCTGCGCATTATCCTTGCGGGTCCATCCGCTATAGAACTGGCGTACGCGGATTTCCATATTATACCATACATAGTCCTTGCCGTTGAAGGCATTGTACTGAGGGTGCATGTTGCTCATCAGGAAGGTCTGCACATTGGCTTGCCACGAATTCTGCCGGTCCTCGCTGGCCAGCATGTGGCCGCGGTCGTATCCGTCGTTGTTGTGATCGTAGGTGGTCACACGGTACTGCTCTGGCAGCTCCAGGTCATCAGCCCACTGGTCGCTACGCCCCACGTTGTTGTCCACCGTGTTGTCGATGTCCCATCGGTAGGCTATCCAGTAGGTGGCGCGTCGGTCGCAACTGTACTCGTAGCTGAAGTTCACGCCATACGTAGGCACACTCTTCACGCGGAAGATGTCGGTGGGACCGCCCACGAGACGGGGCATCTCCATGCGTCGCGAATAGGCGGTGTACAGAGTGTTGGCATTCTCGTTGTCGCCCCGGTCCTGTGGTGAGGTCGTGGGCGTCAGGTCGTCATCGTTGCCGCAGGAGACGGCAACGACGGCACCAAGAAGCATGATAAGGAGGTGTCTGGCTTTCATGTGCAGGAAAAAAAGAGCCCTCTCCGTGTTCCCATTTGCAGGAGCGATGGAGAGGGCTTTGATTCGTCGATGTGCGTATGCTCGCCCCGAAGGATTACTTCTTCGAGCGTGCGTAGCGGCTCATGAACTTGTCCACACGGCCGGCGGTGTCCACCAGCTTGCTCTTACCCGTATAGAAGGGGTGAGATGTGTTGGAGATCTCCAGCTTGATGAGCGGATAAGTCTCGCCCTCAAACTCGATGGTTTCGTTCGTCTTGCAGGTCGAGCGGCTCAGGAACATGTCACCGTTGCTCATATCCTTGAACACTACGGGACGATAGTTCTCGGGATGAATTCCTTGTTTCATTGTGATATAGTTTTTTGTTTTAATTATTGTCTTACTCGATACAGCTGGTAACTATATGGGGTGTAATGGCCTGCTTTTACAGGTTTCAGCGTGCAAAGGTAGATGTTTTTCTCGGTTCTGCCAAATCCTTGGGCAGAAAAATGCACATCTGCGCCCGATTTCTGTCAAAACCAGGCGCAGATGCGGCATTTCTGTGTATTACGTTCTCACGTTGGGCAGCGACGGCAGAGGCGATTACTTGCGATAAAGCACCTTGCGTCCGCCGACGATGTAGATGCCCTTTGTGGGCTGTGCCACGCGCTGTCCGGCCACGTTGTAGATGGTCGTCTCGCTGGCATCCTCATCGGCATTCACCGTAGCGATGGCATCCTCGCTGTTCGAGTACTTGCCGTCCACGTTGTAAACGGTGCCGTGTCCGGGCACGATGGTGGGCAGCTGGTCCTCGCCCAGCGTCTGGAACCAGACGGGTGCGTCGCTCTTGCTGCCGTTCAGCAGGTAGCACACCTCGCCCGAGCTGAGTTTGTCAGCCGTTACCTCGGTGGCGCCTGTGACGCTCTCGTTGAAGAGCGTGGTGTAATAGGAGTTCTGTGCCGTGACCTTACCCGTGTTACGTGCGAAGGTGTTCGAGCCGTTCTCGAGCACACTGAGTGTGCCCACCTGCAGGCAGTTGTCTATCTTCACATTGCTGCTGGCCCAGCCTACGAGTCCGCCACAGCGGTCGGTGGTGGCTCCGGTGATGGTGCCTGCGTAGAGACAGTTCTCGATGGTCGTATTGGCATCGGCCACGCCAATCAGTCCGCCGTGGGTGCCGTCGCCCTGGATGGTGGCGTCGATGTTCACGTAGCTCTCCACGCTGCTCAGGCGTGCATCACCATATACATGGGCAGCCACACCGCCGGCAAACTTCGTCGCGATAGAGATATTACCGCGGACGACGAGGTTCTTCACCGTGCCGTAGAGGTAACGGACGAGGCCGGCGTTGTTCTCTTCCTCCTGCTTGAGGTCAATGGTCACGGTGTGGTAGCCGCCGTCGAATGTGCTGTGCAGCTCGTCAATCATAAAGTTCACGCCGTCGAGGTCTGCAGTGAGTCGTGCATTGAGGCTGTGGTCCCACTTAGCAATAACGGAGAAGACGAGCAAATCCTCCTTCGAGGTGATGAGTGCATAGCCCTCCTCGTCGGTGTTCATCTCGAAGAGGTGAGTGTTCCATGCCTCTTCGATTGTGAAGGTGCCGTTGCTGTACCCTTCGCTGTAGGGAGCCACCTCGTTCATCTTGGCATAGTACTCATCCTCAGTGATGAGTCCATAGACAAGCATGTCGGCATAGACGTCCGACACCTTGTACACCTCTTCATAGAGATGGATATAGGCCTTCTTGCACTCGCGCACCTGACGGAAGAGGTCGGAGAACTTCTGTACCAGCGCAAACTTCTCCTCGGGGGTCGAGACGGTGGCTACGGCATCCACAGCCTCCTGCAGTTCCTGGCGGATGGCGGCGCTATAGTTGGGGAAGATCTTGTAGTTCTCGTCGCTCTCGTCTGCCTCCAGCGCAATCAGCGTCTTGGCACGCTCGGCCAGCAGGGGCAGGGTGCGGTCGCAATAGGGGGCAGCGTCGGCCACCTCGCCGCAGAACGTGAGGCGGGGCTGTCCGAAGCCCAGGTCGTCGCGGTTGGGTTCGAAGCCCGAGCCGAAACTCTCCAGGCCTATGGTCAGCTTGCCGTCATCGCCCACGCGCACCATGATGCGGTTCAGATAGCGGCCGCCCTTGAAGGCATAGCTGTAGCCGGCAATATTGTCGGGCACATAGCCCAGGGTGTCAGCACCGTCCTTGACCACATAGTCGGGATTCATGGCTGTCCAGTCGATGAAGCAGTTCTCCAAGTTCACAGCCTTGTCCGGAGTGATCATATCCTCGATGAGGGTGGCCACGTAGGATACATTCTCATTCGCGTAAATCATGGCACCGGAGAGCGGTGTGGCATACTGATTGGAGGGGCGGAATCCGGCATTCATCTGGAACTCATAGATACCGGGCTTCAGTCCGGTGAGCGTCTGCTCCACCCGACCGGGGGCATAGCTCCAGTTCACGGCATACACGCCGCCGTAGGTGTTCACCCACTGGGTGCCGTTAAACTCAACGTCCCATCCCTCCATGCTGGCACTGAAGTCGGCGTTCTTGAGGAAGCTGGTCACATCGGTACCGGGCACGGCGCCACCATTGATGGCATTGTCCAGCAGGCGGTTGGCAAAGGCGGTCTCCTCGGCCAGTTCCTCGGTCGTGAGCGTATGGGTGTCCAGGATATAGTTGACCGAGCCGCGAGGGAAGCTGGTGCCGGGCTCCACGGTATCGTCGAGGTACTCCTCCAGCAGGTCGCGGAAGTTACCCACGATTTCGGGATGCTCACTCAGGTAGGTTTCGATCTCCTCGATGCGCGTGACAAAAGCGGTATAGGCAGCGGCCGAGGCATTCAGACGGTTGCGGATGCCGTCCAGCGACTCGTAGCGGGCCACGAACTCGTCGAAGTCGTCGATCTGTGCCATCTCGTTGATGACAGCCAGATATTCGTCGATGAGCGCTTGTGTGGCCACCACTCCCTGGCAGTAGGCACGCTCCTGCTCCACGAACATGTCGCGGCAGACCTTGAAACTCTCGTTGTCCACAATGTTGCCGTAGCCCTCCTTTGTCTTATAGATGATGCCGTGGGTGCCGTCAAGCACAGGACCGGCATCCTGACCCAGCGTCTGATACCATATGGGGCGGAAGTTCAGTTCCTCGCCGTTCATCAGATATGTTACGTATCCGCTGCCCAGTTCCTCGACCGTCACTTCCGTCACGGTACCGCTCGCAAACTGGCTCTGCCCGGTAATCTGTGCCGCGCTGCCCGCCAGCACGTAGAGGTCGCTGATCTTCTCTTGGTCGAAGCCCTTCACGCGGCCGGCGATGGCGCTGGTGTACTGGGGGTTCTCCGACGTGCAGGTGACGCTGCCGACATTGAGACAGCCCCGGATGGTACATTCCGTATTGTTAAAGTAGCCCACGATGCCGCCCAAATAGCCGTTGGGAGCGTCGATGGAGAGCGTGCCGTAGTTGGCACAGTTGGTGATGGTGCCGGTGTTCGTATAGGCCACGATGCCGGCAAAGCAGTCGAAGTTGTCGCTACCCACCTTCAGCGTGCCCGTGAACGAGCAGCGGTCCACCGACGAGTGGTCCATCAGCGAGCCCACGATGCCGGCACCCTGATGCACACCGTCGCGCGTGCAGTCGATGTTGAGGGCCGAGTGTACGTTCTCCACGCGCGAGTTGCTCTTCATGTAGGCCACCACGCCTGCATGATAGTCATTGGCCACGATGTTTCCGCTGACGAACAGATTCTTCACCAAGGCACCGGCGTCAGTAACGCCCACGAGGCCTACATCGCGGCTCAACTTGATCTTCTTGACGTTCAGGGAAAGGTTGGTAATCTTGTGGTTCTGTCCGTCGAAGGTACCCGTGAAGGGACGGTCGTTGGTACCGATGGGGGTATAGTCCACGTCGGTCATGTCAAGGTCGGCCGTCACAACGGCCTTCAGGCTGCTCTGCCCATCGTTCACCAACTTGGCAAAGTCAACCAAGTCCTGCGGGGTACCTATCTGATACACCCCGTTCTCAGCCTCGAGCGCCCGAGCGCCAAAGGCAACCGCGCACATCAGTGCGAGCAAGTAGATTTTCTTCATAGTGTGTGTGTTAAGTGTTTGTTGTGTTGAGTTCTTATTATTTGTTTTTTTGAGTTTGTTGTGCGGGTGTATGTGCCGTCTGTTGCCTTTTGTCCGAGCGAGTGCCAGTCAGCAGGAGTCGTCCCCTCGTCGTGTCGTTTGTCTGTGATATTCAGTTTCTGCACGGCAAAGTTACTGAATTATTTCGATGCCCGCAAATATTTCGCCATATAAAGAGGCAGTACATTAACAGTTTTAACATTCGGGGGCAAAGGGGGGGGGCGAAGCATCAGCAGTAGTCTTACTTAAGTTTCGGGAACTCTTAACACGCCATTATTTCCCATGACGTGTTCCTGTGGACTTTATCACGTGTGATAAACTCTTTTATCACGTGTGATAAATTTTTTTATCACGTGTGATAAAGCGCTGCGCGGCACGTTATGTAACTCGACCCTGTAGTTTAACGATTTTAGTTGACTACTTTTGGTCTTACTCACGATAAGGGTTGACCCTGATTCAGTGAAAGGGCTTTACAAAGGACAAAAAAGTACCACAACCATAGATAAAACTTCCTATACGCAACCATTTAGGGGTGAAAAATCATCTAAAACGTTCATTATCTCCATTTTCTTTGCGAAAAATTTGCAGCCGCGGGATATTGTACGTATATTTGCCATGGATATCTACCCAAATAGTGTCCGAACGACTGAAATTTATCAAGCAATTGACGACACAGAACATAAAATAAAAATCATCATTCTAAAAACATTCAAACTTATGAAAAGAAGACTTTACCTATCACTGATTGCGATGGCATGCTGCCTTGCATCCTGGGCTCAGGACGCTCCGGTGGACAAGCTGACCATCGTGGACGGGGTGGCCCAGATTGGCTCTGCCGAAGATCTGGAGAACTTTGCCCAGGCCGTGAGCGAGGGCAACCTGACCCTTGACGCCGTACTGACGGCCGACATCGCCGAGTATGCCGGCACAGCCATCTCAAAGGATGGATCGGGCAATGCCTATGCAGGCACCTTCGACGGGCAGTTCCACACCATCCAAATCAACCTGACAACGACGGGTTCCAACTATGGTCTGTTCCGCGCCTTGAGCGGCACGGTGAAGAACCTGCATGTGAGCGGCCATCTGACAGCAGCTCACAATCGCGTGGGCGTCATCTGCGGTGAAATCTTCGGCGGCACGATCGAGAACGTCTGGTCGTCGGCCGATGTCACTGCCACCCACGGCGGTGACGGAGCCATCTCTGGCATCTGCGGACGCGCCAGTGCCACAGGCAGCACAATCAAGAATTGCATCTACTCGGGCAACATGACTGATGCCGAGACAGGCACGTACAACTGCGACGGCGTCGTGGGATGGTGTGCCAACCCGATCGACATCATCAACTGTATCGTGACGGGACACTTTGAGACCAACCACCTTCAGGGCAACGCACGTCCCCTGGCTCGCTACGACGACGCCAACAATACGAACGCCAAATGCGTGAACTGCTACTACGTGGATCCCAATGGCGAGAAGAGCCAGCCGGGTGCCACACAGGTGACCGAGGAGCAGGTGAAAAGCGGCGAGCTGGCATACGCAGCCAATCTGGAGATGGGCGAGAACATCTGGTTCCAGAACCTCGAGGGCGACGACGCGGACGCCGTGCCCGTGCCCTTCACGACCCACAAGACGGTCTATGCCGCCGGCAACCTGAACTGCGTGGGACGCAGCCTCGACGGTAGCGCGCTCACCTATTCGAACACGAAGACGCAAGACCTGCCGCCCCACAATTATGTGGACGGTGTCTGCACCATGTGCGGCAAGGCCGACCCCAGCGTGGCCGAAATGGTGGATGGCTACTATCTACTCTCCACTCCCGAACAGGTCATCTGGTTTGCCGCCAAGGTGAACGGCGGCGACGTGACTGCCAATGCCAAACTCACCGAGGACATCGACATGAGCGACCACACGGAGAAGTTCCCCCTCATCGGCACCTCGGCCAATCACTTTGCCGGCATCTTCGACGGACAGGGCCACACCATTACTATTGACCTCGTGACCACAGCCGCCAGCTACGGCTTCTTCCGCTACCTGAACGGCACGGTGAAGAACGTGCACTTCGACGGTTTCCTCGACGCCGCCTATAACAAGACGGGCGTGGTAGCCGGAGAAATCTTCGGTGCCACAATCGAGAACGTATGGGTGTCTGTGGAAATCACGGCCTCATATGCCGGCGACGGCGCCATTGCCGGTATTGCCGGACGTGGCAGCGGTGCAGGAAGCACCATACGCAACTGTGCCTTCACGGGCAACATCAAGGGCGTTTCGTACAACTGTGCCGGCATCGTAGGATGGTGTGCAGCCAACACGAGTACGACCATCATCAACTCGCTGGCCACCTGCACCATCGAGACCGATCACTCGCAGGGCAACGCACGCCCCATCGCACGCTTCGACACAAGCAACGTGGGCGTGACATGCCAGAACTGCTACTTCGTGGACATGAACGGAACACTGGGCAACGACGGAGCCACACAGGTGACCCTCGACCAGCTACAGAGCGGCGAGGTGGCCTACAAACTCAACGGAGACCAGAGCACCATCGTATGGTTCCAGAACCTCGAGGAGGAGGAGATCCCCACACCCATGGGAGGCACGGCAATCGTCTATAATATATATAATGTATATGGCAACGCCTACGACGACGCCACGTTCAAGAACTATCGCGACCGCATCATCGACGCCGAGGAGGACTTCTGCGACAACACTCTGGCTCAGGCCATCCTGGTGGACGAGTATCGTGCACTCGTAGGCACGCTGAGCAGCAAGAACACCATCGACGAATTCTATGCTGCCTGCCTCGAGAACAACAGCGTGCGCGACCAGCTACTGGCCAGCGCAGCCGCCTATGCAGCCTACAAGGCCAAGGTGGAGGAAGCACAGGCCTACCTCGAGGAGCATCCCGAGCTGCAAAACGAGAAGCGCGACGAACTGGCCGACTACCTCAACGGATATGACGAACCCAGCGAACTCCTCCCCTACGGACAGGCCCAGTACATCCTCGAGGAGCGGGCACTGAACATTGAGGAAATCACCGCCGAGACCACGCGTATCGACCTCATGCTGAACGCTGCCGTCGTCTTCTCCCCCCAGTCGGGCACCGACGTGACACTGCTGCTCACGAACGCCGACTTCGCCAACGGCTGGACCGGATGGAGCGGAACCACGGGCGACCAGTACGACACATCGGGCATCAGCAAGGTGCGGGCCGGACAGTGCTACAATACTACGATGGACATGTACCAGACCATCGAGGGCCTGCAGAACGGCATCTATGAACTACAGGTGAACGGAGCCTTCCGTCCCTATCCAGGCTCCGAAGACCTCAAGAACACCAACTATGCCGGCATGCTCTACGCCAACGGCATCCACAACTACTTCCAGACACTCATCGAGGATATGATACCCGAGAACGAAGCCGTGGACGGCTATAACTGTCATCTCACGGGTGATGTGCCCGACTTCGAGGTACAGAACGAGGCGGGCGATATCGAAGGATACGTCGTACGAGGACTCGTCGGCAGCAGCATCGCCTTTGCCGCCGGACGCTATCCCAACAGCGTACTCGTAAACGTGACCGACAGCAAACTGACCGTCGGCATCAAGCAACCCGGTACGGGACAGCAGCCCGAATGGCTCGGCTTCGGCAACATCAAGCTCATCTATCACGGAACGATTGACGAGGCCAACGAAGGCCTGGACCGCACGTTGGCATCGATGGCCGCACGTGCCAATACGATGGTGAACACCTATGAGTTCAGCGTAGGCACGGACTACGCCACCTACCCCAACTTCCCACAGACGCTGAAGGACGAACTCACAGCGACAATGGAGGCTGTAGCGACCACGACAGACGCTGCCGCCAAGTATGCCCTCGTGGAGAAGTTCTCAGACCTCTTCCTGCAAGTCTATGAGGCCAAGAAGGCATACATCCATCTGATGAGTCAGTCAGACGAGCTCACCGACATCGTCTCCACACTGGGCGACCTTCTCAGCGACGAACAGATGAAGGATATGTACAAGCTGATCGACCACCTCTCGGACATGTACTATGAGGGTTCGGCTACCATTGAGGAAGCTAATACCGAGTACACCGAACAGCTGAGCTTCAGCCTGAAGGCCGTGAACGGCGTATATCAGATCGGCACGCCGCTCGAGCTCGTGCTCTTCGCCAACAAGGTGAACGGCGGCGAGAACAAGGCCAATGCCGTACTGACTGCCGACATCGACATGACCGGCCTGGAGGCATACTTCACGCCCATCGCCTCGAACACCTCGTCCTCGACCTACTATGCCGGAACCTTCGACGGACAATTCCACACGCTCACGCTCAACTGGAGCACACCCGACACGAACTACGGCATCTTCCGCGCCCTGAGCGGAACGGTCAAGAACCTGCACGTGGCCGGCACCCTCGAGGCACTGGGCACCCGCACAGGAGCCATCGTGGGCGAGAGCTTCGCAGGCACCATCGAGAACTGCTGGTCGAGCGTGGACATCACCACCAACGTGAACAACAATGCCATCTCGGGCATCCTGGGACGAAGCAGCGCCGACGGCACCGTCGTCCGCAACTGCATCTACTCGGGTAACATCAACGGAGGTCCGGAATCCAGCAACTTCGGCGGCATCATCGGATACTCGTCGAGCACCTCGACTGTCACCAACTGTATCGTGACGGGCACCATCACCGCAGGCAAGAAGGACAATGCCTATATCATCGCCCGCAACCCGGGTCAGGTGACCTGCTCGAACTGCTACTTCGTCACTCCTTTCGAGAACACGAACCCCGGCTCCGAGCAGATTACAATGGAGCAGATTACAAGCGGCGAGATGTGCTGGAAGCTGAACGGCGACCAGAAGAACATCCGATGGACTCAGACGCTGGGCGAGGACGCAGTACCCGTGCCCTTCACAAATCATTCGACAGTCTATCTGCGTGGACACCTGCGCTGCGACGGACTGGCCGTGGTAGAGGGCGAGCCGACCTATGCCAACGAGCCTGAAAGCCCCACATCCATCGACCAGCACCAGTTCGTGGACGGCTTCTGTACCGTCTGCGGCACGGCCAACCCCGACCTGGCAGACCTCGTGGACGGCTTCTACCAGATAGGCACACCCGAGGAACTCATCTGGTTTGCCGCCAAGGTGAACCAGGGCGACACCGACATCAACGCCAAGCTGACAGCCGACATCGACCTGACGGGCTACGAGGACAAATTCGTGCCTGTGGGCAACAGCACATACCACTATGCCGGCACGTTCGACGGACAATACCATACCATCACCGCTCACCTCGTGGCAGCAGAATCCAGCTACGGCTTCTTCCGCTATCTGAACGGCACTGTCCGCAACCTGCACATCGACGGCACCTACGAGGCCCTCAAGAACAAGACAGGCGTCATCTGCGGCGAGATCTTCGGCGGTGTGATTGAGAACTGCTGGGTATCGAGCGACATCTCGGCTCTCTACAACGGCGACGCAGCTACGGCAGGCATTGCCGGTCGCGGCAGCGGTGTAGGCAGCATCATCCGCAACTGCCTCTTCACCGGCAACATTGACCAGAAGGAGACAATGACATACAACTGTGCCGGCATCGTCGGATGGTGTGCTGCCAACACGAGCACCACCATCACCAACACGCTGGCCATCTGCACCATCACGGCCGACCAGAGCCAGGGCAACGCACGTCCCATCGCACGCTTTGACACGAGCAATGTGGGCGTAACGTGCCAGAACTGCTACTACATAGACCCGAACGGCACGCTCGGCAACGAAGGAGCCACACAGGTGACGATGGAACAAGTACAGAGCGGCGAGGTGGCTTATCTGCTCAACGGCGACCAGAGCGTCATCGCATGGTTCCAGAAACTGGGCGAGGACGAGACGCCCATACCATTCCCCACGGGCAACGTCGTAGTGAAGAACGAGGACGGCACCTACACCAACGAGAAGATCAGCACCCCCGACGGCTCGAAGGAGAATCCCTTCGTGGTGAAGACGGCTGCCGACCTGGCCAGCCTGCCCAGCAAGTTCGTTGCCGGACAGATGGTCTATGT
>CADAJS010000029.1 GCA_902788315.1 uncultured Bacteroidales bacterium
AAGATTGAACGATTCGGGCTCGAAGGAAAACTTGCGCCACAACTGCACAACAATTGTCAGAGTACTGCACAACAATTGTTCCGCAGTTGCCCAGCAAAGACCCGTCCGCTTATGTGTATCTCGTGGCGGTCTAAGATACTTCCGCTCAGATGTACAAGACTAAAAAAGATCTCTATTATTTTGCATATATCTCGCTAAATCGTATCTCTGCACTAAAGAAAAGCTCATTTCTTTATCCCTACTGGCTTATATATTGCGTTTTTTATGTAAATTTGCACACAACTTGCACTTGCTGGTTGACTCTATAATGGACTCAATGAATACTCAATGAATTATATGTATTAGACCAAATATTTGGATGAAGTTTATTTTTTCCTAAGGGAACAGAGCGAGTTCTTTGACTAAGGGAAAAGATATACAAATAAATGATCAGAGACTTGAAAGTGGCTATGAATCACGATATATAATAATTTAGTTCACCAACTAAAAAATAAGATATGAAATACTATAGACTGATACCAAATGGCAACGACAAGGAGGGAGGCTTATTATATCCACCTCAAGAGTGGCCATATCCAATAGCACGCGATGCCGTGGAGGTAGAAAATTGGCAAAACTTAAAGGTTGAATTAAAAGAGGGGATATTTTGCCCATTTCACTTCTGTGTAGGAGGTGCAAATATGATCAGTGAAGAACTGAAGAACTTATTTAAATCTTTTATTGGTGAGAATGATAATATAGAATTTCTACCCGTAACTGCTATAAGCAAGGAATACGGCAATAAGCAATACTACATCATGCATTTCAAGATTATTTACGATGTAATAGACAAAGGAAACACTCTTTATGTGCCTGGTACCAAATATATAATTAAGGTTCGAATTGATCAGAGCAAAGCAAAGGGCCTAAAGGTCTTTAATTCACAACCCTCGATTAATGATGTGATTATTTCGGAGGATGTTTATCAGGCTATTAGACATAATAAGTATGATTTAGGGCTGGATTTTTTGCTTGTTGGTTATTAGATTATTAGAGTCTGAGTCCACTTTTTTAAATTGACTTGATTAGATTATAAATAATGGAAGAGAAAATACATACTTGGCTTAACCATATAGAATGTGAGGCGGTTATCCCTCAATACATTATAGTCCTATACTTCGGTTTGTATGAAACAGAGAAGGGGTATTGTATATATCTCGTAGGATCAAAAGAATACAATGAAAAAGATGATGTCTGGGCTGAAGAAACGGAGAACCTCCCTTGTGACTTTTTTCTTGAGATTGAATCCATGGATGACTGGAGAACATTTCAAAATCAAATCGAGTGTATTATAAGAGAAGAGGTAAGCCGAAGAAGAAAGAGCGTATCTTCGCCATTTTATGATAAGATTATAACCATTGGATTCGATGATGGCTCTATTACAAAAATATCATAAATACTTGGCTGTCTGCTTCGATGTGGCACATATAGTAGACGAATAATATATTTAGAGGTATGGCTCGGCGAGAACTCCGGCAAGACCGTCTACCGCTCGAACAAGGACGAGATGGCACAGAGGCTTGTCAAGATAGGCCTTTACATATATGCCGTACTCAAGCGCCTGCGGGACGATGCCCCTGGCTATGACCTGCTTCACCGTGTATTCCACGACCAGTATGTGGTGGCGAAAGGCAATGTCGAGCTTCGTGACAAGCACAAGATATCGAGCGACGGGTAATCTCGAAAAGATGTCGCACAGATGTTATGGTTTTATTTGCGGAGGGACGTGGAGCCGGGTGAAGAGGGAGATGGAGCCGACTGCAAAGGGAGATGGAGCCGGGTGCAGAGGGAGATGGAGCCGGCTGGATAAGGAAAACGCCTCGGGGCGGACGGTTGGACGGCTCGGGGCGTCTATTCGGACGGCCTGAGGCGTCTAACCGGACGGCCCGGGGCGTCTGAAGTCGAAATCTTTGCTCGCGGCATATACGATGCCGTTCAAAATCAGTTGCAAAGGTACGATTAAGCGAGTGCAAAAGCAAGGGAAAACGCGAGAATTTTTTTCTTCGCTTTGTCGAGTGGCAGTACTTCTACGTCTCATCTACGTCTCATCTACGTCTCATCTACGTCTCATCTACGTCTCATCTACGTCTCATCTACGTCCCATCTACGTCTCTTCTACGTCTCATCTACGTCTCATCTTCGAGGGATCAACGTGGATGTGGGGCCTGCACTATGCCGTGGTATGCGAGATTTCCGCCCTTTCTGACATCCGCTCAAAATGTCATTATCATCATCGTGCGATTGACCGATTCGGGTCAGACTGTCGAAGGCGGGAAATCGAACAAGCCATGCAACGTGTGACGTCGGGTGGCGCAACGTGTTGCATGGCTTGATGGTAGGCTTCGTGTCGGGAGCGGTCAGGCGCCGTTTCGTGTGGCTGTCTGCTCGAGATATTGGGCGTAGAGAGGTTGCAGGAGGCTCAGTTTTTCGCCACTGTTTTGTTCGAAATACGTGCCTCCATAATAGAAGCATGCAAATCCGCCCGAGACAATGCCCCAGCGGGCTGCCTCTCGCAGGTCGATGACCTCACGTCCCTGGCTCAGCTGCCAGCACAGCGAGGCGATGGCTCCGCCGGCAAAGTTGTCGCCACAACCTGTGCTGTCGCCTTTCTCTCCCTGTTTCACACGGCGTGTGACGGCCTCGGAGACAGGCATTGTCGTGAGCTGCAGCTCGCTGAAAATGCTGTTTACGGCTTGCAGGTAAACGTCGCGTGCACCGTTGGTCACAAGCACGGCCTTGGTGCCCTGTGCGATGAAGAAGTTCATGGCCTCTGGAATTGTCGTGCATCCGCTTAGGCGAAGTGCTTCTTCGTGGTCAACGATAAGCAGGTCGGTAAGCCGATAGCTCTCATCGCTGCTTCCCAACGGCCAGCGCTGGCCTGGGGCGCGACGTTCGTTGAGCGAGTCGTAAACGGTGTTCACTACGGTGAGTGCGCCGTGGTCCTTGGCATGGCGTAGCATAGTGTCCAGTCCCTCATGGATGCGTGGAACGATGGCCGTACCGCCAAAGACGCATACGTCGGCCTCGTAGAACGACTCGTCGATGTCTGTCGGGAGATAGTTCCACGATGCGCCGATGGTGTTCACGAAGGTCCGTTCACCGTGGCCCCCGTCATAGTTCGGGTCGGAGAGTACCACGGTTGAGGCTGTTTCCTTGCCAGGCTCGATGCGATAGTGTGCGAGATTCACCGGCGTACGGCTCAGTGCTGCGGCCAGATGGCTGCCCACTTCGTCGTCACCCCGGCATCCGTAGAAGTCCACTTGGGCTGTCTCGCCCAGCAACTGTGCTGCGTGGATGAGCGCTACGATGCATGGTCCGCCGATGTTTTCCTTGTCCGGTAGGCGGCCGTCGGTAAGCGTGGGGAGCAGTTCGGCAAAGCGTTGTCCAGAGAAACGTTCCACCTCCTCCTCAAACTCCAGTTTGCCTGGCTCCAGTCCTCCGTCGCCCGATGTGCGACTTGTCACGCGCCGGAAGGCTTCGGAGCCGAAGTCGATGTGGTCATAGATGCGGTCCACCAGACAGCATCCGACCCCCGATACCTTTATCTTGCGTTCCATAGTCCGGGGGGGCATGTCAGGCGAGGAATTTGTCATAGTCGGAGCACAGCAGGTGGAGCGGTGCCTCGTCCTCGTCGATTTCCGGGAATCGTCCCACGGGTTCGAAGAAGCGGTTGTCCGACGTGTCGTCATTGCACTGGCTCACCTCGCCCACCATGACGGTGCCGCTGCCCTTTTCGCCATAGAAGCGATGATATAGGTATTGTTCCATGCAGATGCTCTGCCCCGGGTGGAGTATCACGCGTGCGCCCGGCTCAATCACGTGTTCGATGCCATCGATGCGGAAGTGTACGGGTGTCGATGCCATCTGCTCGTCTTTGTCTGCGTTGTACAGTTCGATGACCAGATTGCCGCCTCCACGGTTGATGATATCTTCCATCTTGGACCAGTGGAAGTGCATCGGCGTCTCCTGTTCCTCCTGCACGATCATGATTTTCTCTGCGTAGGGTTTCTTGTCCACGCCATATTTTCCGTTGCGCAGGGTGAAGAGGAAGAGTCCTCGATGCAGGAAGTCGCCCGACCCAAAGTCGGTGATGTCCCAGCCCAGCATACGTTCGGTGATGTAATCCACCTGTCCTTGATGGGCTTTCCAGTCGTCCACACTCCATGCTGCCCACTCAGGCAACACGAACTGGCGCGATGCGAGGAACTTCTCGGCGTTGCGCATGATTTGATTGATTTCGCTGCGTTTCATGATGTTATAGGTTGTTAATGTTTGATTTAGGTCGATCTTCTTCGTCGGCTCCCCATGCCTTGTTGGGCTTCGGGCCCATGTTGAATTCCAGAGTTCCTCCGGCGGTGATATCTTCATGGGTAATCCATGTGCGAGTGTAGGGCTTGCCGTTCAGTGTGGCGCTCTGGATGAACTTGTTCTGCGGCGAGAGGTTGTGGGCCTGCAGGTTGAATGTCTTGCCGTCAGGCAGATGGAGCGTGACGGAGTCAAAGAAGGGGCTGCCCAGGGCGTAGGTGGTCGTGCCTGGCGTGACGGGGAAGAATCCCATCATGGTGAATACCACGAAGGAGGACATGCCTCCGCCGTCCTCGTCGCCCGGCATGCCCAGATAGGTGGCGGGGAAGTATGCATCGATGAGGGCGTGCAGGTATTTCTGTGCCTTCCACGGGGCTCCTACGTAGTTGTAGATGTATGGGATGTGGAAGCAGGGCTCGTTGCCCATCTGGAACTGTCCCATAAGTCCCGTGGCATCGGGCAGCACGTGATAGAAGTCGAACTTAGCGGTCCCGGGGCCTTCGTGGAACAGCTGATCCAGTTTCTGCTCAGCGGCAGCGGGTCCGCCCATCAGGGCGAAGAGCCCGTCGAAGTCGTGCTTCACGTCCCAGTTGAATATGTAGGCATTGTTTTCGGTATAGTACTGGCGTCCTGCGGTGTGCGGATCCATGGGCTCCACCCATTCGCCGCGGCTGTCCTTGGGCCACATGAACCCGCGGTCTGGACGGTAAACGTTGCGGTAGAAGGCAGCTCGCTGCAGGAAGAGTTTCTCGTCATCTTGACGTCCGAGGATGCGAGCCATCTTGGCGATAGCCCAGTCCGAATAGCTGTTGGCCGTGGTGATGGATACGGCCTGGCGGCGTTCCCAGCGGGTGTCCACCTGCGGAACTGTCTCCTCCTCGTCGGGCTGCAGGGCGGGGAAGTAGCCGTTCTCGTTGTAGAAATCGTCCAGTTCGGTGCGCGGACCGTTGGCCCAGGGGAGCAGCGTTGCATCGAGCGAGTTCTTGCGCAGTCCCTCATAGGCTTTCTCGAGGTCGAATCGCAGCCCCTTTGCCCATGCGTCGGCCATCCAGACGGCAGCGAAGTTGCCCGTCATTGCAGCCCATTCGCCGGTGGTAAGCGCAAAGGAGGGCATCGTGCCGCTCTGGGCATACATGGCAATGTAGGAGTTAATCTTGTCCACCTCCATCTCGGGGTTCAGCAGGATGTGGAGCGGCTCCAGGGCGATGTATGTGTCCCAAATCCAGTTGTCCACGTAGAAGGGTCTCTCGCTTTCGTGTACCTGATGGTCGTATGCGCTGTAGTGGCGGCCATATTCGTCAATGTTCACCATACGTTCCGAGCACCGGTAGAGGGCGGTGTAGAATGTGCGCCGGTGGTCGTCGCTTCCGCCTTTTACCTCGATCTGCCCAAGGCGGGCGTTCCATGCCTCTTCGGCCTGACGGCGGGTGCGGTCGAAGTCGAAGTCGGGAATCTCTCGCTCAAGGTTTGCTCGCGCTTGTTCCGTGCTGATGTACGACAGACCGTAGCGCATGTGCAGCTGGCGTCCGGCACTGGCCTCACCCGATGTGAGCATGAGCTGCTGTTCGTTGTTCAGCTGGTGGATGTCAGTCATGTCAGCATCAAACTCAGCATAGAGGTAAACCGTGAGGTTGCCCGTCTCGGCTGTGCCTGTCAGCACGCGGTTGGCCAGGCTGAAGCCTCCGGTTTTGGTGCGTGTGCGCAGGCGGATGGTGCGCAGTCCCTCGCCCTGATAGGTCAGGCGCATGATACCGCTGTGGCGCGAGGGGGTGAACTCGAGGTCCACGCCGTCGAGTTGGGCATGGTAGTAGTGGGGATGTGTCTCTTCATTGTTGCATACGCCTGGCTTGCCCCAGTTCTCTTCGGGCGTGGGCGTGCAAAAGGGCATGAAGGCATAGGCCCATAGTGTGCGGTGATTGACCATCTGGAGCGAGAAGTCGCCAATCCAGTCGTCGAGCATGCTGCTGCGCAGCGGCATGAAGCGCAGCATCTCGTTGGGCAGGTGGATGGTCTGGCGCGTGGTCTCCAGCAGGACGCTTACGCCACCGATGGTCGGGTCGGCATAGTCCACGGGCGATGGCTTCTCCTTACAACTATGACACAGCAGGCCAGCACTCAGGGCCAGCATTGCTGCAACACGATACGTCATTCTTTTCATGGCACTCGGATGTCTTATTGTGCCCCCCCTGCAGGGGAGCGGGTTAAACTCTGGAATTACTCTCGAACAGGCGGATATGCTCGGCCACGACGTCGCGCGAGGCGTCAATCATCACCTGCTTCAGCGGGATGTATCCCACCTCTGGCTCTGTCTGCATGCGTTCCCGGATGGCTTTCATGATGCCGCGTTGGATGGCGGTGGCCACGTTGATCTTGCATATACCGTTATGGATGCAGGCCTTGAAGTCCTCCACGCTCGTACCGCTTCCGCCATGCAGTACCAGCGGGAGGCGGTTGGCCTCGTGAATCTCGATGAGGCGCTGGATGTTCAGCTGCGGGGTGTGCACGTAATGGCCGTGCAAGTTTCCGATGGCGATGGCCAGTGCGTCCACGCCGGTAGCTTCGATGAAGCGGACTGACTCTTCTACGTCGGTAAACACATCTGCGGTGTCCACTCCCGAGTCGCCCACGCGCCCCAGCTCGGCTTCCACGTCCACTCCGGCCGCCTTGGCCATGCGTGTTACCAGACGGGTGTTGTCCACGTTCTCGTCAAAAGGCAGTGCGGCACCGTCAAACATCACGGACGTGAAGCCCAGGCGGATGGCCTTCATGCATGTTTCAATACTCTGCCCGTGGTCCAGATGGACGCATACGGGCACGCTCGACAATTTTGCGGCGCGCAGGAAGAGGGGAGCCATCAACTCCAACGGAGCCTCGGGGAACTGCACCTCAGCCACTTGCAGGATGATGGGGGAACGCAAGTCTTCGGCAGCCTCTAAGGCTCCCATAACGTTCTCGAGACTCAGACAATTAAACGCGCCGACTGCGTAATGCCTCTCGTTGGCATCACGTAATATTTCACTTAATGTGCATAACATAGGCTGGGAATTAAAGGTACGAATTGCTTTTTGCAGTGATAGGTAGGGACGATCGGGCTCGAACCGATGACCTCTGCAATGTGACTGCAGCGCTCTAAACCAACTGGGCTACGCCCCTATACTCTTTTAGCCTTTCGCTTTGCAAAGTTACGGATTTATTTTTGACTGGCAAGTCTTTTGCCGAAAAAAGTGCACTGAAGGGCGAAAAAAGTGCTTAAAAGAGTAGAAAGAACGTGGAAAGAACGTGGAAAAAGATTCTTCGCCCCTCGCAGGAGTGTCTTTCTGGCCAGGGAACAAACCCTGTGTGTCGAGCCTTGTGATATTTTGTGGGGGGCACCTTGCTGCATTTTTTCCCTCGGATGTGACGCCCCATTGCAAAAAACGGAGTAAAAAGTTGGTGGAAACGGAAAAAGTATGTACCTTTGCAGCCGCTAACGATGTTTCCCGTTAGCATTTGGCTGACTCGCTAGCTCAGTTGGTAGAGCATCGCACTTTTAATGCGGGGGTCTCGGGTTCGAACCCCGAGCGGGTTACCGAAGGAGAGGGAGGACTGTTGCAGTCCTCCCTCTCGCTCTTTTTTGTGGCGGGGTTCTCGCCCGAGGGTTCTTTCATGCTATGCCTGAAAGCGCCTCTTGCCAGAGTCGAGCGCGAGCCCCGAGCGGGTTGTGAGATTGTCACATTAGACAACTGCTCGGTCAAGGGAAATTGTCATTTTTTACGCTTCAGAATCATTCTCTTTCACCAGTGGCACTGTGCGTCCTTGACTGCCGCTGTCCGACGAGCCCCCATTATTTGTCCGTTGTTCTACAAATTGCTGGAATTATTTGGCCGTTTCGCAAAATCTGCTTAACTTTGTTGCTGTCATTCGCTGAAAGCGAAATGTCATCCGATGCCGCCTCTTGGAAGACGTTTTTCCGCATTGGGCGCAAATGAAAGAACAAGAAAGGCATGTGGCAGAAGCCATGTTTCTTTGCGATGAGAACTCATAATGCAGTGATTGTCAAAATGATTTGCTGCTTGTGGGGACATGTTGGAACGTGCCTTTCGGAGGCGTGAGGCTGTTTATTACACACTGTTTTGACTGCACAAGAGAATCATTTGCCACACTGGTATGTCATGCGCTGGTATGGCGGGTTGACCGAGATTGAGGAGCGTCTCTCGCAGCGCGGTTTCCTCTATTTTATCCCGAAGAAGACGGCTCTGCGGCGTGTGGGGCATAGCGAGCGCCTGACGCTGGTGCCGGCTGTGCCGCCGTATGTCTTCATCCGTGCCGCGTATGACGAACTCGATGCCTTCCAAAAGCCGCTGCGCCTGTTGCTCTATTCCAAGACGCTGCATCCCGTGGACGGACATACCACCATCACGGTGGGGGAGCGCGAGATGGACGATTTCATCCGTGTAGCAACGCAGAACGAACAGCGTGTACGCATTCATCAGGCCGACGAGCTTGACCTTCGGCAAGGTGCTCGTGTGCGTATCTGTGGCGGTGTGTTGAACGGGGTGGAGGGAGTCATGCTACGTCTGCAGGGCGTGCGCGACCGCCGTCTCGTGGTTTCCGTGCCTGGTATCATGTCGGTATCCACCCCGGTGGACCGCACCTATGTGCAGTTGCTTGAAGGATAAAGCCTCACCCCGGCTCCTCCCGATGGAGGGGAGTCCGCACCGTGCAGCCAGCTTGTTACGATTAAATGGTAAATGGATCAAATGATAAACAGAGTCTTCTCCTCCTTGTCCTCCCGCCTAAAGCAGAGCGCCCTTTTTCATGATTCGTTCTGGGCTGTCTTTGGCAATGGACTGGGCTATGCCATGCTGCTGCTGGCAGGAGTGCTTATTGCACGTCTGCTGGGCCGCGACCTCTACGGCGAGTATGGTGTGGCGAAGACCAACATGCTCTATATCGCCGGTTTTGCCACCTTCGGCATGGGGTTCACCTCGACGAAGTTCATCGCTCAGTCGCAGGAACAGGATCGTGCCCATCTGAGCAGTCTCATCCGGGATGCCCAGCTGATATCGTTCCTCTTCAGCCTGTGTGTGGCTCTCCTCGTAGCCGTGTTTGCCCGGCCGTTAGCCACATATCTGGAGGAACCTGGCCTGACTCTCTGCTTCCGGATGCTCAGTCTGATTATTGTGGCCAAGTCTTTCTGCACCACTCAGACAGGTATCCTCTCCGGCTTGAAACGCTTTCAGGATATCGCTGTCAACAGCATGATCTCCGGCGGTGCCATGCTCCTGCTGTGCGTGGTGCTCACCTATTGGTTCGGTCTGGCGGGTGCCCTGACCTCATTGTTGCTGTCCCAGGTGGTCAATGTCTTGGCCAATGCTGTCTCCATCCGTCGTGTGGAACGCACTTTCGGTCCGCAGTCTGCCATGAACAGACGTCTCGAGCTGGTGCGCTTTTCCTTCCCAATTGCTTTGCAGGAAAGTTCGTTCAGTCTGTGCAACTGGCTTGCCATCCTGCTGCTCACGAAGTATTCGTCTGTGGGCGAAGTGGGACTGTACACGGCCTCGGCACAGTGGAATGCCATCATTACCATTATCCCCGGTCTCCTGGTGAATGTAATTCTGGCCCATCTGGCTGGTAGCATGAGTGACCGCACAGTCCATAAGCGTACACTCCACACCATGCTTGGCGTCAATTTCCTGTGTACGTTGCTTCCTTTTGCCGTGGTGTATGTGCTGGCGTCGTACATCAGTTCGTTCTATGGCCCCGACTTTGTCGGCATGCCCCCTGTGCTGCGAGTACTGACGTTCGTTGCCATTTTCGATTGTTGCTCACAGGTCTTCCGCTCCGAGTTCATCGCACAAGGCCTTCCGTGGACCGTTTTTCTGATTCGTCTCTCTCGCGATGTTTTACTGGTCATGCTTGTGCTCTTGCTATTGCAGCACAGCGGCGGCGAGCATGGTGCTGTCCGATATGCCACGGCGTTGGTGGTCGCCTCGGTGTTCCATTTCGTGATGCTCCTGCTCGTGTATTGGTGGAAGTCCTCCTTCCTGGTGCATAAAGAATCCTGACTCGATGCTTCGTCTCCTCTTCCTGCTGACCGTCTTCGGCAGCCTTGTCACTCAGATTCCCGGTTTCATTGAACGGGGATGGGATGCGCCGTTGAAGTTCCTCTGGCTGGTCACCTTTGCCTGCATGATGCTTTTTGACACGCAGTCGGCTCTCGACCGTCGTGTCCGCTTCCTCTATCTCTACCTGCTTCCCTTCCTGTTCTACTGTGCCCTTATGACCGCATCGACTGCCAGCCTGTACCTAAATGTCGATGTCACGAACATGCTCATCAGTGTGATGGTGTGTCTCACTTCCTATATCTTCTTCCTCAATTTCGGCAGCGAGCGTCTGTTGTCCCAGCTTGGGCGTCTGCTTCTGGTGGGTGCCTTGTTGCTCGGCATTATTGTTTATGTGCTCTTCTTCCGCGGTCAGGATCTTCTCACCCGCACTTACGCTTTCGATGCCAAGAACTCGATGGGGCAGATACTGCTGTGCTGCGCCGTGGTGGGTGGTCTCTTCTGGCGCCCCACGCTGTCTGTGATGCGCTGGACGAAGTACGCCATCATCCTCACGCTCGTCTATTTCATTATGATTATGCGGTCGCGTGCCACCATCCTCAGCCTGGCCTATGTGATTGCTTATCTCATTTTCCGTGCACCCGACCGTCGTGTCCGCTACGTCGTCTTCGCCCTTACTGCAGCGGTCGTCTTCTATGCAGCCGTCAGCCCCTCGGCCTATCATGTGCTGGTAGATGGCATCCTCTTAGGCGGCCGTGACATCGAGTATGGCCTGGACGAGGCTTCGTCGGGTCGCGTCACTGGCATCCGCGAGGGTCTCGATATCATTGCCGACAACTTCTGGCTGGGCGTGGGCGATCGCTACCTGGACTGCATGCCGGTGGCCATGATGATGCAGTTCGGCCTTGTGGGAGCCTCGATGGTCTTCTTCTACCTCGGTGCCATCTGGTGGCGCGTGGAGCGGCAGGGCACTTGGCACAATGTCCATCTGTGTACCTATCTGCTCTTCTACGCCATGATGTTCAACTCGCTCTTTGAGGCGAAGCCCCCCTTTGGCCCTGGCATCAAGTGTTTTCTCCTTTGGCTCATGCTGGGCTTCTCGCTCGCGCTGGAAGAGAGGCTGGACCGGGCCGAGAACGTTGTGGACGAAACTGAAACATGCGACTCTGTCTGATATATAGTAGTGCCTTGCATTATCGCGAGGCCATTTTCCGGCTGATGGACTATGAGTTCCAGTGCGACTTTGTCTTCGGCGATTCGCAGCATGGCATCCGTCAGATGGACACGTCCGTGCTCAGCGGGCACGTCACTGTGGTGCATGCCTGCGAATGGCATGGATGGAACTGGCAGCCGAAGGTCGTCAGGCAGCTCTGCGGCGACTACGATGCCTACATCCTCTTGGGTGATACGCGTGGCCTGGCCACCTGGACCTTCGCCATCCTGGCGCGCATCTTCCGTCCGCGACGGCGTGTGTTCTTCTGGTCCCACGGCTGGTATGGCAAGGAGACACCGCTGGAGTGTTGGGTGAAGAAGGTATTCTACCGCCTGCCTTCGGGCGGCACGTTCCTCTACGGCGAGTATGCCCGCCGCCTCATGGTGGCCGAGGGTTTCCGTCCCGACCGCCTCTTCGTCATACATAATTCGCTCGACTATGATCGCCAGTGTGCTCTGCGTTCGCAGCTCATGTGTAGTTCAGCCTATTTTCATTATTTCGGAAATCGGAACCCTAACGTCATCTTCGTCGGGCGGCTGACGCCCGTGAAGCGTCTCGACCTGCTGCTCCAGGCTGTCTCGCTCTGTCGTGAGGACGGTCTCGACCTCAACCTCACGCTCATCGGCGACGGTGAGCAGGAGGCCGCTCTTCGTCGTCAGGCTGCCGAGCTTGGTGTGGAGAAACGGGTGTGGTTCCATGGTGCATGCTATGACGAGGCCGTGAATGCCCGTCTCATCAGCGAGGCAGATCTCTGCGTCTCGCCCGGCAACGTGGGGCTGACGGCCATCCACTGCATGACTTATGGCACGCCCGTCATCACTCATGACGACTTTGCCCATCAGATGCCCGAGTTCGAGGCCATCCGTGAGGGCCTGACGGGGACGTTCTTCCAGGCGGGCAATGCCCGTTCTCTGGCCAATGCCATCCGGCGGTGGCTGTTGATCCATGCCGACCAGCGGGCGAAGGTGCGCTGGGATTGCTACGACGAGATTGCCGCCCGCTGGACGCCACAGCATCAGATAGAGGTGCTGAAACAGGCTCTCTGCGTCGGATAAATTCATCCTCGCCCCTCCGTTATCTACAAATCAACTTACCTATGTCGCTCATCCGCCTCCTTGGCCTTTATGCCAGCTATTGGTATTACAAGATACGCTACCACCGCTATGTCCGGTTCAATGGATTCACGGTGGTCTATGCCTTCCCGGGTTCCTCCATCGAGTTCGTCCCGTCGCGCCCCGGCACAGACGACGAACCTACCGTCATCAACAGCCATTGGACCAGCAATCTCCTCGGGCTGCACCAACGCTCGATTCTCGTGGCACGCTACGGCGGACGCATCCGCATTGGTCGCGGCTGTGGTATCTCGGGCAGCACAATCTATGCCATGAGCGAGATTGTCCTGGGCGACGACGTGCGGCTGGGGGCCAACTGCAAGGTGATGGACAATGACTTCCATGCGCTCGATCCCGGCTTGCGCCGACAGGGTCGCCCGGAGGACATCCCCCGCCGGCCCATCCACATCGGCGACGGATGCTTCATCGGTACCGACTGCATCCTGCTCAAGGGCACCACACTGGGTGCTGGCTGTGTAGTGGGAGCAGGCAGTGTGGTCACCGGCACATGGCCTCCGGGCAGTGTCATTGCGGGCAATCCGGCTCGGCTCATCAGAGAACAGAAAATATAAGAATGTGTATGAAGACCGCTTTAATCACAGGTATCACCGGGCAGGACGGCTCGTTCCTGAGCGAACTGCTGCTGGAGAAGGGCTACGAGGTGCATGGCATCATTCGCCGCTCGAGTGTGGACTATCGCGAACGCATCGCTCATCTGGAGGGACGGCCACACTTCCATCTCCACTATGCCGACCTCACCGACTCCATGTCCATTGTCAAGGTGGTGGCACTGGTGCGCCCCGACGAGATATATAACCTGGCAGCCCAGAGTCATGTACAGGTGTCGTTCGATTCGCCCGAGTTCACTGCCAATGTGGATGCTGTGGGCGTTCTGCGTGTGCTCGAAGCTGTGCGTGCCTGCGGGCTGAGCCAGACGTGTCGCATCTACCAGGCCTCCACAAGCGAGCTCTACGGCAAGGTGGAGGAGGTGCCGCAGAACGAGAACACGCCCTTCCATCCCTATTCGCCCTATGCCGTAGCCAAGCTCTATGGCTATTGGATAGTGAAGGAGTATCGCGAGGCATACGGCATGTATTGCTGCTCGGGCATCCTCTTCAATCACGAGAGCGAGCGGCGCGGCGAGACTTTCGTGACCCGCAAGATTACGCTGGCCGCGGCCCGCATTGCCCAGGGCATGCAGGAGGTGCTCCTGCTGGGTAATCTGTCCTCGAAGCGCGACTGGGGCTACGCCCGCGACTACGTGGAGTGCATGTGGCTCATCCTGCAGCAGGAACGTCCCGAAGACTTTGTCATCGCCACTGGTGTGCAGCACACGGTGCGCGAGTTTGCCACGCTGGCCTTCCAATACGCAGGCATCGAACTGCGCTGGGAAGGTGAGGGTGAGCATGAGCGGGGCATAGATGTGCAGACGGGAAAGGTGCGTGTCCAGGTGAGTCCCGACTTCTATCGGCCCACCGATGTCGTAAACCTCTGGGGCGACCCCACAAAGGCGCGTGCCTGTCTGGGCTGGAATCCGTCGAAAACATCGTTCGAGGAACTGGTACGCATCATGGTGGAGCACGACATGGCCCAGGTGGCCGGCGAGGGCGCTGCAGCCAAGGTGAGAACCAATCTCGCTGAGTATCTGGAGAAGGGAATCGTTAAATAGTCTATAGTAATATCAAATGACTGATGGACACCTCCGCTAAAATCTTCGTCGCCGGGCATCGCGGCATGGTGGGATCTGCCATCGTACGCGAACTGCAGCGGCAGGGCTACCATAATATAATAACGCGCGCGCACGCGAATCTCGATCTCACGCGGCAGACGGAAGTCGAGGCATTCTTCCGCGAGGAGCGTCCCGAGTATGTCTTCCTTGCTGCGGCCAAGGTAGGGGGCATCGTTGCCAATGAGACTGCACTGGCCGACTTCATGTACCAGAACATGATGCTGGAGATGAACGTTATCCATGCTGCCTGGCAAAACGGGTGCCGCAAGCTGGAGTTCCTCGGGTCTTCGTGTATCTATCCGCGCATGGCACCGCAGCCCATGACCGAATCCTGCCTGCTCACCGGCTCGCTGGAGAAGACCAACGAGGCCTACGCGCTGGCCAAGATTTCGGGCCTCAAGTATTGTGAATTCCTGAACCGGCAGTATGGCACGGACTTTATCTCCGTGATGCCCACAAACCTCTACGGCCCGAACGACAACTACCACCCCGAGCATTCTCACGTGGTGCCCGCTCTCATCCGACGCTTCCATGAGGCAAAGGTGAACGGCTCGAAGAGTGTCACTTGCTGGGGCGACGGCTCTCCGCTGCGTGAGTTCCTCTATGTGGACGACCTTGCCGAACTGTGTGTCCACCTGATGAACACGTACAGCGGCAATGAGACGGTGAACGCCGGCACGGGCAAGGAAATCACCATCCGTGCGCTGACCGAACTGGTGGCCCGCGTGGTGGGTTACGAAGGAGAGATATGCTGGGACACCAGTCGCCCGAATGGTACGCCGAGGAAACTGCTTGATGTCTCCAAGGCCACCGCTCTGGGCTGGACATACAAAACGGAACTCGAGGACGGACTGCGCCTCAGCTACGAGGATTTCCTGCATAATCCGATGCGCGCAGAACGATGAATACGGACAAAATCAGGGTAAAGCAATGCTGAAACTACGTTACATAGGCGGTTATCTGAAAGCTCTTTTCAATCCAGCCGTGTCGTGGCTGACACAGATAGACTCTCGGTCGCGGGTGGACCGCAGTGCGCGGGTCTATGAGATGGCCAAACTGTCGCAATCAACCGTCGGCGCCTACACCTACGTCGGGCGACGGACGTGTCTCGTCTCGGCACGTGTGGGAAAGTTTTGCTCCATTGCATCGGACTGTCAGATAGGCATGGGCACACACACGCTCAGCCATCTCTCCACCAGCCCCATCTTTACGGAGTCCGACAACGGACTGCGACGTCGATGGGTGGAGAACACACGGACGAATCCCTACAAGCCCGTAACGCTGGGCAACGATGTGTGGGTCGGACTACACGTGATGATAATGGGCGGCGTCACGGTGGGCAATGGTGCGGTGGTGGCTGCGGGTGCCGTGGTGACCAGGGACGTACCTCCCTATGCCGTGGTGGGTGGCGTGCCGGCCCGCGTGATACGCTATCGCTTCGAACCCGACGTGCGGCAGGCCATCGAGGAGTCGCGCTGGTGGGAATTGCCCGAGGACGTCCTGCGGCAGCACATCTCCCTATTTCAGAAAGAGAATCTAACCGTCGAGGACGTCGAGACGCTGCGCACCCTGCGGCCGTAATACTTGCTGAAAGACCGAACCAACGATGAAACACATCCTCATCATTACTGCCAATTTCCCGCCCGAGCCGGTGACCTCGGCCATCATGAACTGTGACCTGGCCGAAGCGTTGTCCGTTCGCTATCGGGTGACGGTGCTTGCCCCACGCCCCTCACGCCCGAAGGAAATGGACTTCACGCATGCCGAACGTCCGTCGGGCCGATATCGCCTCATCACGCAGGACAGCTATGTCCACCCCGAGTCGCAGATGGCGGGACGCTTCAGGGAAAGCTATAGTTTCGGGCGCTGTGCAGCAGAATTCATACGGATTCATCGCGAGGAGATAGACTTTGTGTACAACGACGGCTGGCAGTTCGTGGGACTGTATCTGGTGGCACGTGCCTGTGTCCGGTATGGCATCCCTTATCTGGTACCCATCCAAGATATATATCCCGAGTCGCTGCTCACCAAGCTGCCGCGTGTACCCCTGCTCAGACCGCTTGTCCGTGCGCTGATGGCTCCCTTTGATCGCTATTACATCCGTCATGCGGCATGTGTGCGTACCATTTCGCCCGCGATGGCCCGCTACCTGGCCCAGACGCGCGGCGTAGAGGAGAAGCGCTTCCTTGTCGTAGCCAACTGGCAGGACGAGACGGGCTTCGATGTCGTGCCTGATGAGGCAAAAGACGATGGCCGGACCACCGTACGCTTTATGTTTGCCGGGAACAACAGCCGTCAGGCCAACGTGGCTATGATTATCAATGCCTTCCTCGATGCAGGCCTGCATAATGCCGAACTCTACATCATGGGTGGAGGCAATGAGCGGGAGAACTGCGAACTGCTGGCACGTCGGCGTGGAGCCAGCAACGTGACCTTCGGCAGCATCCCTGATGGTATGGTGCCCGAGGTACAGCGTCGGGCCGATGTGATGGTGCTGGCGCTGAAGCATGGCACCGGCACCCTCTGCATCCCCTCCAAGCTGGTGGCCTATATGCTTTCGGGGAAGGCTGTCCTGGCCAGTGTGGAGGAGGGGAGCGATACGTCGCGGATATTGCGTGAAGCACAGTGCGGCGTGGTCACTCCCGAGGACGATCGCGCGAGCCTGACGGAAGCGTTTCGCCGCCTGGCAGCCACCTCTCGCGAGGAACTCTGCCTCATGGGCAAGCGCAGTCGCCACTATGCCGAGCAGCATCTCACTCGCCGGGCCAATCTCACACGGGTGGTGCAGACAATCGAACAGTTATTAATCCATAAAGATAGGAGATAGAAACGAAAATGGAATCCTACGTTTTTCCAGGAAACATTGATGAGCAAATCATGAAGATAGGGTCGCAGCCCTTCATATATATGCGTACCGATGCCTTCTCTGAAGTGAATAAGGAGTCGGAGCGACTCCTGCTCGAATTGATACACTGCCGTGGCGGACGTACCGTCATATATACCGGCTCGGGCACCGGAGCTATGTCCGCCGTGGTGGAAAACTATGTCACCACCAAGCAGAAGGCCTTCGTCATTGACGGAGGCTCGTTCGGCCATCGCTGGTATCAGATGTGCCAGTACTATGGTATAGCGGCAGTGGACTATCGTGTACCCTTCGCCTGCGACATAGACTATGACGATCTGGAGAGCCAGATTGCACGTGAACGGCCCGATGTCTTCCTGTGCCAGCATCACGAGACCAGCACGGGACAGCTCTACGATCTTGCTTGCATATCCCGGATATGCCATAAGTATGGGGTATCGATGGTCGTGGATGTAATCAGCACATTCCTGGCCGACGAACTGGACATGGACGCCCTCGGCATCGATATATGCATTACGAGCACGCAGAAAGGACTGAATATCCCGCCGGGCCTCTCCATCCTCTTTCTGAGCCAGAGGCTGGAGGGCTACCCCTTCCAGCATCGTGGCTACTACTGGGACTTCGAGGACAATCTGAACAACTTCACTCGAGGACAGACATCATTCAGCCCCGCCACCATCCTGTTCCTGCAGTTGAATGCACGGCTGCATCAGTTGAGAGACGAGGGCGGCGAGCACCGCAACATCCAGGCCGTAGCCCATCGGGCAGAGGTGTTCCGCGCCGAGTGTCGCAAATATGGCTGGGACGTGCCTGCACAGCGGCCGTCGAATGCTATCACGGGATTCCAGACCCGCGACACCGACGAACGCCGCATCTTCAAGGGACTCATGGAACGCTATGATACTTATATCATGCCGAGCGGGCGCCCTGGTTTCTACCGTGTCTCGCACATGGGCTTGCAGACCGATGAGGAATTGATGAGGCTGGCAGAAAGAATACACACCTTAGAACTGGAGATGAAATGAAAAAGGTCATTACCTACGGCACCTACGACCTCTTCCACCAGGGGCACTACAACCTGCTGTCAAGGGCAAAGGCACTGGGAGACTATTTGATAGTGGGCGTTACGTCGGACACCTTCGATCTGGAGCGTGGCAAGATGAACACATGCAACAATGTCATGGAACGCATCGATGCCGTGCGTGCCACCGGACTGGCCGACAAGATAGTCATTGAAGAGTATAAGGGGCAGAAGATTGACGACATACAGAAGTATAACGTGGACATCTTTGCCATCGGCTCCGACTGGGAAGGCTACTTTGACTACCTGTCGGAGTACTGTCAGGTGGTGTACCTGCCCCGTACGGAAGGCATTTCTTCCACGCAGCTGCGCAACGAGCGACCGATGGTCCGCATGGGCATTATCGGCACGGGCAGCATAGCCAATCGTTTCGTGCCTGAGGCCGAATTTGTGAACAGCGTCAGTGTCGTGGCGGCCTACAATCCAGACAAGAGAGAGGCCGACGAGTTCTGTCTCCGCCACGGCCTGCCGCACAGCGCTGCCACCCCGGCTGAACTCTACGCATTGGTCGATGCCGTGTATATAGCCTCGCCTCACTATACTCACTACGAGTACGCTCGCGAGGCTCTCCTGGCCGGCAAGCATGTACTGTGCGAGACCCCCTTTGTCTTCCGGGAGGCTGAGGCCTGTGAGTTGTATCGCCTTGCCGAGGAACGCGGACTGACGCTGACCGTGGCACTGAAGACCGCCTATTGCCCGGCCTTCGGTCATCTGCTCTCCCTGCTCAAGTCGGGTGTCATCGGTGAGATTGTCGAGGTGAACGCCTCCACCACCACCCTGATGAGCGAGGACTCGGACAAGCTGGACAGCCGTTTCTACGGCGGCAGCATGAATGAGAACGCCTGCTTCACGCTGTTGCCGATATTGAAGCTCTTGGGCACCGACTACCTCAACATCCGCTTCTACTCGAAGATTAAGAACGATGTGGACGTGTTCACGAAGGCCATCTTCCAGTACGCCCATGGGGTGGCGTCGTTCCAAGTGGGACTGGGAGTGAAGACAGAGGGCAATCTGGTGGTGTCCGGGACGAAGGGCTATGCCTATGTTCCCGCCCCCTGGTGGAAAACGGACTACTTTGAGATACGCTACGAAGACCAGAACCGAAACAAGAAATACTTCTACCCCTACGACGGCGAGGGACTGCGCTATGAAATAAAGGACTTTGTCTCCAGCATCCTGTCGAAAGACTTCTTCTATTCCAAGGTGTCGAAGCAGGAGAACCTTGTCATGGCGCGGGTGCAAGAGCAGTACATGAAGGGCGAGAATGTCTATAGAATCTAAAAAAGTACGTGACAGATGAATATACGGAGCAAGATAGACTTTTTCCTGAAACATTATGGCTTGGTGCAGAGTATCTACCGCGTGCTCTTCAGCTTCATCTTCAGGGTAATCGGATGGTTCGTCAAGACGAGAAACAATCTTGTGCTGATGAACTGCTATGCCGGAGTCAAGTTCTCGGACAGCCCTGAGCAGCTGTACAACTATCTGTGCAGCCACTCGGAGTATGACGGGCTGGACATCGTCATTGCGCTCGACAATCCCGAGAAGTTTCATGGCAATCCGCGCTGCCGGCTCGTGAGGCAGGACTCGCTGGAGTACTTCCTGACGGCGCTGCATGCCCGCTATTGGATCACGAACGTGAACATCGAGCGCGGCCTCCATTTCAAGAAGAAGCGTACGCGCTATCTCAACACCTGGCACGGCGTGGCGTTCAATACGATAGGCAATGCGGTGCCTGGACGCAGCGACTACGACTGCTCCAACGTTGACCTCTGGTGTGCCGAAGGCGAGTATCAGAAGAGGCTCTTCGTCCGGGACTTCAAGGTGCGGCCCGAGTGTATCCTGATGTCCGGCCTGCCGCGCAACGACCGCCTCTACAGAGCCACCGAGGAGGAGAAGATAGCCCTGAAGCGGAAACTCAATCTGCCGCTTGACAAGAAGGTCATCGCCTACACCCCCACATGGCGCGACAGCCGCGACTTCGGTAAGAGCTATTGCTTCGTCTCGCCCATGAATCTGAAGACGTGGGAGGCAGAACTCAGAGGAGAGTATGTGATGCTCTTCCGCACTCATCACTTCACCAACAAGCTGATGAACGTCCAGTTCAATGACTTTGTGCGCGACTTTACCGACTATCCCGACATCAACGACCTCTTTATCGTCTCGGACATCCTGATTTCCGACTATTCGGCCTGCATCGCAGACTTTTCCATTCTGGAGCGCCCGGTCATCTGCTACGGATACGACTATGAAGCCTATGCCCGCGGACGTGGATTCTACATCGACCTGGAAGAGGTGATGCCCAACGGCGTGATGATGATCGAGCGCGACGTGCTCAATCATATACAGACGATGGACTACGATGCGGAGTGCGAGAAGACGCGCCGCATGATCAAGGAGCGCTATCTGGAGTATGGCGGTGATGCCACGCGCCTGTGTATCAAACAGCTCTTCGTGACGTGGGACAAGGAGAAGGGACAGTATGACACGTCGGCCGTCTCGGATAAGCGGAAGGAGGCACAGCGTCGTGCTCTCCAAGCTCAGGCAGAGACGACGTTCAGCGGCTTGCTGCGCCACGCTCTGTGGGGCACCGTGCCTGAACTACCCGAGGGCGTGTGGAGCGACGACGACTACCGCCGCGTGATGGGTCTGGCACGCGAGCAGACGGTGGCCGGCCTGCTGGCGCAGAGTATGATGGACTGTGGCGTACAGCTCTCGAAGCGCGCAGCCATGGACCTCTTCGGCCGCCTGCAGAACGTGCGCCGGCGCAATCGTGTGATGAACGCCGCCGTGGTCAGCCTTTGCCGCGAAATGGAGGACCACGGCATACGCATCTATGTATTCAAGGGACAGACACTCAACCATCTCTATCGCGATGCGAGCCTGCGCATGAGCGGCGACATCGATTTCCTCTGTCATCCCGACGACTGGCAGCGTGCCTTAGACTATCTGCGTGAGGCGTGGGGCGTGGTGCCCGACGATACGATTTCCGAGCGCGATGTGAACTTCATTCGGGATGGCATCGTATATGAGATGCATAGCAACCTCACCGTCTTTGCCTATCCCCCCAACCGCAAGTACTGGGACCATGTGGTCATGCAGGAAATCCTCTCCCAGAGACATACCACGATGGTGGACGGATACCCTGTGCCGACGTTGCCCCCCACCTGCAACCTGCTCTACGTCTTTGTGCATATCCTGCACCACCTGCTCAACGACGGCATCGGCGTACGCCAGTTCTGCGACTGGGCGCTGCTGACGTGTCGCATGAGAGAGGAGGGCACGCTCGATGTCGAGGCACTGCGCCGGCATCTGAAAGGCATCCGCGCCCTGCGTGCCTACTGTGGGATGGGGGCCATCCTGACAGACCTCCTCGGGTTTGACGAGGCCTCCTTCGGCTTCCCCGTCAGCCGGCGCGACCATCGGGATGCCCAGGCCCTCTGGCAGAACATGCTCGAGACGGGCAACTTCGGGCAGAAGCGCCCGTATGCCCAGCGGCGCGGTGTGGTTCACGGGGCACAGCATCTCTGGCGCATCTCCATGCAGGTGAGGAAGTTCTGCCACTATTCGCCGGCCGAAGCCTTGTGGCAGGTGCCCCACATGTTCCAGTGGTGGGGACGGAAGTTCCTGCATCGGCGGACGGCGGACGGACTCAGCCGGAAATGATACTTCTGTCCGTATTTCGGATTTTCGAGCCCTCCCTCCTGCCTCTCGGGGTGTACCGAAAATCGACGAAAAATGCCCTTTTTTGAGGTGAAAAGCGGGATATTCCCTGTCGAGCGACGATATAATCTACTGAGAATCAGCACACGCGAAAAATTGCAAAAAATGGAACGAACGGCCGCTGGCTTACGTCTGCGCGATTCTCGCGGCAAAATCGGGCCGGAGGAACGTGTTCCGTAGCCCGGAGGAACGTGTTCCATAGCCCGGAGGAGCGTGTTCCGCAAGCCGATGAGGTACTTTGCTCTCATCTGTGTAAGACGAAATGTAAAGAAAAACGGCCTGTTTCGGCTCGCCGGGCAAACAATATGGACAAACAATACTAACCTTATAAAACAAACGCATTATGAAGAGAATGATTCAACTGAAGCGTGTGGCAGCCATGCTGCTCACCGCCTTGTGTGTGAACAGCGCTATGGCGCAGAAACACGAGTTTGCCAACTGGGGGCGCTATACCAAGCAGAACGCCGAGCTGGGTGCCCCGGCGAAGGGAGAAAAGCGTGTGGTACTGATGGGCAACTCGATTACCGACGGATGGCCCCGCACGCGTCCCGAGTTCTTCAAGGACAACAATATCATCGGCCGTGGAATCAGTGGCCAGACCAGCTACCAGTTTCTGCTCCGCTTCCGTGAAGACGTAATCAACCTGCAGCCCAAAGTGGTCGTAATCAACTACGGCACGAACGATATCGCCGAGAATACCGGTGCCTACAACGAAGACCTCACCTACGGCAACGTGCTCTCCATGGTGGAGATAGCCCGCTATCACAAGATGAAGGTCATCCTGACCAGCTGCCTGCCTGCAGGAGGCTTCGGCTGGCGCCCCTCCATCACGGACTCGATGGAGAAGATACGCCATCTGAATGCCCGCGTAAAGGAGTATGCCAAGGCCAACAAGATTCCGTATGTGGACTATTTCAGCGCCATGGTCTCCGAGGACGGCACGTGCATGAACCCTTCCTATGCCAATGACAACCCCGGCGTTCACCCCAACGCCCAGGGCTATGCCGTGATGGAGAGCCTGCTGCTTCCCGTAATTAAAAAGCTGCGTTAAGGATGGGCTAATGCTATCTCCATGTAGCAAATCCACATGCATAAAGAATAAATATTGCATGCTCTCTTGGAGGATTGGCAGAAAAGATTTAACTTGCGGTCGGAATAACCAAATCTTTTAACCACTATGGACAATAATTATTGCCTGATTCTGGCTGGAGGAAACGGAAGTCGTCTGTGGCCCGTGAGCCGCACGACGCGTCCCAAGCAGTTTATGGACCTTCTGGGTACAGGGCGTACGATGCTTCAGCAGACGTATGACCGCATTGCGCGGTTTATCGACCCGAGCCATATATACCTCTCTACGAATGTGGACTATCTCCCCCTGGTGCACGAACAGCTGCCCAAGGTGGACGATGCCCACATCCTGGAGGAGCCTGTGCGTCGCGGCACGCTGGCTGCCGTGGCCTGGGGTACTGTGGTGATTGCCAAGAAAAACCTTCAGGCCAACATCCTGGTGACGCCCTCGGACCATATCATCGTGGGCGAGGACGATTACCGGCGCGACCTGCTCGCCGGGCTCGACTTCGTGTCGCGCCACGAGAAACTGCTCGTGACGGGCATCAAGCCCTCGCGTCCCGAGACGGGCTACGGCTACATCCAGATTGACGACGGACACGTCGAGGCTCCCGGCATCTACACGGTGAAGTCGTTCACGGAAAAGCCTGATGCCACGTTTGCTCAGATGTTCATCGACGAGGGAGACTTCCTCTGGAACGCAGGTCTCGACTTCTTCAACGTGAACGTCATGCTGAGCAATCTGTACCGCCTCGTGCCCGAGTATCAGGTGGAGATACCGCGTATGATGGCCGAGGCCGAGTCGTCGGTGCCCACGCTTGTGCCCGAGTTCTTCAGTTCGCTGCCCAACCTGAACATCGACATCAGCATCATGGAGCGCAGCGAGAATGTCTGCGTACAGGAGGGCCACTTCGGCTGGGCCGATATGGGCACGTGGGCCAGCCTCTTCGTCGATGCCCCGTCGGACGCCCAGGGCAATGTCTTGCTCAACACGCCCGCTTTCCTCTATGACTGTCAGAACAATGTAATCCGTCTGCCGAACGGACGCACGGCGGTGGTCAAGGGGCTGCAAGACTATGTGATTGCCGAGGAGGGCGAGATCCTGATGATCTGTCCCCGCGGCGACGTCACGTCCATGCGCCGCATGCATATCGATACGAAGTTCTCTTAAACACCCTACGATTTATTAACTTAAACAATATCCAGCGTTATGAAAAAGAAAGTTTCTTGCAGGCATCTATATTGTATGATGCTCTGCCTCTTCGTCTTGGGGCTTACTCCGAGCGTGATGCAGGCCCAGACGAAGCAGACCATGACCATCTCCATCTGGGACGGAACGGACAACACGGACAGCGACCGCGCGAATGCGATACTCTACGGCTTCCTGCCCAACGAGGGAAACGGCAAGGCGGTCATCATCTGTCCAGGCGGTGGATACCAGGGTCTCTGCATGGACTATGAGGGCACGGACTTTGCCACATGGTTCAATGAGCATGGCATCGCCGCATTCGTCCTGCGCTACCGGCTTCCGGCCACACGCCACGCCGTGCCGCTGGCCGACGCCGACCGTGCAATGACTATCGTGAGGGAGAATGCAGCCAAGTGGGGCATCGACCGCAAGGCCATCGGCATCATGGGCAGCTCGGCTGGCGGACATCTGGCCTCTACGCTGGCCACGCACTTTACCGCCGACTCGCGCCCCGACTTCCAGATCCTGCTCTATCCCGTCATCACGATGGACGAGAGCTACACCCACATGGGCAGCCGCCAGGCCCTTATCGGCACGTCGCCCGCAGCGTCGCTCGTGCTGAAGTACAGCAACGAACGCCAGGTGAAGAACAATACGCCGCAGGCATTCGTCGTAGTCTCGTCTGCCGACGAGCTGGTGCCGGTGAAGAACAGCCTCCAGTACGCGCAGGCGCTCATCACGAAGAAAATCCCCGTCAGCCTGCACGTCTATCCCGGCGGCTTCCACGGTTTCGGGCACCTCAGCCGTTTCGAGGACTACGAAGCATGGCACAACGACCTGCTCTACTGGCTCGACCAGGAGGTGAAAGCCACTGTGCCCAGCGAAGAACTGAACGTGGACTATGACCATCCGCTGCTGAAGGCTACATCGCAGCTCAGCGACAACTGCTACTGGCGCTACAATGGCTTCGACATGAGTGTGAACACGCTTCTCGACGGCAATATGGCCACCCACTTCCACTCCGATGCCACGAACACCACTCCGCTTTCCCAGCTCAACCAGTACATTCAGATGGATATGCTGGAGGCACAGTCGATGGTGCAGCTCTACTATGCCGGACGCAACCTGCAGCCCATCGGTCCGGTGACGAATCCCACCCTCTCCATGATAAACAGCCCCAACCACATCATCCTCAAGGCTACGAATACGCCTGACGATGAGTCCAGCTGGACGCAGGTGGCCGAGTTTACGGATGGCTTCCCGGGTGTGGTGGCGGCAGGCGAATACTATTCCCCGGCCATCAAGATGGAGACGCCGATGCGCTACCTGCGCATGATTGTGAAGGGAGCCGAGCAGAGCAATCTCTACTGGAACATCAGCGAGCTGCAGCTATACCCCTGTGCCGAGCCGAACCCCGGGGCAGTCTCTGCTCCCGAGGAAAAGGTGGCACTCGCCCCGACGGCCTATACGCTGGACGGACGTCAAGTGAAGGTGGATGCCAGCCTGCGCCGTGGTGTCTATATCATGGACGGCAAGAAGGTAATCATCGGGGACTGAGCAGGCCCGCCCGAAAAGCAAGAAGGCTGTGCCCATCGGGCACAGCCTTCTTGCATATAAATCGTCGCTGCAGGGACGTATAGCGGGCGTGTTTCTGTCTTAGAAGCAGGCTCGGATGCTCTCGGCAACAGCGGTGAACTCCTCGGGTGTCAGCTGCAGATGAGGCTTGTTGAAGTATATGTCCGACTCTTTCTGCATGGGCACGAGGTGGATGTGTGCGTGGCGCACTTCGAGACCGATGACACATTGTCCCACCTTTTCACATGGGATGGCCTTCTTGATGGCCACAGCCACCTTCTTGGCAAAGACCTGCAGGCCGGCCAGATCCTCGTCGGGGAGGTCGAAGATATAGTCCACCTCGCGCTTCGGGATCACCAGAGTGTGACCCTTGGCCAGCGGGCTGATGTCCAGGAAGGCATAGTAATGCTCGTCCTCTGCAATCTTGTAGCTGGGAATCTCTCCTGCTACGATTTTACTGAAAATACTTGCCATGATGTATAGTTCTTCTTTATGATGTAAAATGCGGCCCTGTGTGGCGTGTGGCACTACAGGGCCCTGACGCTATTCGTCAAAGCTGATGCTCAGCACCTTCAGCTCGATTTCTCCCTGCGGTACCTTGATCTTGGCTGTCTCTCCCACTTTCTTGCCCAGCAATCCCTGAGCGATGGGGGTGCTTACCGAAATCTTCCCTTCTCTCAGGTTGGCTTCTGTCTCGCTCACGATTCGGTATTTCATCACCATGCCCGTCTTGACGTTCTTCAGCTCGACGCTGGCCAAGATCTGCACCGTGCTCAGGTCCATGTGGGTGGTGTCGATGATTTTGGCCTCGAAGATTGTCTGCTTCAGCTGGGCAATCTTTGTTTCCAACTTTCCCTGCCATTCCTTGGCAGCATCATATTCTGCATTCTCGCTCAAGTCGCCTTTATCGCGCGCCTCAGCGATAGCTGCGCTGGCTGCGGGACGCTCCACAGTTTCCAGACGCTGTAGTTCGGCTACCAGTTTGTCGTAGCCTTTCTGTGACATGTATGCCATACGCTTATTGTTTTGTTATTATAGTCGTTTTCTGCCTTCTGAAACTCGGGCGTGTCTTCCTGCATCCCTCTGGCAAGCGCAAGAAAAAAAGAAGAATCCCAATCGGCAGACTGGAACCCTTTTGCCCTCATTTTCGTATGTTCATCACCGCAAAGGTAGGCACCTTTTTTGAAATGCACAAATTTTTGACCAAGATTTTTTGTTTTCTCCGTCTTCTCACACTTCATTTGGTAGTGGGCCGATGGCGAGCCGTGGGCCTTTATTCCTAATTTAAATAGGAAGCAGCATGGCGTACAGCCCGCCTATTAACATTATTTAACTTGGCAGGGAGGGTATGTGCCGCGATTTCTGCGTAACTTTGTCCCGACATTGCGCTTCGCGTACTATATACGGCACCGATAGCAGTGTGACAAATGATAGTTGTACGAGTAAGTATCAATGTTTCGAGAATCATCAATTGATAGCGCCAGTGCGACGTGAGTCGCGTTGGCGCTTTTTGATTCCGTTGCATTCATAAGTACCCCTAAGCCTGCAAGGTCAGAGCAGGTCTCTGATGGCTTTCTCCAGATTGGGGATATTTTCCTGCCGGGCCTGCAGGTCGCAGTTGCGGTCAATGAGGAAGTAGTAGGGCAGTGACGTGACCTGATAGATGGAGAGGATGTCGCTGTTAAGTCCCTCCTCACAAAAGACACATACCCAGGGCAGGTTTTCACAACGCTGTGTCCATAAGTGACGATCAGGATCGACGCTCACCTGATACACCTCCAGTCCGCGTTCGTGGTATTTCTCGTACAGTTCACGCAGTTGCAGGGTGCGTTCGCTGCTGCCTTGCATCCCGTAGGCGGTGAAGTCCAGCAGCACCACATGACCTCGCAGGCTGCTCAGCCTTACCTCGTTGCCCTGTATGTCGGGGAATGTCATGTCCACGATTCCCAGTTCGCTAACCTTGCTCGAGTCGATTGTCAGCACCAGTTCGCGCGGCTTGGCCAGATTGCGGCGTCCCTCAGCGATGATGTTTGCCAAGTTCTGCGTGCGCGGGCAGTCGGGGTAGGCCTCGTTCCAGGCATTTGCAATGGCACGCACCCACTTTAGGTCGTCCTTGTCGTGCATGGGGTCGAAGAGCAGCTGCCCGCCCAGCATCTGGAAGCATGCGAAATAGCTGCTGGCGCTCCTCATGTTGTATTGGATGAAGTCCAGCTTCACTTCATGCTTGTACTGCTGCACGAGTTCTCGTGCCTTGGCTTCGCGTTCCTCCACCGTAAAGTCCCGGTTGGCCGCCAGTGAACGCAGGGTGCGTTCCAGTTCGGCCAGCTTTAGGCTGAGCATGCGTATGGTGTCGCATGCACCGCTGCCCTCCACGCTGTATCCGAACGACATCTGTGGGAACGCTGCCTCGACGGTGATGGTTTCCGTGCTGTCGATGGCCAGGTTGATGCCCTGTCCGCCGATGCGCAGGCGATAGAACTCGGGATTTTCGGGCGCCGCCCCCTGCAGGGAGAATGCTCCGTCGGCGCTGAGTCGCACGGAGTCGATGGGTACGATGCCGTCGCCCAGTGTGATATGTTCGAGGTAGAGGACGGTGTCCTTGGCCTCAGTGATGTGTCCGGTCACTGTAAAGTGTGCCTGTCGCTGGCATGAGGCTGCGGCAAATAGCAGGCATAGGAGCAGAATTTTCTTCATGAATCGTCTGGCTGTATTTTTCGTCTGCAAAATTACTATTTTTCCCCGTTACATCATCCATCTTGCGTCGAAAAAACAGAAAATGAAGCCCTGAGAAGCAGAAACTGGTGCAATGTGGCAGGTTGTATGAAATAAAAATGCTATCTTTGCACGATTTTTGACGCAATTTTATAAATCAAGATGAACGTAATTACAAAGACAGTCGAGTTGCCTGATGGAAGAACCATCAGCATCGAGACCGGGAAATTGGCCAAACAAGCCGATGGAGCTGTCATGCTGCGCATGAATAATACAATGCTCCTGGCCACCGTTTGTGCCGCCAAAGATGCCGTTCCCGGTACAGATTTCATGCCCTTGCAGGTAGAGTACAGAGAAAAGTATGCCGCTGCCGGTCGCTTTCCGGGCGGTTTCACGAAGCGCGAGGGTAAGGCAAACGACGACGAGATTCTCACTTGTCGTCTGGTGGACCGCGCCCTGCGTCCGCTCTTCCCCAGCAATTATCACGCTGAGGTGTATGTGAATGTAATCCTCTTCTCTGCCGATGGCGTGGACATGCCCGATGCTCTGGCTGGCTTTGCCGCCTCTGCCGCTCTGGCTTGCAGCGACATCCCCTTTGAGGGCCCCATCAGTGAGTGCCGTGTGGCACGTATTGACGGGCAGTTTGTCATCAACCCCACCTTCCAGCAGCTCGAGCAGGCCGACATGGACCTCATGGTCGGTGCCACCGAGGAAAACATCATGATGGTGGAAGGCGAGATGAAGGAAGTCCAGGAGTCTGATCTGCTGGCAGCCCTCAAGGCAGCCCACGAGGCTATCAAGCCCATGTGCCGCCTCCAGAAGGAACTGAGCAAGGAGCTGGGCAAGGACGTGAAGCGTGAATATTGCCACGAGGTGAACGACGAGGAACTGCGTCAGCAGGTGCACGACGAGTGCTATCAGCCCGCATACGACGTCACCAAGCAGGCACTGGAGAAGCAGCAGCGGGCCGAGGCTTTCGAGCAGATACGTGAAGACTTCAAGGCACGCTATGCCGAGGCACATCCCGACATGACTCCTGAGGAACTGGAGGAGAAGAACGCTCTCGTCGATCGTTATTATCACGATGTGGAGCGCGACGCCATGCGCCGCTGCATTCTGGACGAGGGTATTCGTCTCGACGGACGCAAGACCACTGATATCCGCCCCATCTGGTGCGAGGCAGGCACTCTGCCCGGTCCTCATGGATGCGCTATCTTCACTCGCGGCGAGACCCAGGCGCTGGCCACCTGTACGCTGGGCACCAAACTGGACGAGAAACTGGTCGATGACGTACTCGTGCGCGAATATCAGCGTTTCCTGCTCCACTATAACTTCCCGCCGTTCTCTACAGGCGAGGCCAAGGCTCAGCGTGGCGTAGGCCGTCGTGAGATTGGCCACGGACATCTGGCATGGCGCGGCCTGAAGGGTCAGCTGCCCGATGACTATCCCTATGTAGTTCGCGTGGTGAGCGATGTGCTCGAGAGCAACGGCTCCAGTTCGATGGCCACCACCTGTGCAGGCTGTCTGGCACTGATGGATGCCGGTGTGCCCATCAAGGCTCCCGTGAGCGGTATTGCCATGGGACTCATCAAGAATCCCGGTGAGGAGAAATATGCCGTGCTGAGCGACATCCTGGGCGACGAGGATCACCTGGGCGACATGGACTTCAAGACCACGGGTACGCCCAAGGGACTGACGGCCACTCAGATGGATATCAAGTGCGACGGCCTGAGCTACGAGATTCTGGAGAAGGCTCTTATGCAGGCCAAGGCCGGTCGTGAGCACATTCTGGGCGAGATGATGAAGACGCTCTCTGCTCCGCGTCCCGAACTGAAGCCCCACGTGCCCCGCATCGAGCAGATTATCATTCCGAAGGAGTTCATCGGAGCTGTTATCGGCCCCGGCGGAAAGATTATCCAGGGTATTCAGGAAGAGACAAGCACCACCATCACCATCGACGAGGAAGACGGCGTGGGCAAGGTGCAGGTATCTGCCCCCGACAAGGCAGCCATCGACGCCGCTATGGCCAAGATTAAGGCCATCGTGGCCGTGCCCGAGGTGGGTGAGGTGTACGATGGTACTGTGCGCAGCGTGATGCCTTACGGTGCATTCGTTGAGTTCATGCCTGGTCGCGACGGCCTGCTGCATATCAGCGAGATGGACTGGAAGCGCCTCGAGACTGTCGAGGAGGCTGGCATCAAGGAGGGAGACAAGCTGAAGGTGAAGCTTCTCGATATTGATGAGAAGACCGGCAAGTTCAAGCTCTCTCGCCGTGTGCTGATGGAGAAGCCTGAGGGCTATCAGGAGCGTGAGCGCCGTCCGCGTCCCGAGCGTGGCGAGCGTCGTCCGCGTCCCGACCGTCCCAAAGAATAAGCCCCCTCTCTCCCGCGTGGCGGTCTTGGCCGCCCGTGACGGAGTGAAATAGAGTAAGCGCCGGAGCATCCCTCCGGCGCTTTTTTTGCCCTTCAAGCTATGAAGGGCAGCGGAGACAATGGCGGCTGCCTGTTCCCGGTGTCGCGGGCATCCCTCTTCCCGTGGCGTGCCTCACTTGCCTGCGCAGCTTTTCTCACTTGCCTGCACAGCTTTTCCCACTTGCCTGCGCAGCTTTTCTCACTTACCTGCGCAACATTTTCCCTCCGCCTGCGCAGCATTTCCCCTCCGCCTGCGCAACACTTTCCTCCGGCCGTACGATATGTCGTAAGCATGGGGGAATGCATGCAGCGCGAGGCGTAAGGAGAGACGGCAGAAGGCAAGGGAGGCGGCAAAGAAACTTTTCTCTCCCTAATGTTTGCTTATTTGGGATTTTCTTCGTAAATTTGTACCGTTTTAAAGCATAAAAATTGAATGGAAGAGAATCAGACGCAGACACAGGAATACAGCGCCTCTAACATACAAGTGCTGGAGGGGCTTGAAGCCGTGCGCAAACGCCCGGCTATGTACATCGGCGACATCAGCCGCAAGGGACTCCACCATCTGGTGTACGAGACCGTTGACAACTCGATTGACGAGGCCCTGGCAGGCTATTGTACACATATCGAAGTGACCATCAATGAGGACAACAGCATCACCGTCCAGGACAACGGACGCGGCATCCCCGTGGACATGCACGAGAAGGAGCACAAGAGCGCCCTGGAGGTGGTGATGACCGTGCTCCATGCCGGAGGAAAGTTCGACAAGGGTTCGTACAAGGTCTCGGGCGGTCTGCACGGAGTGGGCGTATCCTGCGTGAACGCCCTCTCGACCAAGATGGTCTCCACCGTCTATCGCGACGGCAAAATCTACCAGCAGGAATATTCCTGCGGCAAGCCCGTGACGGGCGTCGAGGTGGTGGGCGAGACCGAGCTGCGCGGCACGCGCCAGCAGTTCTGGCCCGACAACACCATCTTCACCACCACAGTCTATGAATACGACATCCTGGCCAATCGTATGCGTGAGCTGGCCTACCTCAACGCCGGCATCACCATCACGCTTACCGACCTGCGCCCCGACGAGGAGGGCAATACCCGCCAGGAGAAGTTCTACAGCGAGGGCGGACTGCGCGACTTCGTGCGCTACATCGACTCCAGCCGCACCCACCTCTTCAACGACGTCATCTATCTGAACACCGAGAAGCAGGGCATCCCCATCGAGGTGGCCATCATGTACAACACGGCCTACACCGAGAACCTGCACTCCTATGTGAACAACATCAACACCATCGAGGGCGGCACCCACCTGCAGGGCTTCCGCACCGCACTCACCCGCACGCTCAAGGCCTATGCCGAGGCACAGTGCCAGAAGGACCTGGAGAAACTGGCCAAGAACCATGTAGAAATCAGCGGCGAAGACTTCCGCGAGGGCCTCACTGCCGTCATCAGCATTAAGGTGGCCGAACCGCAGTTTGAGGGACAGACGAAGACCAAACTGGGCAACTCGGAGGTGGCTGGTGCCGTACAGCAGGCCGTGGGCGAGGCTCTGGCCAACTATCTCGAGGAGCATCCCCAGGAGGCTAAGCTCATCGTCGATAAGGTCATCCTGGCCGCTACGGCTCGAGTGGCAGCCCGCAAGGCCCGCGAGAGCGTGCAGCGTAAGTCGCCCATGGGCGGCGGCGGACTGCCCGGCAAACTGGCCGACTGTTCGGACAAGGATGCAGCCAACTGCGAGCTCTTCATCGTCGAGGGTGACTCGGCCGGCGGTTCGGCCAAGCAGGGTCGCATGCGTCAGTTCCAGGCCATCCTGCCCATCCGAGGCAAAATATTCAACGTCGAGCGTGTCATGTGGCACAAGGCCTTCGAGCATGAAGAGGTGAATAACATCATCCAGGCCCTCGGCGTACGCTTCGGGCTGGGCGAAGACTCCAAGGAAGCCAACTACGAGAAGATACGCTACTACAAGGTAATCATCATGACCGATGCCGATGTCGATGGTTCGCACATCGACACCCTCCTGATGACACTCTTCTACCGCTACATGCCCGAGCTTATCCAGAACGGCCACCTCTTCATAGCCACTCCTCCCCTCTACCGTTGCCGAGTGGGAAAGACGGAGGAATACTGCTACACCGAGGAGGACCGCCTGCGCTTCATGGAGAAATACAATGGCGGCAAGGAAGACGGCATGTTCACTCAGCGCTACAAAGGTCTGGGCGAGATGAACCCCGAGCAACTGTGGGAGACCACCATGAACCCCGAGACCCGACTATTGAAGCAGGTGACCATCGAGGATGCCGCCGGAGCCGACTATGTCTTCTCCATGCTCATGGGCGAGGATGTAGGCCCGCGCCGCGACTTCATCGAGCAGAACGCTACCTTCGCTAACATTGACGCATAACCCCCTCCACCACCATGAATACAAGATTCCATTCCACACGAAAGGCTCTCCTCATGAGCCTTTTGTGCATTATAAGCCTCGCCGCCTACGGAGGCAAACCGGTTTCAGGTAACAATTCGTCCTCCCCTCTCCCTGTCGGGGCGCAAGTTTGGGCGTCAGCGTTGGAGAGCGATACGATGGGGGCTGGGTTTGGCGCAAGATTGTCTGGTGCGAGATTGTCCGGTGCGAGATTGTCTGGTGCAAGGTTGTCTGGTGCAAGGTTGTCTGGTGCGAGGTTGTCTGGCGCAAGATTGTCTGGCGCGAGATTGTCTGGTGCGAGATTGTCTGGTGCAAGGTTGTCTGGTGCGAGGTTGTCTGGTGCGAGGTTGTCTGGCGCGAGATTGTCCCTCCCCTCCCAGATATACTCCGGCGAGCACGGCAAGTTCCACGTGCAGGGCATCGCCTACGACGCCGCCCGCCAGTGCATGTACATGTCCTTCACCACCGCACTGCTCAAGTTCGACATGCAGGGACGCCTCGTTGCCAGCGTCGAGGGACTCACGGGCCACCTGGGCTGCCTCGCCATGAACCCCGACGACGGACGCCTCTACGGATCCATCGAGTATAAGCACGACGCCATCGGCAAGGGCATATCGAAGGGCACCGGCACCACCAATTCGGAGGAGGACGGCTTCTACATCGCCATCTTCGACTTGGACCGCCTCACACGCCAGCACATGGATGCCTCCGACGTCATGACTACCGTATATATTAAGGAAGCACTTGCTGACTACAGCGCCAGCGTCAGCAACAATGGGCGCCAGGTGGAGCACCGCTTCGGATGCTCGGGTATCGACGGCGTCACCTTCGCCCCCGCCCCTGGCAAGCAGGGTGGAAAGTACCTGCTCTACGTGGCCTACGGAGTATATGGCGACACGGAGCGCACCGACAATGACTATCAAGTGCTCCTCGCTTACGACGTCTCCCGCTGGCAGCAGTACGAGCAACCCCTCTCGCCCACCAACCTGCACAAGAGCGGCCCTGCGAAGCCCAAAGCCAAGTACTTCGCCCACACGGGCAACACCACCTACGGCATCCAGAACCTGGCCTATGACCCCTGGACGGGCTACATCCTCGCCGCCGTCTATCCCGGCAAAAAGCCTCAGTATCCCAACTACGGCCTCTTTGCCATCGACATCAGTCACAAGGCTCGAAGGCAAAAGCTCCAGGGCATGGACGACGGCCAGCGTGGGCTTGTCCTGCCCGTCGCCCACGGCTGGCACTTCTCCTGGGGAAGCACTGGTATCTGCTCCCTTGGCAACAGCCTCTACTATGCAGAACACCACCGTACACCTCTACCGTTGGACCGACGATGCGGAACGGCCTCTGCAAGAAATCTAATCCTCACCCCCAGTCCCCCTCTCGAAGAAGGTCTGGGGGTGAATTATTCTATTTAACCACTATGAAAAAACTTTCTCTCCTCGCCCTGCTCCTGTGTATTACATGGGGCGGAACACAAGACATCGCGGCGCAGAATGTGACCGCAGAGAGCGTGCGCATGGACCGCACTCGTTTGAATATTGGAGCTTACCACCTGCAGCCATATGCATGGTCGGAGGCTCATGTCCGCGACGTGGCGGATTGTGGCATTGACTTCCTCATCTGCATTCCATATAATAAGGAACTGCTCGACCGCATGCAGAAGCATCACGTCGGCGCCATTGTCTCAGGTATAGTGCCCGGATGGTGGGGCGGCGACGGCAAGAACGCCGGCACGATGGAGAAGGCCTGTCCGCTCGTCCTATACGACGAGAAGGCAAAGAACTTCGTTGACCATCCTGCCATCTGGGGCATCGACATCGGCGACGAACCGTCGGCACTCGACTTCCCCCACTACGGCAGAGTGTTCCAGCGCGTGGACTCGCTCTTCCCCAATCAGTTCCCCTACCTCAACCTCTACCCGAACTACGCTTCCGTGTCGCAGAACTCTGCCACCCAGACCGTCAACCAGCTGGGCACGCCCACCTATCGGGAACACATCGCCGAATACTGTCGGAATGTCCCCGCCGACTACCTCTGCTACGACTTCTACCTTTATTCCATCAACGTGCCGAAGGCATACGACAACCTCTCTATCGTATCCGACGCCTGCACGGGAACAGGGCGCAGCATGTGGATTGTGCTACAGGTGAACTCCAATAAGGAAGACAAGTGGATCAGTGAAAACGAGCTGCGCTTCCAGGCATACACGGCAATGGCATTCGGTGCAGAGAACATCACGTGGGCCTGCTACACGGCAGGGTGGTGGCACAACCAAGTGCTTGACAAGAAGGGCGAGAAGACACAGCAATACGACAAGCTTCGTCGCGTGAATGCTGAACTGCACCGGCTGGGTCCCAGCTATATGAAGTATCGCCGTGTGCGCACAGATTTCGTCTCATTCGACGGCACCGAGTGGCTCAAGGGGGTGAGGCTGCAGAGCTTGAAAAGCTTCTCAAACGGAGTGTTCGACGGCCTGTGCTGCACAGACCACAGCCCCCTTGTGGTGGGAACGATGCTGCCACGCACAGGCAACGGCAACCAGGCTCTCTTCGTCTGCTCAGCCGACGACCCCTACGACGAACACCCGACGGAGCATACGCTCAGTTTCCATGCCGACGGATGGCGTATCTCGGCCACGGGCGGCGACGGTCCGGTGAAGGTCAATGTAGGATCCGACGGCACGTATTCCATTGCCATCCGCTCCAATCAGGGCATCCTCATCGAAGCAGAAGCGCTGTAGAGTTCGCCATCTTCTTTCTCCATTCAGCCCGCACTCCTTGCCGCCTCGTGCACCACAGACAACGCATGGACCATCTCCATGCGACTGGAGGCTCTGCGAGAGACATCCAAGAGTATTACCATTAAGAAAAAGGTGACACGATGACACGGAACTGCATTAACGTATATGTGCCGAATCTCCGCACGGAATGCCGCGAAGGTCGGCTACGAAGTATCCGTAGTCTGCCTTCTACCATGGAAACTGAGAATAGAGAGCGACATGAGGATGTGGCATCGTTGGGCTATCGGGACAGGAACATGAATGACAAGGCTCTGCTGTGGAATGCAACCTTATCTCGTTCCCTGGGCCGCACGAATCAGTTCACATTAAAACTGGATGCTCATGATATTCTCCGCCGGACCAGCTCGGTGCGCTACACCCTGAATGCGATGGGGCAGAGCGAGACATGGCATCGGACGACGGCCAGCGTGGGCTTGTCCTGCCCGTCGCCCACGGCTGGCACTTCTCCTGGGGAAGCACTGGTATCTGCTCCCTTGGCAACAGCCTCTACTACATCTCTACCGGTGGGCCGGCGACGCAGAGAAACCGTTCCAGCAGGTGGCTCCCTGATAGCCTGATATTTCCCGAGAAAAGAACCGGCACACCCCCATCGCCCACTTTTTTCGGGATTCTTTGATAACATCCGCCCTGCTTGTGCGTTTATTATATAGAAAGCATGACCCGACACGCATGACGCAGAGCGAATATATCACCCATGTTGAGCCTCTTCGGCCCCTGCTCCTCCGGGTGGGGAGGGACTTCTTCCGCCGGGAGGAGGAGGCCGAGGACGTCGTGCAGGAGACGCTCTTGCGCCTCTGGCTTTGTCGCGACCGGCTGGCAGTGGACGATGGTCTGCGACCCATTGCGCTGCGCGTGGCGCGGAATGTCTGCGTCAGTATGTGGCGAAAGGCCCGGTTGCGCGAGACGTTGACGCTCGAGGAAGGCCATGCAGCCGGACGACCGGACTCGGAGCAGGCCGATGGCCGTCTCCTCTCCGACGACGGCCAGCTCCTGCTTGACATTGCCCTCGGCCGTCTCTCGCCCTCGGAACGGCGCCTCTTCCTGCTCCGCCAGGAGCCCGACATGAGCCTCGACCTCATGGCCAGCATCACTGGGATGCAGCCTCGAAGCGTCAGCAGCAAGCTCTCTGCAGCAAGACGAAAAGTGTATGACTTCATAAAACAACACCTATGAACAAACTCATCGACAAATATCTCAGTGGCACGTCCACCCGCGAGGAAGAACAGACGCTGCGCCGCATGCTCTCTGCCGTTGCGTCGCTCACGCCCGGGCAGAGGGCGGTGCAGGCCATGTTGCAGGCTGAGCCGATGCAAGCCCTCCCGCAGTGGCTCACCGAGGACGACTCGGCGACATACGACTGCATCGTGGAGCGCCACCACCGCGCCAGCCTCTGGCGCCGGACGGGCATTGCCGTTGCGGCCAGTCTCGTCCTGGGGTTCCTACTGGTCGTCCCCCGAGGGGGTGAGGCGGAGAATTGTGCCGTGGCCACTATCTACGGACAGGAGACCACCGACGAGGCGCTTGTGCTCGGCATGATGGAAAACACGATGCAGAGCGTCCTGGCATGCTCTACGACCGACCATATAGAGGGACAGCTCACTGACATTCTAAATCCATAAAAAGGTACACCGATATGAAAAGAATCATCATACTGACCATCTGCCTTGTCACGGTGCTGGTCGAGACTGCGGCACAGAAGGACATGGCCGTCGCCCCGGTCTTTGCCGGGAAGGTTGTTCCCAAGAAGCGTATGGAGGAGACGCTCGTCAAGGGCGAGAGCATCCACAAGTTCAAGCTGTCGCTCTTCCGCAGCCTGAAGATGGAGGTCAGCACTGTCGAGCGCGACACCATCGAGTCGCTGGTGCTCCTCGACGCACCGGGCATGGAGGACAGCTCCGAGACGGAATATGAGATGAAGGACGGCCATCTCTCCTATTGCATCGTCAGTCTGCCAGCCCAGCAGAAGCGCTATCTCTGCTATCAGTGTTATGAGTCGCGCCCCGACACCTATCAGCTCACACTCGTCTATATCGAGGGCTGGGCCACACTGAAGGACCTTCATCGGACATTTAAGAGGAAGTAGAGCCTCACCCCCGACAGCCTCACCCCCGACCCCTCTCCGAGGAGAGGGGAGGAAATAGTACAGACTCGCTTAACTATGAACTATGGACTATGAACTATGAACTAAAGAAGGCGCTGGCCTGCGCCATGATGGCCATTGCCTTGCTGCCTGCGGCAGCACAACCGAAGTACAGCGGAACGCTGAGTGCAGAACGAAAGACGGAGGGCGACTCGCTCGACGCGCGCCGGGAGGAGAAGCAGTATGTGGATGCCCGCCACGAGGCTGTGGTTCAGTCATTATAGTACCACCTGATAAGGAAGTGGCAACTATTTCGGATGCAGACATGAACATTCCCCTGCCCGTGACAGCAGACAGTACGCTGGTGATTCCCAGCAGTGTCACGCTGGACGGGAAAGAATATAAAGTGGACCGTATGAAGAGAGGCGCATTTTGCGGCAGAAGCGAAATTAAGCATCTAATCATCAGTGAGGGAATCGAGCAACTGTCAGGAGATTCTTTCCTCTTCTGCG